>JBKHWN010000058.1:0-5333 GCA_046566505.1 Gammaproteobacteria bacterium
GTTCCGAAACCGCAACTGCCGCCACACAGCAGCCAGATCGCGACCTGGAACAGTTCGCGCAAGTCATTGAACAACGTCATGTCGGACTCCTTTTGAGCGGGACGCCCCCTCTCCCCGGCCCTCTCCCCCGCAGCGCGGGGGAGAGGGGGAACATCGCAGACTTCGCATTTTCACGGCTCCCGGCCTGCGGTCGACAGGACGCGGCGTACCGGGTCGAGCAGGTAGTCCAGCGGGCGGCGCGAGCCGGCCTTGATTTCCGCGCTGACCCACATCCCGGCGGCCAGCGTCGCAACGTCGATGCGCGTCGACGCTCCCGGTGCAATCCGCACACGCGCACGGTACCGACCCTGCGCCGCATCGCCGGACGTCTCGCCGTCCTGCGTCGCCAGCGCATCCGGACTGATCGCTTCGAGCACGCCGTCGAGCATGCCGTGGCGCTGGAACGGGAACGCATGCACCTTGACCTGCACCGGCAGGCCGGGACGCAGCCGCGCCACATCACTGTTGCGCACGTAGACATCGGCCTGCAGTGCGTCGTCTTCCGGCACCAAGGTCAGCAGCACGGCACCGGGCGCCACCACAGTGCCCGGTGTGTGTGCGTGCAGCGCCTGCACGACCCCGTGGCGCGGCGCGCGCAACACCAGTGCCTCCTGCCGGTGTTGCCGGCCGACCAGCGCCTGTTCCAGCCGGGAGATTTCCGCTTCCAGCATCGCCCGCTCCTCGGCGAGCCTGGCGCGATGACCGGCGCGCAGCGCCAGCAACTCCTCGTCGGCCCGGCGGACGGCCGCCGTGAGCGCCTGTACCCGCGCCTGCTGGGCATCGCGGTCTTTTTCGAGCGCCAACCACTGCCGCTCGTGGGTCGCATATTCGATGTCGCTGACATGATGCTGCGCATGCAGGCGCGCCCAGGCCACGCGCTCCTTTTCCGCCACCACCAGCAACTTCCGGATCTTTTCCAGCTCCTCGCCAGCAGCAACCCGTTCGTCACCTGCGCGTTCGCGGCCGGCAGCAGCGGCCCGCTCGGCGGCTGCCTGCAGGGCCACATTGGCCTGCCAGCGCGCTCGCAGTTCTGCCCACAACAACGGATCGTCATGGGCCTGCGACTTCAGCGCATGGCCGGCCTGTTCCGCATCCACCCGACGCAACGACAGCCGATGCCGCGCCAGGGTTCCGGCCAGCGTCGCCGACTCCGTTCGATGCAGGGTGTCGTCCAGTTCCAGCAACGCCTGCCCGGCACGCACCGACTCGCCTTCACGCACATGTACCGTCCGCACCACGCCGGCTTCGGCCGGCTGCACGATCTTGACGCGGGTTTCCGGCACCAGTTGCCCGTCTGCCACCACCACGATGTCCAGCTGGCCGAGTAGCGACCAGGCAATCAGCAACGCCACCAGCGACATCACCAGCCAGCTCATGCGCAGCGAACCGGTCGGCGCGGTTTCGTCACGGATGCGCAACCAGGATTCCGGCGGCGCGGCTTGTCCCGGCAGCGTGCTCATGCCGTTGGCCCTGGTGTCTGGACGCGCGCCGCCGGCTGAAGCAGCGCGGGTGCGACACCGGCGGCCGCGCCTTCCCCGGCACCGCCGCCTGCGCCCATGCGCACCACGCCGTCCACGCGCAACGTCGGCGGCAACTGGTGGGTGATCACCAGCACCGTCAGCCGTTCGCCGTGCGCATCGCACAAGCCGTTCAGCGTCGTGGCGAGCGCGGCCGCTGTCTGCGCATCGAGATGGCTGAACGGTTCATCCAGCACCAGCACGCGCGGCCGGCGCAGCAGCGCGCGGGCCATCGCCAACCGCTGCCGCTGGCCACCGGACAAACCGGCACCGCGCTCGCCAAGCAACGTCTGGTAACCGGCCGGCAGTTGCTCGATGAACTCGTGGATACCCGCCTGCCGGCAGGCGGCGGTGATGTCCGGAAACGCGACGTCCGGGCTGCCAAGCAGCAGGTTGTCCTGCACCGTGCCGGCGAACAGCACGATGTCCTGCGGCACCACGCCGAACACCGCGCGCAACTCATCCACGCCGAGATGGCGCACATCGATGCCGTCCAGCCGCACGTTGCCCTCGGTCGGTGCCAGAAAGCCCAGCAGCAACCGCGCCAGCGTGCTCTTGCCGGAACCGCTAGCACCGAGCACCACCCAACTGCTGCCCGGCGGGATGGCGAGTGACACGTTGCGGTACAGGAACGGCCGGTCCTCACCGTAGCGGAAACCCAGCGCGCACAACTCGATCCGCCCCTCGCCACGCGCCTCGCGTCGCTCGACGCCGGCATAGGTTTCCGGGGAGGCATCCATGATGTCGCCAACGCGTGCCACCGCGATCCGCGCCTGCTGGAACTGCTGCCACAGGCCGGTCAGCCGCAGCAGCGGCTGCGACACGCGCGTGGCGAACATCTGGAAGGCCACCAGCATGCCGATGGTCATCGCCGCGCCGGTCATCACCAGCCAGGCGCCGACCACCAATACCAGCAGCGTCATCAGTTGCTCCAGGCTGCCGACCAGCGTCTGGTAGCCGTTGGCAAGGTTTTTCGTGTGCCGCGAGGCAACGAGGTAATCGCCGAGCAGGTGCCGGTAGCGATGGCGCAGCAGCGGCTCGGCGGCCATCAGCTTGACGGTCTCCATGCCCGCCACGTACTCGGTGATGAACGCCTGGTTGCGCGCACCGGCGAGGAACTGCCGGTTGAGCAGCCGCTGGAAACGCGGCGCCACCGCCAGGCTGAGCACGGCGACGGCCAGCAGCACGGCCAGCACCATCAGCGTCAGCGGCACGCTGTACCAGAACATCAGCGCCACGAAGATGAACAGGAACGGCAGGTCCAGCAACAGCGCAATGATCGAACCGGCGAGAAAATCGCGGATGGTTTCCACCGCCTGCATGCGCGCCGCAACCACCCCGACCGGCCGTTGCTCGAACCAGCGCGGCGGCAGGCGCAGCAGGTGGTCGCACAGTACGTCGCCGAGCACGGCGTCCACGCGGTTGCCGGTGATGATCAACAGTCGCTGGCGCATCCAGCCGAGCAGCGCGCCGAACAACAGGAAGATGCCCAGCGCGACGCCGAGCACCAGCAGCGTTGCCGTCGCGTGGTGCACGATTACCTTGTCGATGATCACCTGCGTGAACAGCGGCGTCGCCAGCCCGACCAGTTGCAGCACCAGCGACGCCAGCAGCACGTCCCGCCAGATCGCCCGCTGCGCGAACAGCACCGGGATGAACCAGCGGAAGCCGAAAGGCGCACGCGCCACCGACAACCCGTCCGGGCCGGTCGGCAACTGATCCTGTTCGCGCAGCGGCAGCGTTTCGGCAGCACTCATGACCCATCCCTGGGAAAATCCGCCGGGGAACAACCGGCAGCGCGGAATTAATCCCCGGCCGTGCGGGTGCCGTCCATGGGAGATTTGCCCGGCCGGCCGCCGGACTTCGGCGCTATTGGCGGCAGCTTGTTTAGTGCGGTATTCCACCACTTCATCATGCTTGCCGGCACACAGCAGCACGCCAACCGCGTAAAACTGGCGCATCCGGAACAGGTTGGCACGGGTAAACCCACGCATACCCGGCTGGCTCCGCGCGATATGTTCCGCCAGCCGGTCCACGCCGGCGATCTGCCATCCCCGCCCCGAACCCCATCGGGGGCATGGCCCCCTCACCACAGGCAAGCCCTGATCCCGTGGCGAGCCGGCCACGCCGGCGATCCCCCCAACCTCGCACCCCCACCCCACCTTGCTACCATCGCCGCCGAGCACGACACCCCGCAGGATCGCACCCGTCCATGACAGACACCGCCCCCGACACCGCTCCCGACGTTGCACCGCACGCCCTCGACGCCTTCATCGCCCGCTGGCAGAAGGCCGGCGGCACCGAGCGCGCCAACTACCAGATGTTCCTCACCGAGCTCACCCAACTGCTCGGCCTGCCCGCGCCGGACCCTGCCTGCGACGACACCCGCGACAACGCCTACGTCTTCGAGCGCCGCGTCACCGAACTGGCGCACGACGGCACCACCGCGCCGCGTTTCATCGACCTCTACCGCCGGGGTGCTTTCATCTGCGAAGCCAAGCGCGTCAAGGCCGGCGAACACACCCGCGAATTCGGCCAGCGCATCCTGGGCGCGTACAACCAGGCGCTCACCTACGTCCGCTCGCTGCCGGCCAGCGAAGGCCGCCCGCCTTTCGTGCTCGTCGTCGACGTCGGCAACTTCATCGAAGTGTTCGCCGAGTT
This sequence comes from Gammaproteobacteria bacterium, assembly GCA_046566505.1. Classification (GTDB taxonomy): domain Bacteria; phylum Pseudomonadota; class Gammaproteobacteria; order Pseudomonadales; family JADFDG01; genus JADFDG01. Next base: position 4,218 of record JBKHWN010000058.1, read on the forward strand.
CTCGCGCAGCGGCGGCCATTACACGCAATTCCCGGACGCCCGCTCCTGCCGCATCCGCGTTGCCGACCTGCGCCTGCCGGAAGTGCGCGACCGCCTGCGCCGCATCTGGCTGGACCCGCTCTCCCTGGACCCGGCCAAACAGAGCGCCCGCGTCACCCGCGACATCGCCGCCCGCCTCGCCACCGTCGCCAAGGCGCTTGAAGGCGCCGGCCACCCGGCCGAACAGGTCGCCGGCTTCCTCACCCGCTGCTTGTTCACGTTTTTCGCCGAAGACGTCGGCCTGTTGCCCAAACGCGCCTTCGCCGACCTGCTCGAAACGCTCGCCGACAAGCCGCAGCACTTCGTGCCCGTGGTCACCGAACTCTGGCGCGCGATGGACACCGGCCAGTTCTCCACCTCCATCCGCCACGACGTGCTGCACTTCAACGGCAAGCTCTTCAAGAACCCGGAAGTGCTCCCGCTCGACCGCGACCAGATCGCCCTGCTCATCGACGCCGCCCGTGCCGACTGGCAGCAGGTGGAGCCTGCCATCTTCGGCACCCTGCTCGAACGCGCGCTGAACCCCGACGTCCGCCACGCCCTCGGCGCGCACTACACCCCGCGCGCCTACGTCGAGCGCCTGGTGTTCCCCACCGTCATCGACCCGTTGCGTGACGAATGGAAGAACGTTCAGGTCGCCGCACTCGCACTGGCCGGCGAGGACAACCTCAAGGAGGCCGAAAAGGTCATCCGCCAGTTCCACCACCGCCTGTGCAACCTGCGCGTGCTCGACCCTGCCTGCGGCTCCGGCAATTTCCTCTACGTCACCCTGGAACACCTCAAGCGCCTCGAAGGCGAAGTGCTTAACCAGTTGGCGGACCTCGGCGTCACCCTGTCGCTGGAAACCGAGGGCCTCACCGTCGACCCGCACCAGTTCCTCGGCATCGAAATCAACCCGCGCGCTGCCGCCGTCGCCGAAATGGTGCTGTGGATCGGTTATTTGCAGTGGCACTTCCGCACGCGCGGCGAGGCCGCCCCGCCGCAGCCGGTACTGCGCGACTTTCACAACATCGAATGCCGCGACGCCGTGCTCGCCTACGACCGCGTCGAGTTCGTGCTGGACGAGCACGGCAAGCC
>JBKHWN010000059.1:0-8213 GCA_046566505.1 Gammaproteobacteria bacterium
TGGCCGCCGTACTTCGTCGACAGCACCGTCGTGATCGCCGCCGTCAGCGTCGTCTTGCCATGGTCAACGTGGCCGATCGTGCCGACGTTGAGGTGCGGTTTGTTACGCTCGAATTTTTCCTTTGCCACGGTTCTACCCCTTGCCCTTGACTGACTACCTACGCTGCCGCAACCGGCGGAAACACCAAAAAAGCTCCTGACCTCGCACGCCCCGGGGACGCGCAAAAGCCGGCAGACGCATGCGCCGGCCGGCCTTGTATGGAGCTCATAACCGGAATCGAACCGGTGACCTCTTCCTTACCAAGGAAGTGCTCTACCGACTGAGCTATATGAGCCTTGAACCTTCGTTGTAAGCAAAAATCGTTGTTCGCAAAACCCGATGCTGGAGCGGGTAGCGGGAATCGAACCCGCATCATCAGCTTGGAAGGCTGAGGTTCTACCACTGAACTATACCCGCCTGGCTGATACCGACTCGCCCGGCCGGCAGCCCCCTTCCGGTGGCACCCGACAGCAAACTTGCTCGATACACATCGTCAAAACTGATCGTCAAAACTGGTGGAGGGGGGTGGATTCGAACCACCGAAGGCAGTGCCGTCAGATTTACAGTCTGATCCCTTTGGCCGCTCGGGAACCCCTCCGAAAAAGGCCGCTGATTTTCTTCACCAACGGACCCCTTGTCAACAACTAACTCAAGCGATCTTCGCGGCCTGGTCCGCCAGCCACGAAGCCAGCTCGGTGACCAGCGCGGCATCCTCGCCCTCCACCATCACCCGGACCACCGGCTCGGTGCCCGAAGGGCGCAGGAGCACCCGGCCACGGCCCGCCAGACGGGCCTCGGCGTCGGCCACGGCCGCCACCATGGCCGGCTGGCCGGCGACGTCCCGCCGGGCCGTGAGCGGCACGTTGATCATGGTCTGCGGCAGCTTGCGCATGCCGGAGCGGAGTTCGGCCAGACTGCGCCCGGTGCGCCGCATGGCTGCCAGCACCTGCAGCGCGGACACCGTGCCATCGCCGGTGCTGGTGCGGTCGAGGCAGACCAGGTGGCCGCTGGACTCGCCGCCCAGGCGCCATCCACGCGCCTCAAGTTCGGCCATCACGTAGCGATCTCCCACCCTGGCGCGCACGAAGTCGACGCCGAACTCCTGCAGGGCGAGTTCCAGCCCGAAGTTGCTCATCAAGGTCCCGACCACGCCGCCGTCAAGGTTTCCCGTCGCCAGCCGGTCACACGCGATGATGTAGAGCAGCTCGTCGCCGTCGACCACCCCGCCCGTGGCATCGACCATGATCAGCCGGTCACCGTCCCCGTCGAGGGCGATGCCGAGATCCGCCCCCTGGGCGATGACGGCCTGGCGCAGCATCTCCGGGTGCGTCGAACCGCAGTCACGGTTGATGTTGTAGCCGTCCGGATCGGTGCCCAGCTTGATGACCGTCGCGCCCAGTTCGTCGAGGACGTCCGGCGCCGTGTGGTAACAGGCGCCGTTGGCGCAGTCGACCACGATGGTCATTCCCCGCAGGCTGGTGCCGGCAGCCACCGTCGACTTGCAGAACTCGATGTAGCGCCCGCGGGCGCCGTCAATGCGCACCGCCTTGCCCAGCTGCGCCGACGGCACCGTGACCATCGGCTCCTCCAGCATGCGCTCGATCTCGTGCTCGACCTCGTCGGGCAGTTTGCGGCCCCGGCCCGAGAAGAACTTGATGCCGTTGTCGTCGAAGGGGTTGTGCGAAGCGGAAATCACGATCCCGGCCTGCGCCTGGAAGGTGCGGGTGAGGTAGGCGATGGCCGGCGTCGGCATCGGCCCCAACAGGCGTACATCGGCGCCAGCGGCGACCAGCCCCGCCTCCAGGGCCGACTCGAACATGTAGCCGGAAATGCGGGTGTCCTTGCCGATCAGGATCTTGGACTTGCCCTGCTGCTGGAACACCTTGCCGGCCGCCCAGCCCAGGCGCAGCACGAAGTCAGGGGTTATCGGGTACTCACCAACCCGGCCGCGGACGCCGTCGGTGCCAAAGTATTTTCGGGTCATGGATTACCGTTCCGTGCTGTCGCCGCCAGGACCTTCAGCGCGTCGGCGGTGGGTCCCACATCGTGGACGCGCAGGATACACGCCCCCCGCATCGCTGCCACCATGGCTGCCGCCACCGACCCGTGCAGGCGCTCCCCGACCGGCCGGCCGCCGAGTAGGGCCCCGATCATGGACTTGCGCGACAGGCCGGCCAGCACCGGCAACCCGGCCCCGACCAGCTCATCCAGCCGTCGCAGCAGAGCCAGGTTGTGCTCCAGCGTCTTGCCGAACCCGAAACCCGGATCCAGCACCAGGCGAGCCCTGGGTATCCCCCCGGCCACGCAGGCCGCCACCCGCTGCAGGAGGAAGTCCCGCACCTCGGCAACCACGTCGTCGTAATACGGATCTTGCTGCATGGTGTCCGGCTCGCCGCTCATATGCATGAGGCAGACCGGCAACCCGGTGTCGCGGGCCGCCTCCAGCGCTCCCGCGCGGCGCAGGGCACGTACGTCATTCAGCAGGTGCGCGCCGGCAGCCGCCGCCGCGCGCATCACGGCCGGGGTGCTGGTGTCCACGGAAACGCAGACGTCCAGTTCGAGCACGATGCGCTCGACGACCGGCATCACCCGGTCCAGTTCCTCGGCCACCGACACCTGTGCGGCACCCGGCCGCGTCGATTCACCACCGACATCGATAAGGTCCGCGCCCTCGGCCACCATCGCTGCGGCCCGGGCCAGCGCAGCGTCCGGCATGCCGAAGCGACCGCCATCGGAAAAGGAATCCGGCGTGACGTTGAGGATGCCCATCACGCGCGGGCGCGAGAGATCCAGCGTGCGGTTGCCGCAAACAAGGATTTCGGTCATCGGGCTGCAGCAAGCTTGTGCGGGTCAGGGAACAGCGGGGAACGCCAACGCAACAGGCCCCTCGCGGGGCCTGTCTTTTTTACACCTGGCTGGCAGGGCCGCCGATGGGGCCGACCGGCTTGTCGGCCGGTGGCTCCACCGTGGCTGCGGCACCGCCGCCGTCACCGCCGTCGGACTTGTCGACCCAGCCCTTGGGCGGGCGCGGTGGGCGGCCGGCCATGATGTCGTCGATCTGCTCGGCATCTATGGTTTCGTACTGCATCAGCGCGTCGGACATGATGTCGAGTTTCTCGCGGTGCTCGCGCAGGATGTCCTCGGCGCGCTGGTAGCAGCGGTCGATGATCACGCGCACCTCGCGGTCGATCTCCACCGCGGTCTGGTCGGAGATGCTCTTGCGCTGGGTGACCGAGCGGCCGAGGAACACTTCGCCCTCGTCCTCTTCGTACATCAGCGGCCCCATCTTCGCCGACAGGCCCCACTTGGTGACCATGCTGCGCGCCATCTCGGTGGCGCGCTGGATGTCGTTCGAGGCGCCGGTGGTGACACCGTCGACACCGTCGACGATTTCCTCGGCAATGCGCCCGCCGAACATGACGCTGATGCGGCTTTCCAACTGGCGCTTGCTGATCGAGTAACGGTCTTCCTCGGGCAGGTACATGGTGACACCCAGCGCCCTGCCGCGCGGGATGATCGACACCTTGTAGACCGGATCATGCTCGGGCACGACGCGCCCGACGATGGCATGTCCGGCCTCGTGATACGCGGTGCGGCGCTTCTCTTCCTCGCTCATCACCATGGTCTTGCGTTCGGTGCCCATCAGGATCTTGTCCTTGGCGAGCTCGAACTCGTGCTGGGTGACGGTCTTCCTGTCCGCACGCGCGGCGAACAGGGCCGCCTCGTTGACCAGATTGGCGAGGTCGGCACCGGAAAACCCCGGCGTGCCGCGGGCAATCACCGACGGCTCGACATCCTCGCCGATCGGCACGTTGCGCATGTGCACTTTCAGAATGTGTTCACGGCCGCGCACATCCGGCAGGCCGACGGTCACCTGGCGGTCGAAGCGGCCCGGGCGCAGCAGGGCGGAATCGAGCACGTCCGGCCGGTTGGTCGCGGCGATGACGATGATGCCGTCGTTGGCATCGAAGCCGTCCATTTCCACCAGCAACTGGTTGAGCGTCTGCTCGCGCTCGTCGTGGCCGCCGCCCAGACCGGCGCCGCGCGAACGGCCCACGGCGTCGATCTCGTCGATGAAGATGATGCAGGGCGCGTGGCGCTTGGCCTGCTCGAACATGTCACGCACGCGCGAGGCGCCGACGCCGACGAACATCTCGACGAAGTCGGAACCGGAGATCGAGAAGAACGGCACCTTTGCCTCGCCGGCGATCGCCTTGGCCAGCAGCGTCTTGCCGGTACCCGGCGGGCCGACCATCAGCACGCCGCGCGGGATGCGGCCGCCGAGCTTGGTGTACTTGCCGGGATCGCGGAGGAAATCGACGATCTCCTTCACTTCCTCCTTCGCCTCGTCACAACCGGCAACGTCCTGGAAGGTGGTCTTGATCTGGTCCTCGGTCAGCAGGCGCGCCTTGGACTTGCCGAACGTCATCGGACCGCCGCGACCGCCGCCACCGCCACCCTGCATCTGGCGCATGAAGAACATGAACACGGCCATGATGATCAGGATCGGCAGGATGGCCAGGAACAGCTGGGTCAGAAAACTCTGCCTCTCCGGTTCGGTTCCCACCACGCGCACGCCGCTGTCGAGCAGCGTCGGGACCAGGTCGATGTCGGTCACACCCGGCAGCACGGTATCGAAGCGCGAGCCGTCGGCACGGGTGCCGCGCACGGACTGGCCGTCGATCACCACGCTGCTGACCGTCCCGTCCTTCACCTGCGCGATGAACGAGGAGTAGTCGACCGCCTCTGCCCGCTGCTGCGTCGTGTTGAAGTTGTTGAAGACCGCCAGCAGGACCGCCGCGATGACGATCCAGAGGAGGAGGTTCTTGGCCATGTCGTTCACGAAAATCCCTCGCGGTTCGCAGCGTCGTATTGGGGCGAAAGCCTGTTCAGGCCGATAACGTTACACCATTCTCCCGGGCCTAAAGCCCCGGGCCAGCAGGTAGATCTCGGCAGAACGCGCCCGTGACGCTTCGGGCTTGCGCACCAGCAGTTGCTCGAAGGACGCCCTCAACTGCCCGCGGTAGGCATCGATGCCCTCGCCCTGGAACACCTTGACCAGCAGGCTGCCGCCCGGCGCCAGGACGCGGCGCGCGAGATCCAGCGCCAGTTCCGCCAGATACATCACCCGCGGCTGGTCGACCGCGCGGTTACCCGACATATTGGGGGCCATGTCGGAGATCACAAGGTCGACCGGGCGTCCGCCCAGCGCACCGAGGATGGCGGTGAAGACCTCCTCCTCGCGGAAATCGCCCTGGATGAAGGTGACGCCGGGCAGCGGATCCATAGGCAGGATGTCCGAGGCGATCACCATGCCCTTCTCGCCCACGGCCTGCGCGACGATCTGGGCCCAGCTGCCCGGGGCCGCACCGAGATCGACCACCGTCAGGCCTGGCTTGAGCAGCCGGTCCTTCTCCTGGATTTCCAGCAGCTTGAAGACGGCCCGGGACCGGTAGCCGAGCTCCTGTGCCTTGCGCACATAGGGGTCATCGAAATGCTCCCGCAACCAGCGGGAACTACTGCGTGATCGGGACACGGGGAAATCCGTCCTGTGGGGAAAACCATACTAACGGCGGCAGCATCGGCGCGGATAGAATGGCCGCCCTTTCGAGCCCGACGCATCCGGAGTTACCGCCATGGCGCTGTCCGCCACCGAGAAAAAACACTTCCGCGGCATCGGCCATCACCTGAAGCCGGTGGTCATGGTCGGCGGCAACGGACTGTCGGAGACCGTGCTCGCCGAACTGGAGCGGGCTCTGGAAGAGCACGAACTGATCAAGGTGAAGGTGGCGGCAGAAGACCGGGACACGCGGCGCGCGCTGGTCGACGAACTGCCGGCCCGCTGCGGCTGCGAGATCGTGGCCACCATCGGCAACATCGCACTCATCTACCGCGCAGCCAGGAAGCAGAACCCCAAGCTGTCCAATCTGGTGCGGTTCAGCGGCAGCTGAGCTAACGGCCAGGCCTTCTTCAACGGTGGTGCACGGCCTCGATCTCGTACTCGACCACGCCACCAGGCGTCTGCACCGGCACCACGTCGCCCTCTTCCTTGCCGAGCAGCGCCTTCGCGATCGGTGAGGTATTCGAGATCTTCTGCGCCTTGATGTCGGCCTCGTCCTCGCCAACGATCGTGTAGGTCACGCGCTGCTCGGTATCGAGGTTCACCAGGTCGACGGTGGTGCCGAAGATGACCTTGCCGGTCGGCTCGATCTTCGTGACATCGATCACCACGGCATTGCCCAGCCGCGCCTCGATATCCCGGATGCGCGCCTCGACCATGCCCTGTTGCTCGCGCGCCGCATGGTATTCGGCGTTTTCCTTCAGGTCTCCGTGCGCACGCGCCTCGGCAATCGCCTGGGTGATGCGCGAACGCTCGACGTTTTTCAGGCGCTGGAGTTCCTCGCGCAGCGCAGCCTCGCCGGCAACGGTCATCGGGTAGCGGGTCGTGCTCATGCGGACGGACCTCCCTCGCGCAGGATCTGGTGCAGCGACTGCAGGCGACGCACTTCGACGGCGTCGCTGTTGCGCAGCGCCTCGACCAGTGCCGACGCGGCCGCCAGCGTCGTCGTGTAGAAGACCTTCTTCTGCAGCGCCGTGCGGCGGATGGTGAAAGAGTCCGCCGTGGACTGCTTGCCTTCGGTCGTGTTGACGATCAATGCAATTTCGCCGTTCTTCAACATGTCGACGACGTGCGGCCGGCCTTCCATCACCTTGTTGACCGTCTCCACCTTGAGCCCGGCGTCAGCCAACACCTTTGCCGTGCCGCGCGTGGCGATCAACTGGAAGCCCAACTGCACCAGGTCGCCGGCAACCGCGACCACCGCCTTCTTGTCGGCATCTCGCACGCTGACAAAGCAGAGCCCTGCTTTCGGCAGACGCTCACCGGCGGCAATCGTCGCCTTGCCGAAGGCCTCGCCGAAGGTGGCACCGACGCCCATCACCTCGCCGGTGGACTTCATTTCCGGGCTCAGGATCGGGTCGACGCCGGGGAACTTGGCAAACGGGAAAACCGCTTCCTTGACGCAGAAATACGGCGGCACGATTTCCTTCGTGAACTTCTGGTCCACCAGCGAGCTGCCGGCCATGCAGCGGGCCGCGACCTTCGCCAGCGACTCGCCGATGCACTTGGACACGTAGGGCACGGTGCGCGACGCGCGGGGATTCACTTCCAGCACATAGACCGTGCCGCCCTTGACCGCGAACTGCACGTTCATCAGTCCGCAGACGCCCAGCTCCTTCGCCATGGCAACCGTCTGCTCGCGCAACTGGTCCTGGATGGCCTTCGACAGGTTGTACGGCGGCAACGAGCAGGCGGAGTCGCCTGAGTGCACGCCGGCCTGTTCGATGTGCTGCATGATGCCGCCGATGACGACGTCCCGGCCGTCGCTCACCGCATCGACGTCGCACTCGATGGCGTCGTCGAGGAAACGATCCAGCAGCACCGGGCTGTCATTGGAGACGCTGACCGCCGTGCGCATGTAGTGACGCAGTTCGTCCTCGTTGTAGACGATTTCCATCGCGCGACCGCCCAGCACGTAGCTCGGACGCACCACCAGCGGGTAACCGATCTCGGCAGCACACTTCACGCCCTCTTCCGTCGAGCGCGCGGTGCGGTTCGGCGGCTGCTTCAGGTTGAGCTTCTCGACCATCTGCTGGAAACGCTCGCGATCCTCCGCGCGGTCGATCGCGTCCGGCGTGGTGCCGATGATCGGTACACCGGCCGCTTCCAGTGCGCGCGCCAGCTTGAGCGGCGTCTGGCCACCGAACTGCACGATCACGCCCTTGGGCTGTTCGATGCGGACGATTTCCAGCACATCCTCCAGCGTGACCGGCTCGAAATAGAGGCGATCGGAGGTGTCGTAGTCGGTGGAAACGGTCTCCGGGTTGCAGTTGACCATGATGGTCTCGTACCCGTCCTCGCGCATCGCAAGCGCCGCGTGCACGCAGCAGTAATCGAACTCGATGCCCTGCCCGATACGGTTCGGGCCACCGCCAAGCACCATGATCTTGTCACGGCCGGTCGGGCGCGATTCGCATTCCTCGTCATAGGACGAGTACATGTAGGCGGTATCGGTGGCGAACTCGGCAGCGCAGGTATCGACGCGCTTGTAAACCGGGAACAGCTTCAGCTCTTCGCGACGCGCACGCACCTGCGCCTCGGGCACGCCCATCAG
>JBKHWN010000060.1:0-6310 GCA_046566505.1 Gammaproteobacteria bacterium
CTGTTCACCTCGCATCGCGCGCTGCAGGAGGCGGCACGGTTGCTGGAAGGGCGCCTGCCGTACCCGCTGTTCGTGCAGGGCACGGCCGGGCGCAACGAACTGCTGGATGATTTCCGCCGGCACGGCAACGCCATCCTGCTGGGCACGGGCAGTTTCTGGGAAGGCATTGACGTGCGCGGCGAGGCACTGTCGCTGGTGATCATCGACAAGTTGCCGTTCGCCTCGCCGGGCGATCCGCTGTTGCAGGCGCGCATGGACGCACTCAAGCGGCAGGGGCGCAATGCGTTCACCGACTACCAGATTCCGCAGGCGGTGATCACCCTCAAGCAGGGCGCGGGCCGGCTGATCCGCGATGTCACCGATACCGGCGTGCTGATGCTGTGCGACCCGCGCCTGCTGTCCAAGGGCTACGGCAAGCTGTTCCTCAACAGCCTGCCGTCGATGCGGCGCACGCGCCGGCTCGATGTCGTCGAGAATTTCTTTGCCGCGCTGGATGCCCTCGCGGATACCGGGGATGCCTGACCGATGAAACTGCTCGCACTCGATACCGCCACCGAATCCTGTTCCGTTGCCCTGCGCATCGGCGGCGAGGTACTGGTGCGCCGCCATCCCGGCGCACGCCAGCAGACGGCCGTGGTGTTGCCGCTGGTGCAGGCACTGCTGGCCGAGGCGGGCGTGACGCTGGCGCAACTGGACGCCATCGCCTGCACGCACGGGCCGGGTGCCTTCACCGGCGTGCGCGTGGCGGTGAGCGTCACGCAGGGGCTGGCGTTCGGTGCCGGGCTGCCGGCGATCGGCGTCTCGACGCTGGCGGCGCTGGCGCAGCAGGCGGTGCGCGTGGCCGGTGCGCAGTCGGTATTGCCGGCGCTGGATGCGCGCATGGGCGAGTTGTATGCCGGCGTCTACGCGGTGAACAGCGATGGGGCGGTGAACAGCGATGGGGCGGTGAACAGCGACGGGGCGGTGAGTGACGACGGCGTTGTCGATGCGCTGCAGGCGGATCGCCTGTGCCGGCCGGAGGATTTTGCCGGCGCCGTGCCGGCGGGCCATGCGTGGGTGGCGATCGGCAGCGGCTGGGCGGCGTATCCGCCTGCACAACTTGGCGTGCAGCCGGCGTCGGTGTTGGCCGGCGAGCCCGATGCCGAGGACGTGCTCGTGCTGGCCGTGCGCGCCTGGCATCGCAATGAAGCGCAACCGGCCGAGCAGTTGCAGCCGGTCTACCTGCGCGACACGGTGGCCTGGAAAAAACTGGACGAGCAGGGCAAGCGATGAACGAAGGTGAGGCTGGCGAAGTGGCCGGCACGGCAGCCGGCGCCGTGAACTGGGACCATCCGGGCCCGCATGTGCTGGCGCTGACCGTCGGCCCGGAGAGCATCGACGTGATGGGCCATGCCAACAACGTCGAGTACCTGCGCTGGCTGGAACGCGTCGCCTGGGACCACTCCAACCACCTCGGGCTGGACTGGGCGGCGTACCAGCGGCTGGACCGCGCGATGGTCGCCCGTCGCACCGAACTGGAGTACCTTGCGCCCGCCTTCGAAGGCGATGCGTTGCTGCTCGGGACCTGGATCGTCGAGAACGACGGGCGGGTGTCGATCACGCGTCGCTACCAGATCGTGCGGCCGGCCGATGGCCGCACGCTGCTGCGCGGCCGCACGCAGTGGGTGTGCGTGGAGATTTCCTCCGGCAAGGCGCGGCGCATGCCGCCTGAATTCGCAACCGGCTACAGGGTGACCGCCTGATGGATTTCGTGCTGTTCCTCAAAGCGCTGCTGATGGGCTTCGTCGAAGGGCTGACGGAGTTTCTGCCGGTCTCCAGCACCGGCCACCTGATCATTCTCGGCGAACTGATCGGCTTCCTGGACGGCCCGCTGCGCAGCGTGTTCATGGTCGCCATCCAGTTTGGCGCCATCCTCGCCGTCTGCTGGCTGTACCGGGAAAAACTGTCGCGGGTCACCGTCGGCATGGTGCAGGGCGATGCGGCGAGCTGGCGCTTTACCGCCAACCTGCTGGTCGCCTTCGTGCCGGCGATGGTGCTGGGCCTGCTGTTCTACAAGGTCATCAAGGGTGTGTTGTTCTTCCCGGTGCCGGTGGCCATCGCACTGATCGTCGGCGGGCTGGTGATCCTGTGGGCGGAGAAGCGCGCGCATGTGGCGCGCGTGCAGGAAGTCGATGACATGAGCTGGCGCGATGCGTTGCTGGTCGGCTGCGCGCAGTGCCTCGCCCTGGTGCCGGGCACCTCGCGCTCGGGGGCGACCATCATCGGCGGCCTGTTCGTCGGCCTGTCGCGCAAGGCGGCGACCGAGTTTTCGTTCTTCCTCGCCATTCCGACCATGTTCGCGGCCACCGTCTATGACCTGTACCGCAACCGGGAGCTGTTTTCCGCGGACGACATTGCCATCCTCGCCACCGGGTTCATTGCCGCTTTCCTCGCCGCATTCTTCACGGTGAAGTCGCTGGTGGCCTTTGTGACGAAGCACAGTTTCACGCCCTTCGCCTGGTATCGCATCGCCTTCGGCCTGCTGGTGCTCGGGCTGTGGATGGGCGGCGTCATCGTCTGGCAGGAATGACGCGAAGCCGATGGGTGTTGTGCCGCGGTTACCGGATTTCATCGAGGCCCGCATCGAGCCGCCGGCCGGGGTGGTCGCGCTGCAGTTGCCGCCGGCGGACACCGCCAGCGAAGGCCTGGTGCTGGTCTGCGATGTCGACGGGCTGCACCTGGAACTGCGTGCCGGCCGGCAGTGCACGCGGCTGTTGATCGATTTCCTGTCCGGTGCGCTGCAGTACCGCGCGCGGATCCAGCAGGCGCGCTCGGAGATGCTGGTGCGCGCCTGCGGCGTGCCGAAGGATGGCTCGGCCTGGCATGTGGTCGATGCGACGGCCGGTCTTGGTCGTGATGCCTTCCTGCTGGCGGTTTGCGGTGCCGAGGTGACGCTGCTGGAGCGTCACCCGGTGCTGGCGTTGCTGCTGGAGGATGCGTTGACGGCGCTGGCGGCAGTGCACACCGACATCGCTGCGCGCCTGCATCTGGTGGAGCATGAGGCCGTTGAGTGGTTGCATGGGCTGGCCACCGGTGCGTGTCCGGAGGTGGTCTATTGCGATCCGATGTTTCCGCCGCGCACGAAGTCTGCGGCGGTCAGCGGCGAGATGCAGGTGCTGCACCGGCTGGTCGGCGAGACGCCCGATGCCGGTAACCTGCTGGCGGCGGCGCTGCACGCGGCGAAGCGGCGCGTGGTGGTGAAGCGTCCGCTGCGCGCGGATCCGCTGTGCGCGACCGGGCTGGAGAAAATCCGCCCCAGTTACGCGCTCAGCGGCCGGGCCAGCCGGTTCGATGTGTACCTGATCGAAACGCTGCCGCTCTGAGTGCCCCTCTCCCCAACCCCTCTCCCCGCAGGGGCGAGGGGCTTTCATGCGCCGACAGAGTCGAACCCATATCTACCTGTCGCTCTCCCCATGGGCGATGTGCTTTCAGGTCGGGAGATTCCCCTCTCCCCGTGGGGAGAGGGGAAGGGGTGAGGGGCGTTCAGAGAAGAGCTCCCCTCTCCCCCGCGGGGAGAGGGGCAGGGGAGAGGGGCGTTCCCGAACCGCCGGGTCAGATCGCGGCGCGGGCAAACCGCGCTTTCGCAGCCTCGTACTCGCTCTGCAGTTGCGCGATGACTTCCGCCGCCGGTTGCACCTCGTGGATCGATCCGGTGCCCTGGCCGGCACCCCAGATGTCGCGCCAGACTTTCATCTTCATGTTGCCGCCGGAGCCGAAGTCCATGGTCGACTTGTCGCCTTCGGGCAGCGCGTTCGGGTCCATGCCCGCGTTGCGGATGCTCGGCGCCAGGTAGTTGCCGTGTACGCCGGTGAACAGGCTGGAATACACGATGTCCTGCGCGCTGGAGTCGCACAGCATCTGCTTGTACTCCGGCATCGCGTGCGCCTCGGTCGTCGCGATGAAGCGCGTACCGATGTAGGCGAGGTCGGCGCCCATCGCCAGTGCGCCGGCGATCGACGCGCCGTTGGCGATGGCACCGGACAGGGCGATCGGGCCATCCCAGAACTCGCGCACCTCGGACACCAGCGCGAACGGCGACAGCGTGCCGGCATGGCCACCGGCGCCGGCACAGACCAGGATCAGGCCGTCGACACCCTCGCTGAGTGCCTTCTTCGCGTGGCGGATGTTGATCACGTCGTGCAGCACGATGCCGCCCCAGGCATGCACAGCGTCGACCACCACCGCCGGCGCGCGCAGGCTGGTGATGATGATCGGCACCTTGTGCTTCGCGCAGATGGCGAGGTCTTCCTCCAGCCGGGTGTTGCTGGTGTGGATGATGAAGTTCACCGCGTAGGGCGCGACTTTCCTGTCCGGGTTTGCCGCCTGGTACTCGGCCAGCTCGGTCTCGATGCGCGTCAGCCACTCATCGAGGATGTGCGCGGGCCGCGCGTTCAGCGACGGGAACGAGCCGACGATGCCGGCCTTGCACTGGGCGATGACCAGTTCCGGCCCGGAAATGATGAACAGCGGCGAGGCGATGACGGGCAGCGAGAGATGTCCGTCGAGTACGGCGGGGATCGGCATGGTGGTGGCTCCGGTCAGTGAACGACGTGACGGAGTCTCGCCGTGCCCTGTACCGCGGGCCTATCACCGCAGCGGGCAATTCAGGTGCATTTCAGGACAGTTTCCGGTTGCACGCGGCCGCCGGCCGGAGCGCTACAAGTGATGTCGTCTGTGGTGAGGACGCCATGCGTCCGACGGGCCGCCATTGGCAGCCCGGTTGCTTACCGGCGTTTCTTCCGCTCGCCCGGTGCCGGCAGTGCGGCCAGGTCCACGCGGGTGTGCTGCGCGATGTTGCGGCGCAGGTCAGCCGCCAGAATGCGCCGGGTATCGGACTCGATCGCTCGCAACTGGTCATCGAACAGGATCTTCCCGTCGGCGCCGGCGGTGAACAGCCCCTCGCGCTTCATGGTGCGGATGAACGTGCGGATGACGGCGGCGTCGAAGAACTCCGGCGAGTTGAAGTTGTAGAGGATGGACATGCGCTGGGCGACCAGTTGCGACAACTTCTCCAGCTCCTCCTCGTTCAGCGCGCCGCTGCCGTGGGTGGTCAGCAGCGAAATGACGATGTAGTAGCGCTCCAGTGTCTCGCGGATGGTCTGCGCCAGCGTCTTCAGTTGTTCGTATTCGACGCTGTTGACCGGCGGTGCCTGCAGGCGGCCGTCTTCCAGTTGTTCAACCAGGCCGGCGTCGACCAGGAAGTCGAGGATGGCATTGACCCGCGCATCGATCTGGTTGCCGTCGTGGTGCAGGAACAGTTCCGCGCGCAGCGGAACGTTGATCAGCCGCGCCAGGTCGGTGATCTGCGTGCGGTTGAGTGCCCGGTTCTGCAGCACCAGGTTGGCCAGCAGCGAGGGGATGGCCAGTACATGCAGCACATTGTTGCGGAAGTAGGTCAGCGTCACCGATGCGGCGTCGTCCAGCCACAACAGGTCACCCAGCGTGTGCCGGTAGCGCTGGACGATCTTCATCTTTTCGCCGTGAGCGATGATTTGCTCCGGCGTTGATCCGGTCAGCGTGATGACCGGGCCGTAGGGCACGGTCGCCAGCAGACGCTGGTACAGTGCCAGTTGCGCACGCAGGCTTTCCTCGTCCATCACCCGCTTGGGTGTGGCCAGCAGCGCGACGCTGAGCAGGTTCACCGGGTTGACGTCCGCGGAGTCGTTGATGCGACGGTTGATGGCGCGTGCCAGCTTGTCGACCGCCGGCGGTATCCAGCCGGCGCTCTCGTCCTGGTCATCGCTGCGCCAGGCCGGCGCGTGCTCGTCCAGGAAAGCGCCCAGATCGATCGGGTCGCCGAAGTTGACATGCACTCTGCCGAAACGGTCCGACAGCTTTTCCGCGCGGCCGAACAGCCGGGCGACCGTTTCGAAGAAGCCGCCGAGCGATTCTTTTTTCTTCTGCTTGCCATGCAACTCCTCGACGTAGGAGCCGCTTTCCAGGATGCGTTCATAGCCGATGTAGACCGGCACGAACGCGATCGGTTTGCTGGTGTCGCGCAGGTAACTGCGCAAGGTCATGGCCAGCATGCCGGTTTTCGGCTGCAGCAGGCGTCCGGTGCGTGAACGGCCGCCCTCGATGAAGTACTCGACAGCAAAGCCGCGGCTGAACATCGAGTACAGGTATTCGTCGAAAACGGTGGCGTAGAGCGGGTTGCCCTTGAAACTGCGGCGCATGAAGAACGCGCCGCCGCGGCGCAGGATGGGGCCGACCACCGGCATGTTCAGGTTGATGCCGGCGGCGATATGCGGCGGCACCATGCCGTGCCGGT
>JBKHWN010000061.1:0-6929 GCA_046566505.1 Gammaproteobacteria bacterium
CCCTGCCCGGCGGCGGCCTCCACGTTTGTTTTGACGACGCACAACGCGCCGTGACGCCCGGCCAGTCCGTCGTCTTCTACGACGGCGAGCGCTGCCTGGGCGGCGGCGTCATCGAGACGACCGAACCGGCGGACCACGCCGCCTTTGCCGCCAGCCGCCTGGCAGGATGACCCCATGGCCGACCCCATCATGAAAGACCGCGTCACCGCCCTTGCCGGCGTCTTCCAGGCGGCCGTGCTGGTCGATGATTTCGCCACCCGCGGCAGCACCTCGCCCAACGCCTTCGCGACATCCATTGGCAGCCTGTTTGCGCTGGACGCCCCGGACATTGCCGACATCTTCCCCGCCGCCGGCGGACTCGCGGTCGGCCAGGAGTTCCTGGCCAGCGTGCTGCGCCGGGAATCCATGGGCG
This sequence comes from Gammaproteobacteria bacterium, assembly GCA_046566505.1. GTDB lineage: Bacteria > Pseudomonadota > Gammaproteobacteria > Pseudomonadales > JADFDG01 > JADFDG01. The sequence goes on from JBKHWN010000061.1 coordinate 413, forward strand.
GCAGCGCCAACCGGGTCGCCTACGTGATGTCGATGCTGCACCTGAACGGCCTGCTGCGGGCCAGTCCGCAGATGCAGGCCATCATCCACAGCCGTCTGGGGGAAATCGCCGCCGGCGTGGCGACGCCCGAGCAGCGGACCGCCGATGACACCATCGCCAAGATCGCGGCGCTTTATGTCGACACGTTCGGCGGCCTGCGTTTCCGCGTACAGGTCAAGGGCGAACCACGGCAACTGCAGACCCCGGAAGTCGCCGCCCGCATCCGGGCCAGCCTGTTTGCCGGGGTGCGCGCGGCACACCTGTGGCACCACCTGGGCGGCCGGCGCTGGCACCTGCTGCTGGCCAACCGCCGGCTGCTGGCGGCCATGGGCTGATCTGCCGGCGAACGGGGTCTGTCGCATCCCGTTCGTATAGAATCCGCGCCGCCCGACCACTCCCCCGCCCGCGAGGAACGCATGACCCTGAGCGCCCTGACTGCCCTGTCACCGGTCGATGGCCGCTATGCCGGCAAGGTGAACACGCTGCGACCGCTGTTCAGCGAGTTCGGCCTGATCCGGTTCCGCGTGCTGGTGGAGGTCCGCTGGCTTGAGCGCCTGGCTGCCCACGAGGCGATCGACGAAGTGCCTGCCCTGTCCGCAGAGGCCCGGGCAGTACTCAACGCCATCGTCAGCAACTTCGACGAAGCCGCCGCGCAGCGGGTGAAGGACATCGAGAAAACCACCAACCACGACGTCAAGGCGGTGGAGTATTTCCTGAAGGAGCGCGTCCAGGGCAACACGGAACTGGAGCAGGTCAGCGAATTCATCCACTTCGCCTGCACCTCAGAGGACATCAACAACCTGTCCTACGCGCTGATGCTTCAGGCCGGGCGCGACGAGGTCATCCTGCCGATGATGCGCCAGGTGGCCACAGCGCTCCGCCAGCTTGCGCACCGGCATGCGGATCTGCCGATGCTCTCGCGCACGCACGGCCAGACCGCATCACCGACCACGCTGGGCAAGGAAGTCGCCAACGTGGTCGCCCGGCTGGAGCGGCAGATCACGCAGGTCGAACGCGTGGAAATCCTCGGCAAGATCAACGGGGCGGTGGGCAACTACAACGCGCACCTGTCGGCCTATCCGCGCATTGACTGGGAGGCCAACGCGAAGGCCTTCGTCGAATCGCTGGGGCTGGCGTTCAATCCGTACACCACGCAGATCGAGCCGCACGACTACATCGCCGAGCTGTTCCACGCCATCGAGCGCTTCAACACCGTCCTGCTCGATTTCAACCGTGATGCCTGGGGCTACATCTCGCTGGGTTACTTCCGCCAGCGCACCGTCGAAGGCGAGGTCGGTTCCTCGACCATGCCGCACAAGGTCAACCCCATCGACTTCGAGAACTCCGAAGGCAACCTCGGCATCGCCAACGCGATCTTCCAGCACCTGGCCGCCAAGCTGCCGGTGTCTCGCTGGCAGCGCGACCTTACCGACTCGACCGTGTTGCGCAACCTTGGCGTCGGCCTCGCGCATTCGGTGATTGCCTATGAATCGTCGCTCAAGGGCATCGGCAAACTGCAGGTCAACGAACAACGGTTGCTGGAGGATCTCGACCACGCCTGGGAAGTGCTGGCCGAGCCGATCCAGACCGTGATGCGTCGCTACGGCATTGAACAGCCCTACGAAAAACTGAAGGCCGTCACCCGCGGCAAGGCGATCACCCGCGAGAGCCTGCGCGAATTCATCGATACGCTGGCACTGCCGGAAGCGGCAAAGGCCGAACTGCTGGCACTGACGCCGGCCACCTACACCGGCAGTGCGGCGGCCCAGGCACGCCGCCTGTGATCGCAGCGCAAGGTTGCGGAGACACCATGAAGGACATACGCATTCGCAAGACGGACTGGGCAAGCGATGGCCCGGCACTTTCCGCCATACGCCGGCAGGTCTTTATCGAGGAACAAAAGGTTCCCGAGGACATGGCCTGGGACGAGGAAGACGCCACCGGTACCCACTTCATTGCCGACACACCCGATGGCCAGGCCGTCGGCTGCACCCGGCTCCTGCCCGGCGGACAGATCAGCCGCCTTTCGGTGCTGGAGAACCGGCGCTCGGAAGGCATTGGTCGTGCCCTGCTGGATGCCGCACTGGCCGAGGCCGCTGCCCAGGGATTGCGCGAGGTATTCCTGCACGCGCAGACCCATGCAACCTCGTTCTACGAAGCCTCAGGATTCTCCGTGGACGGTGGTATCTTCCTTGAAGCCGGGATTCCCCATCGACTGATGGTGAAGATCCTTCCACTGGGGGCTTCCAGGTAAGCCCAGCACGGGGTGAGCGCATGACCGGGCCGGACATCTCCACGCAAGTTCTCGGCGAAAGCGAAGACGTCATCCACACTGACGACTTCGCGCAACTGGAAGCCGCCACGGACCGCCTCGTCGCGCAAGCCAGGACCAGCATCCGCATCCTGGCGCAGGACACCGACCCTGCGCTCTACAGCCGGCAGCCCTTCATCGACGCACTGGCCACCCTGATCTCGACGCGCAGCAAGGTCGCCAGCATCCGGGTGCTGGTGGCCGACCCCGCGCGGGCGACACGCGAGCCGCACCGGTTGGTGGATCTCTGGCACCGATTTCCTTCCTTCGTGGATTTCCGGCAATTGCGCGACAGCTACGCCCGGATGGACGAGGCGTTCCTTATCGTTGACGACATCGGCATGATCCGTCGCCCGCACCACGCAGACATCGCGGCGGTGGTGACCTTCCGCAACCTCACCACCGCACGCGAACGCGCGGCCTGGTTTGACGAGGCCTGGTCGCACGCAGGGCCCTGCACTGCCCTTCGCCGGCTGCGACTCTAGGGACGGCCCGCATGATGACCCGGGAAATGGGCCTGCTTGCCGCCGCCACGGTGCTGGCCGTGCTGCTGCTTTACCGTTTCCGTCCCCAGGATCGCCAGACGACGCGCGGCACGCTGCTGCTGGCCGGCTTTGGCCTGGTCCTGGCCGGCGCCGCGATGCTGGCCGCGGATGGCGGACTGGCGACCATCGCCCGCGTATTGCGCGAGGCCGGCGTCATCCTGGTCGGCATCGCACTGATCCGCCTGTTCGGCATGCTGCTGTTCCGGCTGTTGCTGCCGGCGGCAAGGGTCAGCGTGCCGCGCATCACCGAGGACATCCTGGTTGTCGTCGGCTACCTTGCCTGGGCGGTCGTTCGCCTGCGTTATGCGGGTGTCGATTTCACTGGCCTGGTCACCGCCTCGGCGGTGATCACTGCCGTGATCGCCTTCTCGATGCAGGACACCCTCGGCAATATCCTCGGCGGCATCGCCCTGCAGATGGACGATTCACTGCAGATCGGCGACTGGATCAAGGTCGATGACCTTGCCGGCAAGGTCATCGAGATCCGCTGGCGGTCAACCTCGGTGCGCACGCGCAACGGAGAGATCGTCTGCGTGCCCAACAGCCAACTCATGAAAAACCGTTTCCTGATCCTGGGTCGCCGTGAAGACGGGCCGCCGCAGTGGCGGCGCTGGATCCGCTTCGAAGTGCCAACCGATGTGCCGCCGGCCCACGTGATGGATGTGGTTCGCAAGGAACTTCATGGCTGCCGGATCGATCATGTCTCCGCCGATCCGATGCCCGACTGCCTGCTGATGGGCTTCGACGGCGGGCTTTGCCAGTATGCCGTTCGCTACTGGCTCACCGACCTGTTGCGCGATGACCCGACCGACAGCCAGGTCCGCACCCATGTCCATGCGGTGTTGTGCCGCGAAGCGATCCCGATCGCCATGCCGCAATACCGCCTGCGCACGGTGACGGAAAATGCCGAATTCGAAGCCGCGCGCACCCGCCGGGAAACCGCCCGCCGGCTGCTGGCGTTGCGGCATGCGGACCTCTTCAACACGCTGACCGACGACGAGCGGGAAACGCTGGCCACGCGCCTGACCTATGCACCCTACGCGGCCGGTGACGTCGTCACCCGCCAGGGCGCGGTCGCCCACTGGCTCTACATCATCACCAGCGGCGAGGCAGACGTGGTCATCGACATGCCGGATGGCAGCCAGAGCAAGGTCAACGCCTTGCTGCCCGGAGATTTCTTCGGCGAGATGGCACTGATGACCGGCGAGCCGCGGCGGGCCACGGTCATCGCGAAGAGCGATATCGAGTGCTACCGGCTGGACAAGCAGTCGTTTGCCGACCTGATCCGCGCACGGCCGGCACTGGCCGAGGAAATCAGCCGCCTGCTGACCGAGCGCCAGTCACGGCTGGAAAGCACGCGGGACAGCGCCGCTGCCGGTGCTGCGGCCAGTACGCAGCAGCGTCACGAACTGCTGTCCCGGATTCGCCACTTCTTCAGCATCTGACGTTCCGGCACGCGGCGGTGCAGCTGCCTGCTTACCAGGCGCTGCGCAATACGTGGATCAGGTCTTCCAGGTCCGCTTCCTTCGGATTGAACAGCAGCGAGCCGTCGTCCAGCGCCATTTCAGCAATTGCCGAAATCATGTCCTCGGTGACCTTGCCGGTCTCACGCAGGGTGCGCGGCAGTTTTGCGCGCGCAAACAGTTCGTCACGCAGCCAGCGGATGTGGCCGATCGCCTTGTCGGCGCGCTCGGCAGCCGGTGTCGCCGCGAACACTTCCGGGCCGCACAGCGGCAGCAACAGTTCGCCGATCTTTTCCGCGTTCACGTCCTTGTTGTAATCGAGCACGTACGGCAGGAACAGGTTCATGCACAGGCCGTGCGGCAGGTGGCAGAGCGCGCCCAGCGAATGGCCCAGCGAGTGCACCATGCCAACCATGGAGTTGGAGAACGCCACCCCGGCCATCGTCGAGGCCTGCGCCAGTTGCAGGCGGCCGACCATGTCCTGCGGGTTGTCCATCACATGCAGCAGGCTTTCGCTGACCTTGCGCACGGCGCGCGAAGCAAAGGCCTCGGACAAGGGGTTCTGTGCCATGCAGGTATAGGATTCGACGGCATGCGTCATCGCGTCCATGGCGGTCATCGCGGTGATGTGCGGCGGCATTGTCGCCGTCATGCGCGGATCGAGGACGGCGGCATTGGGCATCAGGAAATAGGAAGTGAAGGGAATCTTCACGCCTTTTTCCTTGTCGGAAATCACCGCGACCATGGTCGCCTCCGAACCGGTGCCCGCCGTGGTCGGGACCACGAACAGCGGTTTCAGCGGGCGCTTGAGGTGATGCGCGCCGGAGAAACGCTCCAGGTCGTCGCCGCCCTCGGACACCAGGATGTTCACGCCCTTGCTGGTGTCGATCACCGAGCCGCCGCCGACCGCAAGGATGGCGTCGCAATTGTTGGCCCGGTACAGGTGTGCGGCGTCGCGCACCGTTTCCAGGCTGCTGTCGGGCGGCACGTTGTCGAAAGTTGCCGCGATGACGATATCGGTGCCCGCAAACGCCGTCTCCACATGCTTGAGCAGGCCGGCGGCGATGACGCCCTTGTCGGTGATCACCATGGGCCGCTTGCTTTGCAGCATCGACAGCTCAAAGGGCATGTGCTCCAGCGCCTGCAGGCCGGCAATGATCTTGACCGGGCAGAAGAACTCGTAGAAAGACTTGCCATTCTTGGTGTCGGTCATGGTCATTGCCCCTTGATCAGGTTGGTCAGCAGGCGGCCGTAGGTGCGGGTCGCCAGCGAGAGTTTTTCGCCGATACGGATGTGCGGGTAACGTTTGAGCGCGCGCTCGGCCACCATCTTCGGCAGGATCACCGATTCCATGCGGTTCAGGCAGCGTACCAGTCGCACGGCGTGCGATACGTTTCCATCGACGAACATCCGGTCGTTGGCAAACGCGCGCGCCGTTCCTTCCTGGAAGGAAAACACCAGGAAAGCGTGCGCCATGTGCTTGAAGATCACCGTGAGGCTGGCCCGGCCGTTGAAATCCTTGCGCAGGCGCAGGCTGCCGTCATCACCCACTTCGATGGCAAACGCAGGCCCGTTGCTGCCCATGACCTTCATGCAGATCACGTATCCGGCAGGCAACGCGCTGAGTTCCCGGCGCACCTGGTCGTCAACCTGGCTCATGGACACCAGGCCCCGGCCAATCACGCCCATCATCAGGCCGACATAGGCCTGTTGCACGGACGGCGCCGGCATGATGACCGTTGCAGTCGTGGTGGATGTTGCGGTCATCACGGCACTCCGTTGGACGATGAAATCGTTGTGCCGGCACGCGTCGGCAGGACAGCGCGCCGGCCCCTGGCCGCCGTGTCAGCCGGCACAGCCCTTGCCGGTGACGCTGCCGAACACCGCCTTGGCTTCGCGGCGACGACGGTGCAGTACCGGCTCGGTGTAGCCGTTGGGCTGGAGGCGCCCCTGGAACACCAGCTCGCAGGCAGCGTTGAAGGCCACGCTGTCGGCAAAGTGCGGCGCCATCGGCTGATAGAGCGGATCGGAGGCGTTCTGCGCATCGACCTTGGCCGCCATGCGCTTCATCGCCTCCATCACCTGCTCTTCCGTGCACAGCCCGTGGTGCAGCCAGTTGGCGACGTGCTGGCTGGAAATGCGCAGCGTGGCGCGGTCTT
>JBKHWN010000062.1:0-5371 GCA_046566505.1 Gammaproteobacteria bacterium
AGGCCCTGGCGCTGGGCGCCGACGCCTGCCTGATCGGCCGCGCCTGGGCCTTTGCGCTGGCTGCGCGCGGCGAGGCGGGCGTGGCGCACCTGCTCGAATCGATGCGCCAGGAAATGGATGTTGCGCTCGCGCTGTGTGGCGTCAACGATGCGCGGCAGCTCGGGCCGGACGCGCTGGCGCGGGCCGGCATGTCGCCGTGACGGGCGAGCCGGACCGGCATCCGGGCGAGCGCCCCGGACGAGCGCTCCGGATTTGATGCATGCTGTGCCGCGCCTCGCGCCCCCGATATCCAGACCCAACCTGAAAAGAAGAAAGGAACCCGACATGACCACGCCGGTGCTCAAGCCCTCCCGACTGTTGTTGATGGCGGTGATTGCCGCACTGGTGGCGACGGTCTGTGATGCGAACCACGTGCACACCCAGACCCTGTCCTATCCGGCGCCGTTCCTGTTCGGGCAGTCCTGGTGGGTGTTCCCCGGCTTTGTCATGTCATTCCTGATCATGGGTTTCGCCTACCAGTGGCTGGTCGTGCGCCTGCCGGCGTCGATGCCATCGGCGGCAAGCACCGCGCCCGGCGATGCGGGCGCCTTCACCGAGGCGGTCACGGCCTTCGCGCTGGTCTACCTGCTCAGCGGCTTCGGCAACGAGGAGCCGGTGCTGCTGTCGGTGCTGTTCTACGGCACGTTCGCCGTGCGCTGGCTGGCGACCTATGACCGTGGCTGGTTGCTGCTGCTGGCCGCGATCCTGGCCGTTGCCGGGATGTTCGCCGAAGGCACGCTCAGCGCGCTGGGCGGCGTGAACTACCGCCATGTCGATATCTACTACGTGCCCTGGTGGCTGGGCGGCCTGTACATGCACGGCGCCTTCGCGTTGCGCGAGGGCATGCGCCACATCGTTTACCGATCCTGAGGCCGCGTCTGTTGCCGTCGGCCGGCGAGGTGGGCCTCGCCATGCGCCCGGCCGCATTCAGCCGCTGCGCGTCGCCAGCCAGTCGACGACCGGCTTCCACACCGTTTCCGGTGCCTGCGAGCCGCCGAGGATGCCCATGTGGCCGCCGGGCACGGTGATCATCGTCCGGTCCTTGCTGGCGACCAGCCCGAGCAGCGGGCGGGCGGCGTCGGCGGTGACCAGCGTGTCGTTGCTGCCGGCGACGAGCAGCAGGTTGGCGCGCACGTCGGCCAGCGAGGCCTGCGCGCCTTCCATCGGCAGCCGGCCTTCGGCGACCACGTTGTCCGTCAGCAGCCACTGCACCATGTCCTGCATCACGGCGCCGGGGTAGGCAGTCATGTCGTCGAGGAAGGCGGCGTTGGTGGCATGCGCAGCGACGAAGTCGCGGTCGTGCAGGTTGCGCAGCAGTTCGAGATAGCCCTGGAGGGTGGCCGCCGGGCTGAGCACCTTGAAGCCCAGGCTGTTTGCCCAGCCCGGCGCGCGCCACAGCGCCTTGGGCAGGCTGTGCACGCGGAAGCCGGTTTTCTGCAGCAGGCGCATGTAGCGCGCCAGCCGCTGGTACTGCTTACCGAGTTCGCCGTTGGCGTGGTAGTCGCAGGGTGAACCGATGAGCACCAGGTTGGCGATGTCCGGATCCGTTGCCGCGTGGCAGGCGCTGAACAGGCCGCCGAAACTCCAGCCGTGCAGCGACAGTTTCTGGCGGCCGCTGTGCAGGCGTACGGCAGCGAGCGCGCGCGGCAGGAGGCCGGCGAAGAAATCAGCGAGGTGCAGGTGATCGTGCCGCGGTTCCGGGCGGCCCCAGTCGACGAGGTAGACATCGAAACCGTGCGCCAGCAGGAACTTCACCAGGCTGCGCTCGGGGAACAGGTCGTAGATGCGCATGGTGACCGCCAGCGGTGCCACCAGCACCAGCGGGATTGCGTGTCGCGTGCGGGCGACGGCCACCGTCCCGCCGGCGACGTCGATCCGGTCTTCCGTCAGCGGCAGGTAATGCCGCACCGAGGTGATGTCCTCGCGAAAGATTTCCTCGTAGGGCGTGCGTTCGGCGAGCACCAGTTCTTCGCGGCGCAGCCAGTCGATGGCGTTGTCGCGCCACTGGGCGGCCTGTTCCTGCAGGCGACGGGCGCGTTGCGGCAGGGCGCGCAGCGGTGCCGGCAGGCGGGATCGGGACGGCGTGGGCTCGGCAATGGACATCGGGGCGTTGGAAACCTGGCGACGGGCAGGGCGGCGATTCTACAGGGCGGATGGCATTTATCGCCGGCATGGCCGGCTCGCTACAGGGCGGATGGCAATCGTCGAGACGAGGTTTCTAGTGCCGGTGCCGGAGCCCCTGTGCCGGCAGGCTAATACATTCGTATTATCAGCGACTTACCGTTCATCCGCTGTCACGAAATGACGCTCCGGTGGCACGCCAGTTCCTGTGCCGGCGGGGCCTGCCTGCACAGAATGCGCCGCACCCCGGGGTTTCCCGGCTGACAACAACAACCCGTGGCGGAGACTTCGACCATGCGTCAACTGCGACTCACCCTGCTCACCCTGCTGGCGCTGTTTGCCGGCCCGGCACTGGCGGACACCTATGTGTTCATCACCAACAGCACGCCTGACCCGGTGACGGTCTCGGTCAACCATTACGGCAGCCGCACCCTGGTCAAGGGCAGCGAGTGGGCACAGGAGGCCACGAGCATCGGCCCATACGAGACCAAGCGCGTGCTGCGCTACAACCGGTACTGGGGCGTGAAGTCCGGGCACACCTACTACTTCGATACCCAGGTGACCCGCAACGGCTCCACCGTGACGGCGCGACAGGAAATGAAGGGAACCTGGAGCGGCAGCAATATCAAGCACGCTGCCAGTGGCCCGGGCTTCACGTCGCCCTGGTACTCGGATCGCAACATCTACACCTACGGGCACCAGTACAACGCTCGTCCTTCCAAGACTGCATTCAAGGCCGAGTACACCGGCGGCTACGATGATTTCTACTACGTCATCACCAATGACACGCAAACCGAGGCCTTGGCACCCAACGACCAGCTCAAGGTCCTGAGCTACAACATCTACGCGCTGCCGCTCGTTGCCGACAAGATCAGCGAGCGTCTGGCGGAGCTGCCGAAGCACCTCAAGGGCTATGACGTCATCCTGTTCCAGGAAGCCTTCTCCTCCGACCGGACCGGCATGCTGCTGGCGCTGTCAGGTGAATACCCGTACCAGACTCATGTTCCCAAGATCCCGTACGACGGCATCAACATATATGACAGTGGCGTGCTGGTCGTTTCCCGCTACCCGATCGTGAACACTGCCGACTACATCTACCCGGATTGCTCGGGCACCGACTGCTTCGCCGACAAGGGCGTGATCTACGCGGAAGTGATCAAGGGGGGCAAGGCCTATCACGTGACTTCCACGCACACCGCGTCCTTCGACACCGAAGAGGCCCGTGCGCTGCGCCAGGAGCAGTTCCAGCAGATTCGCGCACTGGTTGATGCGCAGAACATCCCCGCTTTTGACGCCGTGATGATGGGCGGTGATTTCAACGTCAACAAGTTGCTGTGGCCGCAGGATTACGCGCAGATGCTGGTGAACCTTGTTGCCACCGATCCGGCGAGCACCGGCCACGACGCAACCTTTGATCCGCGCATCAATATCCTTTCCGGTGCGGCGGGTTCTGGTGGCGAGACGGTCGAGTACCTGGACTATGTCGTGTATTCGAACACGCACCGCCAGCCGTCGCAGTCACGTAACGATGTCCGCGTTCCGCGCACAGGTGTTGCTCCGCTGTTCCATACCCGGGACCTGTCCGACCACTTCCCGGTGATGGGCGACTTCGCCTTCAACCCCTGACCGGTTGCAGACGAAAAACCATGAACCGCAAGGTTTGGGGGATGACGGCCGCTGTTGCGGCCGTCGTCATTCTGGTGATCGCCGCCGGCTGGCGGGCCTCGGCGCCGCTGCCGGCGACGGCGTCCGCGGAAGGCGGCACTTTCCAGACGGTCGCGATGTCCGGCGCGGGCATGCCGGGCGCCATGAACGCAGCCGACGAGGCCGGCATGAGTGAGCAGGAAAGGCACGCCGCACGAGTCAGCGAGCTGGCGGGGCAACTCGCCGCGCTCCAGCGTTCGCCGGGCAACCTGCAGGCCTTCCTGCAGGCCCTGCACCGCCGTTGCGACAGCGAGGCGTCCTGTGCCGCGCTACTCGACGAAGTGCTGGCGCAACATCCCGACCGCGATTTTGCCGACCTGGTCGCGCGCACGGTCGCCAAGCTGCCGTTCTACGAGCGGGAAATGCAGTCGCTGGTGATGTCCATGGAAACGCCGCCGCGCGAGCGTTATGCGCGGGTGCACGAATTGCGTGAACGCACGCTCGGCGCGGAGGAGGCCGCGCTGGCCTTCGGGCAGGAGCGTGCCTGGGCGGAATACCAGTTTGCTTTTGGTGACCTGCAGTCACGTGCCGCCGGCATGACGGCGCAGCAGCGGCTCGAGGCGCTGAACGCACTGCGCGGGCAGTCCTTCGGTAGCCACGCCGAGGCATTGCGCGCGGTCGAGGGCCCGGCCGGCGCCTACGAGCGCGAAGTGGCGTTGTTGCTGGTCGGTGTCGAGGATGCCGCGCAACGGGCGCTGCTGACCGAGCAGGCGCGGCGTCGCCATTTCGACGCCGATACGGTGGTACAGATGGCAGCGCGCGACACGCAACTGGCCAGCCAGCAGAAGCAGGTGGGCGATTTCAAGGCGGACGCGGCCCGCCTGCGCCATGACCTGGAGCCGCTGCGCGCAACCATGAACCCTGCTGCCTGGGACGCCCTGCACGAACAGCGGATGACGGAGCTGCGCCTGCGGCATTTCCCGCCGGAGACGCCCTGAGGCCAGGCGTGGCCTGTTGATGGTGCGCACCCGGCGGCGTAGGCTGCCGGTCACTTGCTGCACCGCCGACAGAAACGCATGACGCAACCACATCCTGCCGTGCCTTCCCCGTTCGGGGGACGCAGCGTCCTGATCATCGATGACACGCCGGACGACGTGGCCCTGCTGGTGGAGTTCCTGCGTCGCACGGACTTGCGCATCGCCGTCGCCCTCAACGGCAACGAGGGCGCGCAGAAGGCGCAGGTGTTGCGGCCGGACCTCATCCTGCTGGACGTGCGCATGCCGCAGGTCGACGGCTTCGCGACCTGCCGCCTGCTCAAGGCCCACCCGCTGACGCGCGACATCCCGGTCATCTTCCTGTCCGGCGCGGGCGAGATCGAGGACCGGCTGACCGGCCTGCAACTGGGCGCCGTCGACTACGTCACCAAGCCGTTTTCTGCGGACGAAGTGCTGGCGCGCATCCGCATCCATCTGGAGATAGCCAACCGGCTGGCGGCTTCGCCGCAGGTGGATGCCGACGGCCTGCCGGCCGACCGGGACGCGCAGTCTGCCGGCGGTGGCATCAACAG
>JBKHWN010000063.1:0-3591 GCA_046566505.1 Gammaproteobacteria bacterium
GACGGGCGCAGGAGGCGGTTGGGCGTGCGATAGGTCATGGTGCCGGCGTTGAAGTGATGCAGTGTGCGTCCGGTGGTCAGCAGCAGGGGGAAATCGGCGTCGCACTGCTCGCGGGTCGGGACAAAGGGAATGCAGGCCAGTACCGTGCGTTCCGCATGCGCGAAGCCCTCGCGATGCAGGACGGGCGTGCCAGGATGGTGTTCATCCGGACAGGGCCAGTTCAGGCTTTCGTGCTCCGGTCGCGCATAGCTCAGGCCGGCACCGGCTGGCCAGAGCGCCCGTACTTCGTCCCAGATCGCACCTGCGCTGTCAAAAGCAAAGCCGTTGCCATGACTCATGCGCTGCGCAATCTGCTGGATGATCCACCAGTCCGGCCGTGCATCGCCCGGTGCGGGGATGGCCGCGCGCACGCGCTGCACGCGGCGGTCGGAATTCATGAAGGTGCCGTCCCGTTCAAAGACACTGGCAGCCGGCAGGAAGACGGTACCGCACACGCGTGCGGTTTCGTTCAGGAACAGGTCCTGCACGATCACCATGTCGACGTTGGCCAGGGCGGCATCAGTGCGTTGCTTGTTGGGCAGGGTCAGCGCGATGTCATAGCCGAAGGCCCACAGCGCCTTCAGCCTGCCGCTGGCGGCCGCATCGATCATGCCGGGCAGGTCGAGACCCGGTTTCGGCGGTAGCGGAGTCTGCCAGCGGCTTTCAAAACGCTGACGCACCTCGGCATTGTGCAGGTCTTGCGCGCCGGTCAGTGTCGCCGGTTCGCAGCCCATCTGGGCAGAGCCCTGCACGTTGTTCTGGCCGCGCAGCGGATTGACGCCACTGCCGGGCTTGCCGAGATTGCCGGTGAGCAGCGCCAGGTTGATCAGCGTCATCACGCCTTCGGTGCCCTGCGTGTGTTCGGTCATGCCCAGGCCGTGAAAACACATCGCCGGCTTGCGGCTCCCGTACAGGCGCGCGGCGGCACGAATGTCGGTGGCCGGCACGCCGCAACGGGCGGCCACTTTTTCGGGGGCGTAGTCGGCAATCAGCGCGCGGTAGGCGTCAAAGCCGTCCACCCGCCGCGCGAGAAACCCGGTATCGACCAGCCCTTCCTCGATGATCGTGAACGCCATGGCGTTGAACAGTTCAACATTGTGGCCGGGACGCACCGGCAACCAGACATCCGCGTAATCGGCAAGTTCGATGCGGCGCGGATCGACCACAATCAGGCGCGCGCCCTTGCGCACTGCCTGCTTGATGCGTGCGCCGACCACAGGATGGTTTTCCGTGGGATTGGCACCGCAAATCAGGAACGTGTGCGCGCGTTCAATGTCGTCGAAGGCATTGGTGGCGGCACCGGTGCCGAGCATGGTCTTCAGTGCCTTGGCACTGGGCTGGTGGCACACGCGTGCGCAGCAATCGACGTTGTTGCTGCCCAGCACCACGCGCGCGAATTTTTGCGCGAGATAATTTTCTTCGTTGGTGGCACGGGCCGAGCCCAGCACGCCGATGGCCTCGCCGCCGTGTTGCGCGAGGATGTCCTTGAGCTTGCCGGCCACATGGTCCAGCGCCTCGTCCCAGCTGACCGCTCGCCAGTCATCACCGTCGCGCAACAGCGGCGAGGTGATGCGGTCTTTTGCATGCGTGAACTCGAAGGCATAGCGGCCTTTCACGCAGAGGTGGCCGCGATTGACCGGACTGTCGGGCGCGGGGCGCACGGCGACGACGCGATCCCCCGTCGTGCCCACGTCCATCTGGCAGCCCACGCCACAGTAGACGCAAGTGGAGCGCGTCCATTTCTCTACCGCTCCGGTGCGCTTGTCGGTGATCGCGCCGGTGGGACAGGTGTCGGCACAGGCGCCGCAGGAGACACAGCCGCTGTCGAGCAGCGATTGGTGATCATGGGTGGCGATGTGGGTTTCCTCGCCGCGCCCCCAGGTTTGCCAGATGGACTGGCCCTGCACTTCATCGCAGATGCGCACGCAACGCTCGCACTGGATGCAGCGGTCCATGTCGATGGCGAGATAGGGGTGCGTGTCGTCGCAGTATTTCTCCGTCCGGCTGAGGTCGCCCGCTGTCACCTGGTGGTCGGCGAGCAACCGGTGGAACGGATGCATGGGCTCCTTTGCCACGCTGGCAGCAGGATAGTGCCGGGCCAGCAGGGACAGGTTGGTCTGGCGCAAGGCCTGCAGGGCGGGCGTGTGCGTGCTGACCACCATGCCGTCGCGCACCGGCGTGCTGCAACTGGCCACGGGGCGGGGTTCACCGTCGACAGTCACTGCGCACAGGCGACAGCCGCCATGCACCTGCAGGCGGTCATCGTGGCAGAGATGGGGGACGTCGTGGCCACTTTCCTGCAAGGCCTGCAGCAGGGGCATGCCCTCCGGAACCTCGAATTCCTCGCCATCAATGGTTATGCGAAGCATTGCGCCAACTCCTCGGCATAGTGACGCTCGATGGCACGGGCAAATTCCGCCAGACCACGACCGTGGCCGCACAAGCTGGTGGCCTCCAGTGCATCAATCAGGGCCTGCCAGCGCGATGCCGGCATTTTTCCTCCGGCCAGCACGGCCTCGAAGGCCGTGGCCAGTTCGGGCGTACCGAGATGGCAGGGCGTGCACTTGCCGCAGCTCTCGCGCGCACCAAAGCGGAATACCTGCGCCACGATGTCCGCGATCGACGTGTCATCGGCGAAGGCAATGATGCCGCCATGGCCGACGGCGCAGCCGATCGCCTGCAGTTCCTCATACGCAAAGGGCGTATCGAGCAGCGCCGGCGGCACGAGGCCGGCCAGCGGGCCGCCGACCATCACGCCCTTCAGTTCGCCACGACGCAGGCCGCCGCCCAGTTCCTCGACGATTTCGCGCAGGGACATGCCGAACTCCACTTCGTACAGGCCCGGCCGGTTGAACAGCGAGTTCAGGGACAGCAGTTTGGTGCCACGGCTCCCGCTGCAGCCCAGTCCGGCATAACGCGCCCCTCCGTGCTCCATGATCCATGGCACCGCGCACAGCGTCTCGACATTACTCACCAGTGTCGGCAAGCCATGCAGGCCGTGCTCGGTGATCTGCGGCGGGCGCAGGCGTACTTCGGGGCGCCGGCCTTCAAGCGAATTCAGCAGCGAGGTTTCTTCGCCGCAGACATAGCTGCCCTCCCCGACATGGAGGCTCAGGTCGAAGTCGATGGCACAGCCCATGATGTTGCGGCCCAGCCAGCCGACATGGCGGGCCTGGTCGATGGCGGCCTCCAGGATGGCGCGGGCCGCCGGATATTCCTTGCGCAGATAAATGATGCCCGCGCTGGCGCCGGTGGCATGCGCGGCAATCACGCAGGCTTCGATGAGGCGGAAGGGATCGTTTTCCAGCAGCAGCCGGTCACTGAAACTGCCGGGGTCGCCTTCGTCGGCGTTCACGACCAGATATTTCTGCGCGGCGGCCGCCTTGGCGACGGCCTGCCATTTGCGTGCAGCCGGAAAACCGGCTCCGCCGCGGCCGCGCAAGCCGGAGGCGTCGATTTCCGCGATCACTTTGCCGGAAAAGGTGCGCAGGGCACTGCGCAGGCCTTCGCCGCCGCCCATCGACTGGTAGGTGCCGATATCGCGCGCCCCGC
>JBKHWN010000064.1:0-7899 GCA_046566505.1 Gammaproteobacteria bacterium
CGACCGCTGGGCGAAGGAGGAGGGCTGCCCGGGCTGGTCCTATGACGAGGTGCTGCCCTATTTCCGCAAGAGCGAGGATTTCTGGGGTGGCGTTGGCGAGTACCACGGCGTTGGTGGTCCGCTGGGCGTCACCCAGGAACCGTCGAAGCACATGCTGTTCGACGTGTTCCTCAAGGCGGCGCAGCAGGCCGGCATCCCTTTCAATCCTGATTTCAACGGTGCCGAACAGGAAGGTGCCGGCCCCTACCAGTTGACGATCAAGGACGGCCGGCGCCAGAGCACGGCGGTCACTTTCCTGAACCAGGCGAAGCACCGTCCGAACCTGACGGTGGTGACGCGCGCACATGCGCGTTCGATCGACATCGAGAACGGGCGCGCGGTCGGCATCACGTTCCGTCGCGGCATGGGCGAGCAGAAAGCGCTGGCGACGCGCGAGGTGCTGCTCTGCGGCGGTGCGGTGCACTCGCCGCAGCTGCTGATGCTCTCGGGCATCGGCGACGGCACGCAACTGCAGCGCATGGGCATCCCGGTGAAGGTGAACCGGCCGCAGGTCGGGCAGAACCTGCAGGACCATCTGGATGTCATGGTGCAGCAGCACTGCGTCCAGCCGGTGACGCTGTTCGAGCAGACCAAGATCCACAAGATGCTGCTGACGCTGATCCAGTACTACCGCACCCGTTCCGGCGTGGGCGCCAGCAACGGGCTGGAAGCGGGGGCCTTCGTGAAGACCGATCCGTCGCTGGACATTCCCGATGTGCAGATGCACTTCATCCCGGCGTTCATGCTCGACCACGCCCGCGAAGTCGGACCGGGCCACGGCTACATGCTGCATGCCTGCCAGTTGCGTCCGCGCAGCAAGGGATACATCGGCCTGTCGTCAGCCGACCCGTACGCGGCGCCGCTGATCCAGCCGAACTACCTGTCGGATCCGTACGACACCGGGGTGCTGGTGAAGGCGGTGAAGATGGCGCGTGAAATCTTTGCGCAGCCGGCGTTCGACGCGTACCGCGGCCGCGAGGAAGTCCCGGGCGAGCGGGTGCGCACCGACGAGCAGATCGTCGACTGCATCCGCCACAAGGCGGAGACGATCTACCACCCGGTCGGCACCTGTCGCATGGGCAGCGACGAGCAGGCGGTGGTCGATTCGGAATGCCGCGTACGCGGGGTTCAGGCGTTGCGCGTGATTGATGCGTCGGTGATGCCTTCGCTGGTGGGCGGCAACACCAATGCGCCGACGATCATGATTGCCGAGAAGATGGCGGATCGTCTGCGCGGGAAGTGATGTCGTCGGCGGTGAGCTGGCGCATCGCCTGGACACGGGCGAGCGCGCAGATCAGGGTTGCCACGCCGATGACGAGGGCTGTCGTGTAGTTGTAGTAGATGGGCGGCATGATCCACGCGGACGTGCTGTCCGGCTCACGAAGGTGGGCGGCACCGCCGAACGTCAGCGGCTGGAACAGCTCACGCCAGAATGATCCGAAAAACGGCAGCACGATAACGCAGACAGCGGCGAGCAGGATTGCCCAGCGGGCCGTTCTGGCGCGCAGCGTCGCGTCGGCATGGGCAAAGACCATTGCGCCGAGCAGTGCGAGAACCGAGAAGTAACCGAGCAGGTTACGCACTTGCGCGTGGTACGCGCGTTCGGCATCTCCCCAGTTTTCCACAGCCAGTTCGCCGCGCCACTGCAGGTAGGCGCGCAGTTCGGCAATGCGGGCCAGCGCGGCTTCGCGCCCGTATTCAGTGCAGCCTGCGTGCCACTCGCAACTGCCCTCGTGCCAGCCCGGCAGCCAGGCGACGACGGCAACGGGCAGCCAAAGCGCGAAGAGCATAAGGCCCAGCCAGGTGAGCAGGGCGCGTGCAGAGTTCGTGAAAGACATCTTTCCGGTGTCGTCCCGTGCGTTTTCCGGTTCAGGAGCCTGGCGCCAGCAGGCCGCCCTTGATCATTTCGCGGATCAGCGCTCGTGCATGCGAGCGTGCGACTTTTTCCAGGGAGTTCGCCTCATGTGTACGGGTCAGTGCCGTCCACAGCAGTGTGCGCGACGGCAGGGCATACAGGTTGGCTTCGAGTTCTACCTCCGTCTGCGCACCGCGCGGTGCGCTGCGGGCCGGCGCGTTCAGCGTCACTGAAATGCCGCCAACGTCACGCGAGGCCGGCGCGGCGTGGGCCGGGATGTCCGTCGGCAGCCAGGTGCCCGTGGAAACCAGTTCCACCAGCTGCACATGGATCACGGCTTGCGCCATGCCGGAGCCGGCAGTCATGTGCTCGCGCAGTGCCGGCATGGTCAGGCCGCCCATCGAGGGGATCAGCGCACTGCTGGGCACGCCCCGGATGCCGGCACGACGCAACTCGTCGACGAAGACGTCCTCGTAATGTTTGCGCAAGGGGTCGTCGGTGGTCACGCCGACGACGATCAGTGAGCGGGCTGGTTCGGCGGGCCGGTTTTCGTCAACGGTGCGCAGGATTTCGGTGGTGGATGCACAGCCGGTGGCAACCAGTACGGCGGTGACCAGCAGCAGGCGGGCAAGCAGTGTCATGGTGGTGGGTCCGGGGGTTCAGGGCGGAAATTGCGGCGACTGCCAGTCAGGCAGGCCGGCACGTGAGCGGACGGCGAAGCGGAAACGGAAATTGGGCGAGACCGGCGGATTGTTCCAGCGCAACTCGTAGCGCGCCATGCCCTTTTCCTCGTTGGCAAGCCAGCGAATCTGCAGGTCCTTGTGCCACATGTCGTTCACCGGCCGGCTGTTCTGCAGCAGCGCGACCCACTCGGTCTCTCCGCGCAGTGCCTCTACGCTCAGCAACGGTTGATGCAGGTCGATGCTGCCCGGCGCGACGTCGCGATAGGTCACCGACCAGTACGGTTCCTGCGCGCCATTCCCGGGCACGAATCGTGGCCCTTCGATCAGCGCGCGTTCACCGGTCGGCTCGACGGGTTCGGGCCAGTAGCTGCGGGTGCGCAGCCGGTAGTGCCAGGCATCCGGCAGGTCGGCGACGGTGCCTGCGGTGGCTGTGGCGAGGTCCGCTGCCAGCCGCGCACTTTGCCGTGCCAAAAATTCCGTGGTGCCCGGGCCGTACAGCGTGTGGCCGCCCTCGTAATACTGCACCGCGTACTCTTCCGGTGTCGTCGCGTAACCGAGATAGCCGTTGGCGTGGCTGGCGACCACGACGCGGCCCGGGGCGTTGTTTTCCGCCAGCGAAGCCTCGACGCGTTTGGCGATACGGTTGCCGGCCTCCCAGGTGACTTCCCAGGGCAGCATCACCAGCGCCAGTTCGTTGATGCGCAATACCTGCAGCAGCGCGCGGTGCGGGAAGGCGTCGGCCGGCATGAACAATGGCTGCAGCGCGGACAGCGTCCACTGCTTCTCGGCATGGCAGCCGTCCTTGAACCAGCGGCGCGGCCAGCCTTCCTGCAGCAACGGCAGGTACGCAATGGGAAAGACTTCGTCGCCGTTGGCGGCGCCGAGCGTGGCGGCACCGATGATGGCGCGGTCACACAGCGGGAAACGATCCTCGGCCGGACCACCCAGCAGGTTCACTTCGCGCATGGCCGCACTGAGTGCAGCATCCTCGCGCATGTTGTTTTCGAGGCTGACGAAGATGCGCCAGGCGACGTCGGCGAGCTCCTTGCCGATGCGCGTCGTTTCGGTGTCGCCGCGCCAGCCTTCGCGCCAGTGCGGGTTGTTGTCGCCGTGCGTCGCCTGGAACGTCGCGTGTGCGACCACCCAGGGCGGGTTGTAGCGCGCGCGGATCGCCCACTCGACTTCCTGCTCGAACGCGGCCCAGACATCGCCGTGCCAGGGGCCGCGGAACGCCGGTATGCCGGTGCCGTGGATGGAGAACGTGGTGAAGGCGCCGGCCGGCAGCCAGCGTCCGTCGTCGTGACGCACGTCGATGCGCACGAGTGTCATGGTCGGGTTGACGGCTTCGAGCGCACGATCCTCGCCGACCCGCTTGTCGGCGACGTTGTGGTTCTCGACCCAGGCTTCCAGTGAGCGGTTGCGCGTCAGCCCCCAGACGGTGGCCTGGCCGATGCCGATGCGTGCCGGTCGCCGGTTGTTGCAGGCCACGATGACGGCATCGGCCATGCGCGTGGCGAGGAAGTCGAAGACCTTCGGGTCGAACCCGGGCCGGTTGGCGCCAAAGGTGTTGTAGAAGTTGCTGTCGAGGTACTGGGCGGGCCCGCTGTGGGTATGCGTGGCGACCAGCGCGAGCTGGTGCGCCGGGACATCGGTCTTTGCGGCAACGATTTCCGCGATGCGCTGCTGCAGCAGCGCGGAACTGGCGCCCAGGTCTGCCTGCAGGATCACGACCGGCGCACCGGTCGCCGGCTTGAGGCAGAAGGCGCGCGCGCGCAGGCGGGTGCGGAAGCCGTCGCTGCTGGCCGCCAGCGCCGAGTAGCCGAACTTGGGCAGGCCGATCGGCGGCGTGATGTCGCGGATGGCGACGCCGGCCTCGAAATGGCCGGTATCGGCGGCCGGCAGCGGTGCGGTGCGCGTGACGGTGATTTCCGTCGTCGGCAGCAGCCACAGCGGCCAGCTCGCCACGGCACCGCCGATGACGAACAGCACGGGGATGGCAACGACGACGATGATCAGCCAGCGGCGCAGGCGGCGAAACATGGCGGAAGGTCCGGCTTACGGGAGGCGGCTATCGTAACAGCCGCTGCCGGCCATCGGCAGCGCGGCGTTCAGTTGCCCGCATGGCGATGGAGCCGCGCCTCTTCGTAGCGGCACAGCCGTTTTTCCAGCGCGCGTGGCGACAATGCATGCAGGTGCAACCCGGCGCTGGCGGCCTGGTGCAGCAGGTGGTGCTGTTCACGGTCGAGCAGCGCGAGCAGGGCGTTGCGCCGGGCGGCGGGCATGTCCGCCATGCCGGCCAGCGCATGGCGCACCAGTTCAAGGTCCTGACTTTCGCCCAGCCAGGCGGCGCAGTGTTCTGCCGTGGCCGCTTCGACGCGCAGCAGTTCCGGCCAGAGTGGCACCAGGTAGCGCAGGTGGAACGCGTGGTACTTCATCCATTTGCGCCAGCGGTGGTAGTCCGCCGGCTGGCCGCTGGCAAAGGCGCGGCGCATCGCGCGCCGGCTGCGGCTCGCGATGCCGGCGACGGACGCAGCCAGATCCGCGAAGTCACCATTGGTGGCATTGGCGTTGAGCAGATCCGCCAGGCGATTCAGGCGGACGGAGGCGCTGTCCAGGCCGGCCAGTGCCGGGCCGGTCCCCTGAAGGCGGCTGCGCACGTCGGTCGCGACGTCCTGCAGCGCCTGGCGCGCCCGGTCCCGTCCGTCATGGCGTGCCGTGGTGCCCAGCCGGTGGAGGGCTTCGAGGGTGGCGTCGAGGTCGCGTCTGGCGGCGAGGCTGCGGTGGACATCGCGCAGTTCCCGCAGCACCGGCCGGGCCAGCCCCGGCGGCAGCATCAGTGCCCAGGCACGGGCGCGCTTCAGGCGCTTGCGCAGGTCATGGACGCGGGTGTCGGCAGCGGTATCCGTATCGCCGGCGGCATTCACCGCCTTGGCCAGCAGGTCGGCGAGATCCTTCTGCAGGTTGGCGAGCGGTTGGTGCAGCGAGAGGACGGCGGCCATGGTCTGCGGTAATCCTTACCAGCGGCGCCAGGGGGTCTGCGCCAGGTTGACGTTCAGGTAGCGTGCATCGCCGGTGACTTCGTCGCCCAGCCATGCCGGCCGGGCAAAGGGCGCGTCGGCAGCGGGCAGTTCGATCTCGGCAATGACGAGGCCGTCATTGTCGCCATGGAAGACGTCGACTTCCCAGTGACTGCCGTCAATTTCCACGTCGTAGCGCGTCTTGTCGATCTGCGGCCCGGTGCAGACCCGGGCGAGCAATTCCTGTGCGTCGGGAAGCGGGATGGGGTACTCGTACTCCAGCCTGGCAAGGGCGTCGCGGCCGGCCTTGATGGTGAGGAAGGCCCGGGTGTCGTCGATACGCACGCGCACGCTGGCGTGGCCATCGTTGGTGATGTAGCCCTGCACCAGTTTCCGGCCCTGGCGACCGGCCAGGAAATCGCTGCCGGAAACGAGAAACTTGCGTTCGATCTCGATGCCCATGGTGTCACCCCTCCTTGAGTACGGTGCCGGCGTCCGCCGACAGGCTGCGCCGCGCTGCCAGGTAGCCGGTGACGGCAAGCAGCAGCGCCGACAGCGGCGGCAGCATGAGCCAGAGTGCCGGCAGCGGTTGCCAGTCCAGGTCCATGACCCGCGAATACAGCGCCCAGCGCGCCGCTTCGGTGGCGAGCGCGGCCAGCAGGCCGGCCGTGGCGCCGAGCAGCGCGAACTCGCCGGCCAGGCTCGTGCGCAGCAGGGCGCGCCGCGCACCCAGCACACGCAGCAGCGCGGACTCGCCCAGCCGCTCGTCGAGGCTGGCAATCACGGATGCCGCGAGCAGCAGCAGTGCGGCAGCCAGCAGCAGCACCAGCACGAAGCCGATGCCGTCGGCCATGTGCCCGACCAGCGCGTTCATGCGTTCCAGCAGCGGACCGACCTCGATCATGGTCAGTGACGGAAAACTGCTGCGCAGTGCACGCACGGTTTGCCGGCTGTCCTCCGCGCGGAAACTGGTGAGCCAGGTGTAGGGCGCGTCGGCCAGCGTGCCGGGCGAGAAGATCATGAAGAAGTTGGGACGGAAACTGTCCCAGTCGAGCTTGCGCAGGCTGGTGATGCGGGCACTGACGGTTTCGCCGGCGATGACGAAGGTCAGCGTGTCGCCCGTTTTCACGTCCAGTCGTTCGGCCAGGTCTTCCTCGACCGACACCAGTCCTGCCGGCGCGTCCGCCGGCCACCAGTCGCCGGCGGTGACCAGGTTGTCGCTGCCCAGTGTTGATGACTGGGTGAGCACGAGATCGCGGTCGATGGTGCGCTCGGCGTCGGAGCCCGGCGGCACGCGCGTGGCGACCGGTTCGCCGTTGATCTGCGTCAGCCGTCCGGGCGTCACCGGGTACAGCGGTGGTTCGGCGATGCCCTGTGCGGCCAGCGCGCCGAGGAAGTCGTCGCGCTCGTGCGGCAACAGGTTCAGCGCGAAGACATTGGGTGCATCGGCCGGCAGTTGCCGCTGCCAGGTGGCGAGCAGGTCGTCGCGCAGCAGGGTCGAGAGCGCCATGGTGGCGAGGATCAGCGCGAAGGCCACCAACTGCGCGCCGAAGCGCAATGGCGTGTGTGCCAGCCGGTCGGCGGCGAGGCGCAGCGGGAACGGCAGCCGCGGACGCAGTCGGCGCAGCAGTCGCAGCAGGCCGATGGCGAGCGGCAGGGTGCAGGCGATCAAGGTCAGCGTCGCACCCAGCATCGCCATCGCCAGCAGGCGGTCGGCGGCGACCAGCACCACCAGCAGTGCCAGCAGGGACAGGCCGGCGGCGTACTGCAGCAGCGTGCGTCGTGCCGGCGGATCAAGGTCGCGCCGCAGCACGCGCAGCGGCGATACGTCCCCCAGCCGCAGCAGCGGCGGCAGCGCGAAGGCGGGCAGGGTGATGGCGGCGGCGGCCAGTCCGGTGAGCCAGACGGAGATACCCGGTGGCGGCAGGTTCGCCGGCAACAGTTCGGCCAGCAGCATGGCCAGCACCTGCTGGGCGAGCAGGCCGAGCGCGGTGCCGACCACGCCGGCAAGCAGGGCGAGCAGCCCGATCTGCAGCGCCAGCACGCGCGCCACCTGCTGGCGCGTGAGCCCGAAAGTGCGCAGCAGCGCGACGGTGTCGTACAGACGCCGCGATTGCCGGTCGGCGGCGATGCCGATCGCGGCACCGCAGAGGATGACGCCAAGCACCGCGGCCAGCGACAGGAACTGCGTGGTGCGCGACAGCGCGGAAGCGGTGCGCCGGCTGCCGGTGCGCACGTCGAGCAGTTCCTCGTGCGCGGCGCGCTGTTCCTCGATCGCGCTGCGTACGCGCGCGATCGCGGCATC
>JBKHWN010000065.1:0-5293 GCA_046566505.1 Gammaproteobacteria bacterium
GCCTTCCTGTCGGTCGCCCAGGGCAGCGAGCAGCCGGGGCGGATCATCGCCATGGAATACCGCGGCGGCAAAACCGGTGACAAACCGTTCGTCTTCGTCGGCAAGGGCATCACCTTCGACACCGGCGGTGTGTCGCTGAAGCCCGGCGCCGGCATGGACGAAATGAAGTACGACATGTGCGGTGCGGCAACGGTGTTCGGCATCATGAAGGCCGTCGCCGAACTGAAACTGCCGGCGAACGTGGTCGGTGTCGTCGCCGCCGCGGAGAACATGCCCAGCGGGCGCGCCTCCCGTCCCGGCGACATCGTCACCACGATGTCGGGGCAGACCGTCGAGATCCTCAACACCGACGCCGAGGGCCGTTTGGTCCTCTGCGACACGCTGACCTGGGTTGCACGCTTCAAGCCGCGCACGGTGATCGACATCGCCACCCTCACCGGCGCCTGCGTCGTTGCCCTGGGCGCGCACGCCCACGGCCTGTACAGCAACCACGCGCCGCTGGGCGAGGCACTGCAGGCCGCCGGCCGCGACGCCAATGACCGCGCCTGGCCAATGCCGTTGTGGGACGAATACCAGGAGCAACTGGACAGCCCCTTTGCCGACATGGCCAACATCGGCGGCCCCAAGGCCGGCAGCGTGACCGCCGCCTGCTTCCTGTCGCGCTTCACGAAGGACTACCACTGGGCGCACCTGGACATCGCCGGCACCGCCTGGCACAGCCACGCGCCGTACAAGGGCGCTACCGGCCGCCCCGTCGGCATGCTGGTCCAGTACCTGCTGAACGAGATCCGCAAGTGAGCACCCGTACCGACGGGGCTTGGTCATGAGCCAAAACGGCACACCCGACGATCTCGACGCGATCCCCATTCTGCTGGAGGCGGTGCCTGAGGCGCCCGAATCCAGCAGCAGGCCGGTACCAGGTCGGGAGAACCAGCGCTCGCTGTTCGACGAACTGCCACCCGTGGTCAGCGCCGCGTTGGCCGCCGGGCGTGCGGCGGCACCGCGGCGGACGCCGGCACAGGTCCGGCAGGCGGCACTGGACGAACTCGCGCGGCGCGCGCCGGCCATTATCGACCGGCTGATCGACGAGCACGCCGCCACCCTGACCGCCGAACTGCATGCGCGCCTCCGGCATGAACTGGAAATCCTGCTGCTCGAACTCGCCGACGACCCTCCCGCCCGCTGATTCACATCGGGCACTTCATTCACTCCGGGCACCTCCCGGACACGATCGCTATAATCGCCCCCCTCCCGTCGGCCCACTGTGCCGGCATCGCGTCCACCACCTGCCGGATCACCATGGAAAAGTCGTTCAATCCCGCCGCCATCGAGCAAACCTGGTACCAGCGCTGGGAGCAGGCCGGCTACTTCGCGCCGCAGGGCGACGGCAAGCCGTACTGCATCATGATCCCGCCGCCGAATGTCACCGGCTCGCTGCACATGGGCCACGGCTTCAACAACGCGATCATGGACCTGCTCATCCGCTATCACCGGATGAAGGGCGACCGGACACTGTGGCAACCGGGCACCGACCATGCCGGCATCGCCACCCAGATGGTCGTCGAGCGCCAACTGGCCGCGCAGAACGTCACCCGTCACGACCTCGGCCGTGAACAGTTCCTCGGGAAAGTCTGGGAATGGAAAGAGCAATCCGGCGGCACCATCACCCGCCAGATCCGCCGGCTCGGCTCCTCGGTCGACTGGTCGCGCGAACGCTTCACCATGGACGAAGGCCTGTCGCGCGCCGTGCTCGAAGCCTTTGTCCGCCTGCATGACGACGGCCTGATCTATCGCGGGCAACGATTGGTCAACTGGGACCCGAAACTGCACACCGCGATTTCCGACCTTGAGGTCATCTCGACCGAAGAGAAGGGCTCGATGTGGCACTTCCGCTACCCGCTGGCGGACGGCTCCGGCCACCTCGTCGTCGCCACCACCCGGCCGGAAACCATGCTCGGCGACACCGCCGTCGCCGTGAACCCGGACGATGCCCGCTACAAGGACCTGATCGGCAAACAGATCCGCCTGCCGCTGGTTGACCGGCTGATCCCGATCATCGGCGACAGTTACGTCGACCCGGAGTTCGGCACCGGCTGCGTCAAGATCACGCCGGCGCACGACTTCAACGACTACGAGGTCGGCAAGCGCCACAGCCTGGCGCTGGTGAATATCTTTACCATCGACGCTGCCATCAACGACAACGCGCCGGAGAAATACCGCGGCCTCGACCGATTCGTCGCCCGCAAGCAGATCGTCACCGACCTCGACGCCCTGGGCCTGCTGGAGAAGATCGACGAGCACGCACTGAAGGTGCCGCGCGGCGACCGCTCGGGCGTCGTCATCGAGCCTTACCTCACCTGGCAGTGGTACGTGAAGACCGGCCCGCTTGCCGTCGAGGCAGTCAAGGCGGTGGAAGACGGCCGCATCGAGTTCGTGCCGAAACAATACGAGAACATGTATTTCGCCTGGATGCGCGACCTGCAGGACTGGTGCATCTCGCGCCAGTTGTGGTGGGGCCACCGCATCCCGGCCTGGTTCGACGACGAAGGCAACGTCTACGTCGCCCGCAGCGAAGCGGAAGTGCGCGCGAAGCACGGCATCGCCGCCAATGTCGCGCTGCGCCAGGACGAGGATGTGCTCGACACCTGGTTCAGCTCGGCGCTGTGGACTTTCTCGACGCTCGGCTGGCCGGAGAACACACCGGAGTTAAAGCAGTTCCACCCGACCGACGTCCTTGTCACAGGCTTCGACATCATCTTCTTCTGGGTCGCCCGGATGATCATGATGACCATGCATTTCATCAAGGACCCGGACGGTACCCCGCAGGTGCCGTTCAAAAAGGTCTACGTGCACGGCCTGGTGCGCGATCACGAAGGCCAGAAGATGTCCAAGTCCAAGGGCAACGTGCTGGATCCGCTCGACATTATCGACGGCATTGATCTCGAGTCGCTGGTCGCCAAGCGCACGACGGGCCTGATGAAACTGCAGGACGCACCGAAGATCGAGCGATCCACCCGCAAGCAATTTCCCGAGGGCATCGAGTCCTACGGTACCGATGCGCTGCGCTTCACCTTCTGCTCACTGGCATCTACCGGCCGCGACATCCTCTTCGACATGAAGCGTATCCAGGGCTATGGCAACTTCTGCAACAAGATCTGGAACGCCACCCGCTACGTGCTGATGAACGTCGAGGGCAAGGACTGTGGCCTTGGCGGCGACACTGATGTTTCACAAGGCGTGGATTTGTCGCTCGCCGATCGCTGGATCGCCTCGCGCCTGCAGCGCGCGGAAAGCGAAATCGCGGCACACATCGACGCCTTCCGCTTCGACCTTGCTGCCCAGTCGCTCTACGAGTTCATCTGGAACGAGTACTGCGACTGGTATCTCGAACTCTCCAAGCCGGTATTGAACGACCCGAACGCGAGCGAGGCGCTGTTGCGCGGCACCCGCCGCACCCTGGTGCGCGTGCTGGAAGTGATCCTGCGCCTGGCCCACCCGTTCATGCCATTCATTACCGAGGAAATCTGGCAAACCATCGCGCCACTGGCCGGCAAGACCGGGACGACCATCATGTTGCAGCCCTGGCCGTTGCCGAACCCCGAGCGTATCGACCCGCAGGCAGAATCGGACATCGAGTGGGTTAAGGGCGTCGTCACTGCCCTGCGCAACATCCGCGGGGAAATGAACATCCCGCCATCAAGGCTGCTGCCGGTTTTCTTCCACAATGGCAGTGCCGAGGACCAGCGACGCGTTGCCGAGAACGAGGCATTCCTGAAGGTACTCGCCCGCCTGGAAAACACCGTCTGGCTGGCACCGGCCGATTCGGCGCCGCCTTCGGCGACGCAACTGGTGGGTGACATGGAAATCCTGGTGCCGATGGCCGGGCTGATCGACAAGCAGGCAGAACTGGCACGGCTGGGCAAGGAAATCGAGCGGCTGCAGGGCGACGTGGCGCGTGCCGACGGCAAGCTGAAAAATCCGGCATTCGTGGACAAGGCGCCGACCGATGTTGTCGCGGCCGCAAGGGCGAAACTCGACGAGCAACGCACGGCGCTGGCGCGACTGGAGGAGCAACTGGAAAAAATCAAGGTGCTGTGACGTGCGCCACAACCAGCACCCTGCAGCGAGGAATGCCATGAAATCCGCATCTGCCCCGTCGGTCCCGGCTGGCCGCTACCGGCATTACAAGGGCAACACCTACGAAGTGATCGGCATGGCCCGCCACAGTGAAACGGGGGAATGGCTGGTCGTTTATCGACCCGAGTACGGCGACAGGGAAATCTGGGTCAGGCCGGCCGCCATGTTCATCGAGGGTGTCGAGCAGGACGGAAAGACAGTGCCCCGCTTCGCCCCGTTAACCTGATCGGCGGGCGCCTTGATCCAGCGCTCGTGCGAACACGGCAGAGGTCATATCGATCATCACCTGCCGCCAGTGCGCGAGATGATCCGCCCGGGCAACACCCTCGCGCAGGAGTTCCATCGACGCGCTTTCCATCAGCCACAGCAGCGCCTTCAATGCCAGTGGATCGACGCTTTGCCCGCTGATACGGAGCAACTCCTCATTCATGATTTCCACGACCACGCCCTGCGCCTGGCGCCGATGCGGGGCGAGTGGAGACTCCGAACGAATCGCCTCCTCCTGCATCATGCGGATGACTGGCCCGAGGTCCCGGTGATACTCGAAAGAGACATCTACCCAGCCAACAGCAGCCTCATCGATCGTCTGCGCCTGTGACGCACGCATCTTGAAGCGCACGACCATCACATCGACCGCGAGCTTGTACAGGCTTTCCAGCACATCGATCTTGTTGCGGAAATACTTGTAGAACGTGCGGCGGGAAATGCCGGCGGCATTCAGCAGATCCTGGACCGTCACCTCGGTAATTCCGCGCTCGATGAACACCAGCAGGGAGTTGAGCAGTATCTCCACCTTGGCCGGCGACCGGCTGAGGCTCTCCCGCGGATGATTGATGGGGATCGACTGGATCCTTGCCATCTCGTCGGAGAGCAGCAGATCAATCAGGTTACGCAGTTGCGACGATTGGATCGTTCTCGACCCGGCGGCCGTGCCCACAGTCATCAGCTTGCCAAACCCCACAGGAATGAAACCAGCGCCAGTATACGCGACGTATACACGGCGCCAAACCACGGACCCTGTTTTCATCAAACAAGCGGCCAACAAAAAACCCCGTCGGGTTACCGACGGGGTTTTTTGTTTGGATAAGGTGCCTGACGATGACCTACTCTCGCATGGGCGATGCCACACTACCATCGGCGATGCAGCGTTTCACTT
>JBKHWN010000066.1:0-9583 GCA_046566505.1 Gammaproteobacteria bacterium
ACAAGTTCGCGGACCAGAGCGCGGCGGGTCGCTGAGCAGGCCTGCTTACCCGGAACCCCCATGACCGACATCACCCTCTGGCACAACCCGAAGTGCAGCAAGTCGCGCGAGGCGCTGGCCTTGATCCTTGAGGCAGGTTTCGAGCCACGCATCGTCGAATACCTGAAGACGCCGCCGACCCGTGACGACCTGGCCGCTCTGGTCGCTGCCGGCATCGCGGTGCGCGAATTGCTGCGCAGCAAGGAGGATTGCTACGCGGAACTCGGGCTGGACGACCCTACGCTGACCGACGATGAGCTGCTGGATGCACTGCAGGCCAACCCGGCATTGCTGAACCGCCCGGTGGCGCGCACGCCGCTCGGCGCCCGCGTCTGCCGGCCTCCGGAAGTGGTCCGGGAGATATTGCCCGCCACCTGATCCGCGTTACGGCATGATTGGCACCCGGGAAATGCCCGCCCTGCGACAACCCGAGGGTTCTGCCATGAATGCATCGTCGAAGCACACGGCACTGGTCACCGGCGCATCCGCCGGCATCGGCGCCTGCTTTGCCCGCCATCTGGCGCGCGAAGGACATGACCTGCTGCTCGTTGCCCGCCGCGCCGATCGCCTGCAGGCGCTGGCCGATGAGCTGCACGACGCGCACGGCGTCCGCTGCGACATCTTCGCCGCCGACCTCACCAATCCCGGTGCGCCGGCCGCGATCATGGCTTACGCCGCGCAACGGCAACTCGGCATCGACGTGCTGATCAACAACGCCGGGCTGTCCAACAAGGAAGCGTTCGCCGACACGCCCTGGGAAAAGCACGCCGGCGATTTGCAGGTGATGGTCACCGCCGTCACCGAACTGGCCCACCGCGTGCTGCCCGGCATGCGCACGAAAGGCTGGGGACGCATCGTCAACCTCTCGTCGATCGCCGCCTTCTCGCCGCCCGGCGAAAGCCTGCTCTACACCGCGATCAAGCAGTACGTGCTGGCGATGTCGCAATCGCTGGACATGGAGCTCAAGCCGCAGGGGATCCATGTAACCGCGCTGTGCCCGGGTTTCACCTACAGCGAGTTCCACGACGTGATGGGCACGCGCCAAGCCGCCAACAACCTGCCCGGGATTCTCTGGCAGCAGCCGGAAGACGTGGTGCGCGAAGGCTGGAACGCGGTGATGGCCGGCAAGCCGGTGTGCGTGCCCGGCACGGTGAACAAGATGGTCGCGGGCAGCCTGCGGCCGCTGCCGGTGCGGTTGCAGTATTTCCTCGGCAAGACGATGAATCCGTTCAAGTCGCACTGACGCAGGCCCGGTGAATCATGGCTGACAATCCCATCCATCCTGCGTTGCGGGCCGGCGTGCGCTTCCTGCCGCGCCTCGATGTCTCGCCTTGGACGAAAGGTCTGATGCGGCTCGTCGTGCCGCTGGGCACGCCCGGCGGGCGCGTGCCCGGCATCTCCCGTCGCGTGGCGAATGTGCCGACGACAGGAGCACCGCGCACGCTGCAGGCACGAATCCATCGTCCCGACAACGTCGCTTTGCCAACACCCGCGCTGCTGTGGATTCATGGTGGTGGGCATGTACTGGGCACGGCAGCGATGGATGACTTCCTCTGCGCGGGCTACGCCCGTGACCTCGGCATCACCGTCGTTGCGCCCGACTACCGGCTCGCGCCGGAAAATCCGTTTCCCGCCGACCTCGATGACTGCCACGCGACGTTGGCATGGATGGCGCAGGCGCACCGGGAACTCGGCATTGACCCGGCACGGATCGCGGTCGGTGGACTGAGTGCCGGCGGCGGGCTGGCCGCCGCACTGGCGCAACGCGCGCTCGATCAGGGCCCGGTCGTCCCCTGCTTCCAGTTGCTCAACTACCCGATGCTCGACGACCGCACCGCCGCGCGCACCGACATCAACGAGCACGGCTTCAAACTCTGGCACCAGGGCAGCAACCGCTACGCGTGGCAGGCGTACCTGGGCGTGCCGCCCGGCAGCGCTTCCCTGCCCGACTACGCCGTGCCGGCGCGCCGCGAAAACCTCAGCGGCCTGCCACCGGCATGGCTCGGCGTCGGCAGCCTGGACCTGTTCCACGACGAAGGGCGTGCGTACGCCGGGCGACTGCAGGCGTGCGGTGTCGCCTGCGAAACAATGATTGTCGAAGGCGCCTACCACGGCTTCGATGTGTGGTCGGCGAACGCGGAACCGTCGGTGCGTTTTCGCCAGAGCCACGTCCAGGCGCTGCGCCGCGCGTTGTTTCCCGGGACGTGACCGGCTGCGCTTACCAGCTCGGGGCTTCGACTTCCACCACCGGCGCGGGCGGGATGAGCGCGCCCGACGCCGCGTAGACAGCACCCAGCGCGATGAGCACGGCAACGACGAAGGCGATGACCCCGCCCTGCGTGCCCGGCTTTGCACCGGGTTCGACATCCTTGAAGCCGGTGATCATCGGCTTCACCAGGTTGTCCTTTTTCACCCGCGCATGGAAAACGATCGCCGCCACGTGCAGCAACACCAGCCCGATGATCACCAGTTCCTGCAGGCGATGCAGGCGGCTGACGAGGTCGCTGGTGTCGCGGCTGACCAGATCGGCCAGCGGGCCGTAAAAGGTGCTGTCATCATTCGCGAACAGGCCCAGCACGGCCTGCAGCAGCAACACGAACAGCATCGCCAGCACCGAGAGCGCACCCAGCGGGTTGTGTCCCTGCCCGTGCCAGTTCCCCTGCAGGTAATCGAGGATCGCGCGCGGGCCGCGCACGAACGCGCTGAAACGCGAATAACTGCCGCCAGCCACGCCCCAGACCAGACGGAAAACGATCAGGCCTAGCACCGTCAGCCCGGCAATGCCATGGGCGTCCATGTTGCCGGCCTTTTCGCTGGCGAACGCGACGACGACGGCAACGACGAGTGCCCAGTGGAAGAGGCGCGTCGGCAAGTCCCAGATGCGGATGCGGGCCATGCGTGGCGCCTCCCCTGTTGATGCCGCCGGTGATTACTTCTTGCGGAAGTCGTCGTGGCAGGCCTTGCAGGTGCCGCCGAGCTTCTCGAACTGGGCCTTCACCGCGTCCTTGTCACCGCCGGCGGCAACGGCTGCCATGGCGTTCGCTTCCCGGTTGAAATCGCCGGCGATCTTGCCGAGTTTCGGGCCGTGCTGGGCCATGAAGGCCTCGGGACGCACGCGCGTCGGGTGGAAGCCCTTGCCCTTCTCGGTGCCCTTGGCATAGAGCGCGCCGAGCCCGGAATTGGCCACGGCCTGGATGGCATTTGCTGCCTTCACCACGTCTTCCTGGTTATAGGTGGCCGCCGGTTCGGTATTGGCCTTGATGCGCGACATGTTCCAGGCCATGTAGGCGTAAGCGGCCTGGCGGGCCTTGATCAGGTCTTCGGACTTGTTCTCGGCAGCCTGGGCGCCCACGGCAAGGGTCAGTGCGCAGCACGCAGCAACGACGGAAACGAGTTTCATGGCAGTGACTCCATCAAGTGGCTTGATCGGGTGGCCCGAACGGAACATTCCGCCCGGTGACGCACCGAAAGATACGCGAACCGACCTTACCTGACAGCCCACTGCGATGAGAACCCCTGCACAACGAGGGGACACTGCCGCTGCGGCAGCGCCCCTGCTGGATCAGCGCACGGAATCAGGTACCGGCACCGGTTCGGCCTCCTGCAGCACGGCGGCTTCCGCCACCAGCTCGGCCAGGGCCTGGTGCAGGCAGGTCACGAAACGCTGCGGCGATGACAGCACCTCCGGCGTGCTGGTGATGCCGATGGTGAGCGTGTCGGCGTAGCTGGTGACCACCATGGTCAGGCCGACGCCGTCGTAGATGCCGGCCATGCCGGTGAGGCTCTGCATGCGCGCGCCGTCGAGATACAGCGGTACCGGCGAACCCGGCACGTTGGTGACCACGGCGTTGAACATCGGCGGTGTGCGCCGCGACAGGTTCAGCCGTGTCCAGGCGCCGAGGAACAGTGCCGGGCTGCCTTCCGGCAGCGCATCGAACAACGCCTCGATGGTCATGTCGCGGTTGTAGGCCTTGGCCACGCGCGTGCCTTTGGTGATGCGTGCCAGCCGCACCAACGGATCGTCAATTTCGGTGGCCAGCGCCACCAGCATCGAGGACACCTGGTTGCCCTGCTGGTGCTTGTTTTCGGCGGCTCGCCGGGAGATCGGCGCCATGGCCACCAGCGAGGCCTCGGGCAACGCACCGGTTTCCTGCAGGTAAAGACGCAGCGCACCGCCGCACACGGCGAGCACCACGTCGTTCACCGTACTGCCCTCGCAGGCACGACGGACCTGCTTGATCGCCGGCAACGAAAGGTGCGCCGACGGAAACACGCGGCTTTCGCTGATCGGCACGTTGAGTGTCGAATGCGGGGCGCGGAAGTAATACGGGATGTTTTTTTCCTGCGGGTCGAGCGCGCGCTTGATGAACCGTTTGCCCAGCGTACCGGCGGTGTCGGCCAGTTCGCGCAGCCCGGCGCTGCGGGCGGCGTTGCGCAGGCTCCGCGCCAGCGGCTCGCGGGCGACGGGTGCCTGCGGCTCCCAGGTGTCCGGCGGCATCACCCGCGGCGTGGGCGTCGGGTCCAGCAGGCCGCTCAGCACCGCCTCGGCAGACACGCCGTCCACTGCGGCGTGGTGCACCTTCAGCAGCACGGCGAAGCGCCCCGGGTTCGTCTGGCGCACGCCGCGGCGCACCGGGGCTTCGTCGATGTAGAGCAGGTTCCACAGCGGCCGGTCGCGCGGCAGCACTTCACTGAAAAACTCGTTGGCGAGGTCGCGCAGCGCGGCCGGCTCGATCGGGCCTCGCACCTGCACGTGCGTCATGTGCGCATCAAGGTCTACCGGCTGGTCCGCCACCCAACTCGGGTTCTCCAGCGGCAGCGCCGGCATCAGCAGCCGCTCGCGGAACACCCGAGCCGTCGGCAGCCGGGCCTGGATGTGGGCCTTCAGTCGTTCGAAGGTCATCGGCTTGTCGGCCGGGGCGTCGAAAATCATCGTGCCGCCGACGTGCATCGGCGCATCGGGCTTTTCCAGGCGGAGGAAGGAGGTGTCGAGGTTGGTCAGCCGGTGCATGGCGGGGTCTCCATTAGTGAACAGGTGTTCACTCTACAGGGAGAAATCCGAAATGCCAGCGCCGACAGATTGATATAAATCAATCAGCCGGGAGTGTTTCGTCGCTTTCCGACGTGCTGGGGAGGCGATCAAGACGAGTGAACACCTGGACCGAAACGACTGCCTCGTCGGCAAAGGCAGTGGACCCGGCCAACGCCGCCCGACGCTCTGCGGTCGCCCGCCAGGCGTAGGGCGTCATTGCCAGCAGGTCCTGCAGGGCGGCGGCGTCCAGGTGCAGCGGGAAACGGACCTCGTGCACCGAGGCCAGGCTGAACGCCTCCGCCAGCACCCCGGCGAATTTCTCCGGCCGGTGCGGCAGCACGGTTTCGAAGAGCGCGCGACGCAGGGCAAGCAGGTGGTCGGCCCCCGGCGTCGCCAGCAGCAGGTGGCCGCCGGGACGCAGCACCCGGTGCAATTCCGCCACCGGCAGCGGACTGAACAGGCTGCAGGCCAGGTCGACCGAAGCATCCGCCAGCGGCAGGTGTGCGCTGCCGGCGACCAGCCAGGTGACGCGCCGGTCGCGCTTTGCCGCGCGCTGGATCGCCGGCCTGGCGATGTCGAGGCCGGTGACGTCGGCGCAGACATCGGCAAGGGCCGCCGTGTACCAGCCCTCGCCGCACCCGATGTCCAGCAGCGAGGCCGGCGCCAGCCGCGCGACTTCTTCAACGATCACCTCGCGTAGCGGCTGGTAATAACCGGCTTCCAGGAATGCGCGTCGCGCCCGAACCATGTCCGGGTTGTCGCCGGGCGCGCGGCTCTTGCGCTGCTGCACCGGCAGCAGGTTCACGTAGCCCTCGCGTGCCACGTCGAAACTGTGTCGACGGGAACAGGCCCACGTATTGCCGGCAGGCAACAGCGGGTCCTGGCAGAGCGGACAGATGAGTTGCGGCATGTGCGGGCAATGCTCCGGGCGCGTTCCGGGCCGGAAGACGGTGCCGCATGGTCACAATAAGCAGGGCGCGACGCAATCACTGCTTGCCCGCACCGGTGATCTTCCCGCGTTCCGGCGGACAAGCCGGCGCACCGATCCGTCTCTATGCTCGGTGCAAACCTGTGGCAGGAGATCGTCGATGAGCGGCTGGTTGTTCGTGCATGTGTTTGCGCTCGGCACCTGGCTGGGCTGCGTGATCATCGAGGGGATCCTGGAAACGGCGGGCCACCATGACGAGGCACTGCGCGCCACCGTGGCACGCATCCATTTCCGGATCGACCTGCTGGCGGAGATTCCCGCCTTCACGCTGGTTGCCGTCAGCGGCATCGCCATGCTGGATCCGGAGCGCATGCACGGCGACTACGCACTGATGGTCGTCGCCGGCTCGGTGGCCATTGCGGTGAATGCCTTGTGCGTGCTCCCGGTGGCACGTCGACGGCAACTGGCCAACCGCACGGGGACCGCGATGGCCGGGCAGGAACTGCAGGCCCACACCCGCCGCATTTACCTGGCCGGCGTGGTCGGCCTGCCGTTCGCGGCGGCGGCGCTGTACGGCGGGCTGCGCCTGATGGCCAGGTGATGCCCGCGCGAGCAGCGCGTGATGCTTGTCTGCAGCGCCGTTATCATCATCCCGGCCGCGACATGAAGGCCCGCCCGGCCCGCACCGGCGCCGCGATCAACAGGCATTCCCCCGATGAACTGGCGCACCCGCTTGCAGAGCATCCGCTGGCGCTCCCACCTCCTCACCCTGCTGCTGGCGGTCGTCGTGCTGTACGGCGTCAACGCCTGGCGCACGCAGGACGTACCCGCCGTTGCCCCGGACTTCCACGGCCAGCTGGTCGACGGCACGCCAATGACCCTGGCCGACTTTCGCGCGCAACACCCGGGCAAACCGGTCGCGTTGCATTTCTGGGCTGACTGGTGCCCGGTCTGCCGCACCGAGGAACACAGCATCAGCCGGCTGGTGCGCGATGCGGACACGCCAGTGCTGACCATCGCCATGCAGTCGGGCGATGCGGAAAAAGTCCGTAACGTGCTGCATGAAAGGGAACTGGACTGGCCGACGGTGGTCGACGAGGATGGCGCGCTCGCAAGGGCCTATGCCCTGCCCGGCGTGCCGGCGTTCGTGGTGATCGACGCGTCCGGCCGGGTGGCCGACACGCAGATCGGCTACACCAGCGAAGCCGGCATGCGCCTGCGGTTGTGGCTCGCCGCGCACCGTCCCTGAACCCTCTTCAAGGTTGAAGACATTCCCGATGCGCCACCTGGCACCGATTTCCCTGCTGCTTGCCGGCCAGCTCGCCTTTGCCGCCCCGCTGCCTGCCGCTGAGCCGGCCGCTGCAGCCGAAGCCCCCGGAGCCGAAGCCACGGCAGCTCAAGCCATTGCGGCCGGCACCGCCGCCTTCCCCGCCTGTGTCGCCGACCTGATGGTCCGCGCGGAGAAAAAAGGCATCTCGAAAGCCGTGATCGACAGCGATCTGGCGAACGTGAAGTTCTTGCCAAAAGTGATCGAGCTGGATCGCCAGCAACCGGAATTCGTCGACAGTTTCGCCAACTACTTTTCGCGGCGCCTGACCGACGCCCGCATCGCCCGCGGCCGCGAGCTCTACGCACAGCACCGCGACATGCTGGACGGCGTTGCGAAGCAATACGGCGTGCCGGCGCAGTACCTGCTGGCGTTCTGGGGACTGGAAACCAACTACGGCGGCTTCTTCGGCAACACGCCGGTGCTGGATTCGCTGGCCACGCTGGGCTGCGACACGCGCCGCAGCCGTTATTTCACCGACGAATTGATCAACGCGCTGCGCATCATCGACGAAGGTTCGGTGACGGCCGCACGCATGCAGGGTTCCTGGGCTGGCGCCATGGGCCATGTACAGTTCATGCCGACCACCTTCCTGCGCTACGCGGTGGATCACGACGGCGACGGTCGCCGCGACCTCTGGGGCAGCCTGCCGGACGCGATGGCGTCGGCGGCAAATTTCCTGCGCTCACTCGGTTGGGAAGACGAAGCGCGCTGGGGCGACGAGGTGCTGCTACCCGAGGGCTTCCCCTACGAGAAGGCAGGCCTCGACGAAAAGCATCCGCTGAAGAAGTGGAAGAAGCTGGGCGTCACCCTGGCCGACGGCAGCGCCCTGCCCGCATCGAAAACGGACGCGTCACTGCTGGTGCCGACAGGCCATGCCGGCCCGGCCCTGCTGGTGCAGAAAAACTTCCGCGTAATCATGCGCTGGAACCGCTCGCAGGCCTACGCACTGGCCGTTGGCCACCTGGCCGACCGCATCGCCGGCGGCGGCCCGCTGACGCGCGCGCCGGTGGATGCGCCGCGGCTGAGTCGCGAGCAGATCATCGCGCTGCAGGACAGGCTGAACGAACTGGGTTTCCACGCCGGCAAGGCGGATGGCGTACTCGGCTCCGGCACGCGCGGCGCGATCGCCCGCTGGCAGAAATCACAGGGACTGGTGGCGGACGGTTTTCACGCGCCGGCCGTGCTGGAAAAACTCGGGGAGCCGCGATAACGGGGGCTGATTCTCCGGCAGCGGATAACAGGACCAGGTCATCATGGGTTTCCACTTTCGCAGTGGCTTTCGCACACTCGTCACGCTTGCGGTGATCACGGTACTCGCGGGCTGCGCGACACGCTGCCCCGAACCCGCCCCGCCGACACCTTTGCAGACGCTTTCCGCCCGCCACAGCGAGGCCGACTGGCGAGACCTGCCCGGCTGGCCGGGCGACCACCTGCTGGTCAGCTGGCCGGCGTGGCGCATCTCCTGCGAAAAGTTGCGCTTCCGCAAAGGCTGGCAAGCGGCGTGCGGCGAAGCGCTGGCGTTGTCACCGGCCGATGACGCCAGCGTGCGGCAGTATTTCGAGCGGCATTTCTCGCCCTGGCGGATCGAGGCCGTGCGCGGCAACGACAAGCCGTCCGATACCGGCCTGATCACCGGCTACTACGAACCGCTGCTGACCGGCAGCCGCGCACCCGGCCCGGGCCGGGTGCCGCTGCACGGCGTGCCGGCGGACCTGCTCACCATCGACCTGTCCACGCTCTACCCCGAACTGAAGAACCTGCGCCTGCGCGGACGCCTCGACGGCAACCGCGTGCTGCCCTACTTCAGTCGCGCGGAGATCGACGACGGCGCACTGGCCGAACGCACCGAAGTGCTGGTCTGGGCGGACGACCCGCTCGACGCCTTTTTCCTGCAGGTGCAGGGCTCGGGCCGCGTGCAACTGGAGGACGGCACACGGCTGCGCATCGGTTACGCCGACCAGAACGGCCACCCGTACCGCGCGATCGGCAAGTGGCTGGTCGACCAGGGCCAGATGACGATGGAAGAAGTGAGCATGCAACGCATCCGCGCCTGGGCCGTCGCCAATCCGGCGCGCGTGCGCGAACTGCTCGCCGCCAATCCCGGCTATGTGTTCTTCCGCGAATTGCCGGCCAGCGACGGTGGCCCGATCGGTGCGATGAACGTGCCGCTCACCGCCGGCGCCAGCATCGCGGTGGACCGTCAGTTCATCCCGCTGGGCACGCCGGTGTGGCTGTCGACCACGCGCCCGGACGA
>JBKHWN010000067.1:0-2459 GCA_046566505.1 Gammaproteobacteria bacterium
AGCAGTTACCCGAAGAGATTGTCGTCGCCTACGGCGAGGTGCCGGACAGCGTCGAACTCACCGAGAACGGCGTGTCGTTCCTGGCGCCGGTGAAGGACGGCCAGAAGACCGGCTGGTTCTACGACCACCGCGACAACCGCGCGCGCTTGATGGGCCTCGCCAAAGGCATGCGCGTGCTGGACGTGTTCAGTTATGTCGGCGGCTGGGGCGTGCAGGCGGCGGCAGCGGGCGCCGAGCAGGTGATCTGCCTGGATTCGTCGGCGCCGGCGCTGTCGTTCGTCGCACAGAACGCCGAGCGCAACGGCGTTGGCCCGCGCGTGCGCACGCGGCAGGACGACGCCTTCGCCGGGATGAAGGCGCTGCTCGACGAAGGCGAGCGGTTCGACATCGTGGTGATCGACCCGCCGGCCTTCATCAAGCGGCGCAAGGACGCCGAGCAGGGACTCACCGCCTACCGGCGCGCCAACGAACTGGCCATGCGCCTGCTGGTGCGTGACGGCATCCTGGTGTCGGCCTCCTGCTCGATGCACCTGCCGCGCGAAGGCCTGATGGACATCGTGCGCGCCACCGGCCGGCAGGTGGACCGCCAGGTGCAGGTGATTGCCCAGGGCGGCCAGGGCGGCGACCATCCCGTGCTGCCGGCGGCGCCGGAAACCGATTACCTGAAAGCGGTTTTTGCCCGGGTGACGCCGACGCTGTAACGCGGCTGACAGTGGGCAACCGGAAGGCTGCGCTCAGCGCAGCGACCTTATCTCCCAGCCGCGCTTTTCCGCCTCGCGGCGCAGCGCATCGTTGGGGTCGACCGCAACCGGCTTGCTAACCAGCTCCAGCAGCGGCAGGTCGGTGTGCGAGTCCGAGTAACACACGCTGCCGTCCAGCGTGTGCGGATGCAGGCGCAGCCACTCCTTCAGCCGGGTGACCTTGCCCTCGCGGTAGCAGGGCGTACCGGCGACGCGGCCGGTGTAGCGGCCGTCGTGCAGTTCGGCGGTGGTCGCGATCAGCGTGTGCACGCCGAAACGCTCGGCGATCGGCCGCGTCACGAAATCGTTGGTGGCGGTGATGATCAGCAGGTGATCGCCCGCCTTGCGGTGTTCCTCGACCAGCGCCACGGCCTTCGGCAGCACGATCGGCTCGACCATCTCGCGCATGAACTCGTGATGCCAGCGCTGCAACTGTTCCAGCGGATGCTCGGACAGCACCTGCAGGGCGAAGGCCAGGTAGGCGTGGATGTCCAGGCGGCCGGCGCAGTAATCTTGATAAAAGCGGTCGTTGGTTTCCTTGTAGTAGTCGCCGTCGACCACGCCACGCGCGATCAGGAAGTCGCCCCACAGGTGGTCGGAGTCGCCGGCCAGCAGGGTGTTGTCGAGATCGAACAGGGCGAGGCGTCGGGTCATGGCGGCGCGGCGGTCGGCAACGGGTGGGCGCGCATGATAGCCGAGGCGCCGTAAGCCGGAGAAAGGCCACCCTTTTCATTGCCGGGACAGGGGCCATCGTGTACACATAACCCATTGGTTATCCAACCCGTTTTCCGGTGTTCCCGTGATCGATTCCGAAGGTTTCCGCCCCAACGTGGGCATCATCGTCTGCAATGGCGACGGCCGGGTGCTGTGGGCCCGCCGGCGCGCCCAGAACGCCTGGCAGTTCCCGCAGGGCGGCATCAACGGCGGCGAGTCGCCGGAAGAGGCCATGTTCCGGGAGCTGCATGAAGAGGTGGGCCTGCGCGAACCGGACGTGCGGGTGCTGGCCTGCACCCAGGGCTGGCTGCGCTACCACCTGCCGGACCGCTACATCCGCCAGCGCGAGAACCCGCGCTGCATCGGCCAGAAGCAGAAGTGGTTCCTGCTGAAGCTGGTGTCCGGCGAAGACCGCATCGACCTGACGGTGATGCGCAGGCCGGAGTTCGAGGACTGGGCCTGGGTGTCCTACTGGTACCCGCTGAACCAGGTGATCGATTTCAAGCGCAACGTGTACCTGAATGCGCTGAAGCAACTGGCGCCGGCACTGCCGGTACCGGGATGAAAGAGACGACAGCCTGATCGCCGGCATGGCCGGCTCGCCATACAGCATCTTGTGGTGAGCCGGCCATGCCGGCGATGAACTGAACCGGAGAAGGTAGTGCTTGAGGTGTTGCGTCGCATCGTGCAGGAGGTCAACGCCGCGCCGGACGTGCCGTCGGCGCTGGGCCTGCTCGTCAAGCGTGTGCGCGATGCCATGGGCACCGAGGTCTGCTCGGTCTACCTGCTGGATGAGGCCATCGAGCGCTGGGTGCTGATGGCCACCGAGGGCCTGAAGAAGGAAGCGATCGGCAAGGCCGGCATGGGCATCGCCGAGGGCCTGGTCGGTCAGGTCGGCCTGCGCGAGGAACCGATCAACCTGGAAGACGCGTTCACCCACCCGAAATTCCGCTACCTGCCGGAAGTCGGCGAAGAAGCCTTCCACGCCTTCCTCGGCGTGCCGGT
>JBKHWN010000068.1:0-16136 GCA_046566505.1 Gammaproteobacteria bacterium
TTCACGTACGACTTGCCGGCGATCAGCTTCGCTACCGCTGCGCGGTTCTTCACCTCGTCGATGTAGCGCGAGGCATCGAGCACCGCCAGGGTCAGCGCGCGCGCGGTGTTCGGGTATTTCTGCGTGAACTCGGCGGTGCATCCGAGCACCTTCTCGGGATGGCCTGCCCAGATGTCCTGGGTGGTGGTCACCGTGAAGCCGATCCTGTCGTGAATGGCGCGTGCACCCCAGGGCTCGCCGACACAGAATCCGTCCATGTTGCCGACCCGCATGTTCGCCACCATCTGCGGCGGCGGCACGACGATGGTCTTCACGTCCTTGAACGGATGGATGCCGTTTGCTGCCAGCCAGTAATAAAGCCACATCGCGTGGGTACCGGTCGGGAAGGTCTGTGCAAAGGTGTACTCGCGCGGGTTGGCCAGGATTTCCTTCTTCAGCGCCGCACCATCGGTCACGCCCTTTTCGCGCAACTGGTTTGACAGGCTGATCGCCTGGCCGTTCTGGTTGATGGCCATCAGCACGTTCATGT
The DNA here is from genome assembly GCA_046566505.1 of Gammaproteobacteria bacterium. GTDB lineage: Bacteria > Pseudomonadota > Gammaproteobacteria > Pseudomonadales > JADFDG01 > JADFDG01. The sequence continues at coordinate 530 of JBKHWN010000068.1, forward strand.
CCTTCTGCTGGCCACCGATGCCCAGGTGCACGCCGTAGACCAGGCCGTACAGAACGTGCGCTGCATGCAGTTCACCGTTCATGAGCTTGTCGCGCACGCCGGCCCAGGACGCTTCCTTGCTTGGCGTGATCTTCAGCCCGTACTTCTTGTCGAAGCCGAGCTGCGAGGCCACTACCACGCTCGCGCAGTCGGTGAGCGGGATGAAACCGAGGCTGAGGTCGGTGAGTTCCGGCTTGTCGCTGCCGGCGGCCCAGGCGCGTGCGGAAAGCCCCGGCATGGCGCCCAGCACGGACAGGGTGCCGACCGCAGCGACCGTGCCGGCGGCACCGCGCAGGAAATCGCGGCGCGTGGTGCCGGCGGACGCGTCCACCGCGCACGACGGGGAAGAAGACAGTTCGGAGGAGCCGGCGGAGTCGATGAACTTGCTCATGGGAAACCTCGCATCGGGCGAAAAAAAAGGCGTCCCCGGGTTAGCGGGTGACGCCCATGTCAAGGAGTGCACGAGTCAGCTTGTCCAGCACCGGAATCCCGACGTTGGGACTTCCCGGCAAGCCCGGGAAACCTGTGCTGTACGTTTCATGTGTTGCAATCGCTGTGCCAGTTGCGGTGAAGCCCGTCTTTCTGCGGCATCCAGGTCCGGTGACGGCATGTCATGCCGGTGGCGGCGCGTCCTTTCCGGCTGCCGGCCGCCTCGCCGCTGTGCACCGGCGATCCGCCGCGCACCAGCAACTGGCACGCCTCAGGCGCCGCGACCCACCGCCGCGATCACCTCGCGGGCAACATCCGCCAGCTTCAGGCCGCGCGCCATCGCCGCCTTGCGCAGGGCGTGGTAGGCCGCGTCCTCGTCCAGTGCGTGGTGTTTCATCACCAGCACCTTGGCGCGGTCAACCAACTTGCGTTCGGCAAAACGCTTCTCTGCCTCGTCGAACCTGTGGCGCAACCGGCGGTCGACGCGAAAGCGCGTGATCGCCACCTGCAGGATGGCGTTGATGCGCTCGGCGGCGATGCCATCGACGATATAGGCGGAGACACCGGCCGACAGCGCCGCCTCGATGGCGGCGTCACTGCCGTCGGCGGTGAACATCACGATCGGACGCGGATCATCGCGGGTGGTGACGCAGACCTGCTCCAGCACGTCGCGGCTGGGCGAGTCGACGTCCATGAGCACGACATCCGGCGCCAGCCGTTCCACGGCAGCCGCCAACGCCCGGGCACTGCTGATCTCGCCGACGATCGTGCAGCCGGCAGCGTGCACCGCCTCGCGCAGGGCGCCGCTGGTGGCACCGCCATCGTCGAACAACAGGACCTTCAACATCGCCGACGCCTTTTCCGGGTTGCCCGGCCGCGGGCAGGCCGCATCGATACCGGTGGCTGTGACACTGCAACCGCCATGCCAGCCGCCGGCGCCCGTCTGCGGCCATGCATCGGCGATCGGCTAGAATCAGGCGCCCATTCCCCCGGCGATCATTCCCCCGTGTCCAGCCACCCCACCCTCGACCTTGCCTGCGACCTCATCCGTCGCGCGTCCGTGACCCCCGACGATGCCGGCTGCCAACCACTGCTGGCCGACCGCCTGGCGCCGCTGGGCTTCGTCGCTGAGCACCTGCGCTTTGCCGACGTCGACAACCTTTGGCTTAAACGCGGTGGCGATGCGAAACCGTTGTTCGTGTTCGCCGGCCACACCGACGTGGTGCCGACCGGCCCGCGCGAGCAGTGGTCGCTCGACCCGTTCGTGCCGGAAATCCGCGACGGCATGCTCTACGGGCGCGGCACTGCCGACATGAAGGGCTCGGTCGCGGCCTTCGTGGTCGCTGTCGAGCGTTTCCTGGCGAAGCATCCGCAACCGAAAGGCGCCATCGCCCTGCTGCTGACCAGTGACGAAGAAGGCCCGTCGGTCAACGGCACGGTGAAGGTGGTGGAAACGCTGGAAGCGCGCGGCGAGAAGATCGACTGGTGCATCGTCGGCGAGCCTTCGGCCACCGCGACCACCGGCGACACGGTGAAGGTCGGCCGCCGCGGTTCGCTGGGCGGCGTGCTCACCGTGCTCGGCAAGCAGGGCCATGTGGCCTACCCCGAACGCGCGAAGAACCCGATCCACGTGCTGGCACCGGCGCTGGCCGAACTCACCGCCACGCGCTGGGACGACGGCAATGAATTCTTCCCGCCGACCTCATTCCAGGTCTCGAACATCAACGCCGGCACCGGGGCCAACAACGTGATTCCCGGCACCTGCGAAGTGGTCTTCAATTTCCGCTTCTGCACCGAGCAGACCGCCGACGGCCTGCGCGCGAAAACCGAAGATGTGCTGCGCCGGCACGGCGTCGATTTCCGCATCGACTGGGCGTTGTCCGGCGTGCCGTTTTTGACCGGGCGCGGCGCACTGGTCGCTGCGGCGCAGCGGGCAATACGCGAGGTCTGCGGGCGCGAACCGGAACTGTCCACCACCGGCGGCACTTCCGATGGTCGCTTCATCGCACCGACCGGCGCCCAGGTGGTGGAGATCGGTCCGCCGAACGCGACCATCCACCAGATCGACGAGCGGGTCAGCGTGCAGGACCTCGTCACGCTGACCGACCTGTACGAACGGATGCTGGAGAACCTGCTCGCATGAACAAGGCCAACCTGCCGGACATCGAGATCTATGTGCGCGACGCCACCGTGGAGGACATCCGCAGCTGGCTTGAAAAGCGCCTCGGCACGCTGACGGCCGAGCCGTCGCGCGGCACGATGAACCGCTTCGCCGTCGACACCAACGGTGTAACCATTCCGGTACGCATCATTACCGCTGCCGTCGGCAAGGCCTGGACCAGCATCTGGCTGGATTCACCCGACACGCCCTGGGCCGACGACCTGGCGTGCGCGCGCGACTGCTTCGCCGTGCTTGGCCGGGAAGTGCGCTGCGCCGCCGGTAACTGGGACGAGAGCAGGGGCGACGATCCGGATGCGTTTATCAAGGTGGATGCCGACGGCGAAACGCCGCTGCAGTGGAAAACCGGTTGATGGTCGGGCGTCGGGCACCCCTCTCCCCCGGCCCCTCCCCCGAAGGGGGAGGGGGGATTGCCCTGAAGAACTGAATGACCAAGGCCTGAACAACGGAAAGGCGACGTCCGGCCCCTCGAAACCGCGACGGCTGTTCCTGAAAAAGGCAGGTCCGTTTTAGCCCCTCTCCCGCTTGCGGGAAGGCCGGTCATTTTTAGCCCCTCTCCCGCTTGCGGGAGAGGGGTTGGGGAGAGGGCGCCCTCTGCCCATCCACTCACACACAGACACCGACATGACCGACATCAAGCTCACCCAATACGCGCACGGCGGCGGCTGCGGCTGCAAGATCGCGCCGAACCTGCTCGCGGAAATCCTGCGCAACACGCCGGCAACCGGCACGTTCGCCAACCTGCTGGTCGGCACCGAAACCAGCGACGACGCCGCCGTCTACCGGCTCAACGATTCACAGGCACTGATCGCGACCACCGATTTCTTCCTGCCGATCGTCGACGACCCCTACGACTTCGGCCGCATCGCCGCCACCAACGCGATCAGCGATGTCTACGCCATGGGCGGCACGCCGATCCTCGCGCTCGCCATCGTCGGCATGCCGATCGACAAGTTGCCGGCAGCGGTGATCGGGCAAATCCTCAAGGGCGGCGCCGACGTCTGCGCGGCAGCCGGCATCCCGGTTGCCGGTGGACATTCCATCGACGCGCCGGAGCCGATCTACGGGCTCGTCGCGCTGGGCCTGGTGCATCCGGATCGCGTGAAGAAAAACAGCGGCGCACGGGATGGCGACCTGCTGATCCTCGGCAAGGGGTTGGGTGTCGGCGTGCTGGCGGCAGCACTGAAAAAGGAATTGCTCGACGACGCCGGCTACCGCGTGCTGATCGACAGCACGACGAAACTCAACACGCCAGGCGCCACGCTGTCGGCGCTGCCGGGCGTGCACGCGATCACCGACGTCACCGGCTTCGGCCTGCTCGGGCACCTGCTGGAAATCTGTCGCGGCTCGCAACTGTCTGCGCAGGTGGATTTCACGCAGGTGCCGCTGCTGCCGCAGGCAGCCGGGTTCGCGCAACAGGGCATCGGTCCGGGCGCCATCGGCCGCAACTGGGCGAGTTTTGGTGAGGACGTGGACATCGCACCGGGCGTTGCCGACTGGCAGCGCCACCTGCTGTGCGATGCGCAGACCAGCGGCGGGTTACTGGTCGCTTGCCATGCCGATGCGAAGGACGCGGTGCTGGCGCAGTTCCATGCGCAGGGTTTTGCGCAGGCGGCGGTGATCGGGTCCCTGCATCGTGGTGCGCCGAAGGTGAGCGTGCGGGCGGGAAAGGGATCACCCTGAAGGGCTTCCCCTCTCCCCTGCCCTCTCCCCAGTGGGGAGAGGGTGAACACAGCGCATCGCGTGCACGGAATGCACACCTCTCCACCGGGCAGCGACGCACCGGGCAGCGCCGCACCGGGGAGCACCGCACTCGACAGGGCTAAGGGATCGCGCTGAAGGGCTTTCCCTCTCCCCCCCGGGGGAGAGGGTGGCGCGCAGCGCCGGGTGAGGGGCGCCTTACAGGAACTGCACCGGCACGCCCTGCTTGTCGAAAGCCAGCAGGTGGCCGATGCGTCCGCCCTGGATCGATTCGATCATCGCCTTGAGCGCGCTGTCGATGTCCTGCGAGGTCGGCGGCTGACCATTGCGGCCACCGAGACCCCCGGCAAACACCATGTCCCATTCCTTGCCGGTCGCACGCGACTCCTCGACCAGCGCCGCGAAATCCGCGACCTCCGACGGTTGCTTGTCGACACACATCAACGGCGAAAGGTAGCCGCCTGACTTCTGTGCATGGCGTTGCTGCTGCTCCGCGCTCGCCTGCGCCGGCATCTCCACGCCGACAAAGACGAACAACAGGCGCTGCGGATCCGGCTGCTGGCGGGCGGCTGCGAGCAGGTCGTCGAAACTGGCGATGTTCATGGTGTCGTTACCGGTCGAATATCGTGGGTGGGGAGCAGTCAGCGCAGGCCAGGCAGCAAGATACTCGTCATCTGCCACTGCAAACCCGCACGGGTGAGCAGGAAGATGACGTCCTCACCGTTTTCGGCCGGGATGCGAATGGCAAAACGGTCGTGGCTTTCCCACGTGTAGCGGGCATTGCGGAATGGCTCGGGGCGGGATTCGCTGCCGCCATCCGGTGATTCGCTGCCACTACCGGCCCTGCCGGAGGACAGCCCGGCCAGCCCCACCGGCGTGACGAACGCATCCACCATGCCGTCGACCAGTGCCAACGCGATGCCGGCGGCCATTTGCGCAAACGGGTTGTCGCGACTTTCCTCTTCCGCACGCGCCGTGATCGAGGCGCTCAGTTGCTGCTTGAGGCTGTCGCGCACCTGCGGGAAGTCGACATGGTGCTCCAGCTTCGCGATGTCGCCCTGACGGATGCCATCACGGATTTCCGACGTCACCCAATAAGGGCCCGCGCCCACCCAGCCGGCCAGCGCGAGGACCACGAGCAACAGCAGTGCGAATAGCTTGTTCATTATTGCGCTCCGGTTGCGTGCACTGGCTCAGGGGGTCGACAGGAAGGCGGTGACGGCTGCGAGGGTCCGCTGCGGGTCTTCCTCGTGCGGCACGTGGCCGAGGTCTTCGAACACCACCAGCCTGCTGCCGGCGATGTCGCGGTGGAAGCGCTCGGCGCTGTCCGGCGGGATCAGCCGGTCCTGCCCGCCCCAGATGATCAGCGTCGGCTGTGCCAGGCCCGGGATCCGCTGCATGCTGTCGCCGCTGAGCGGCAGGCGGAAACGTGCCGCCAGTGCTGCGCGATTGCCCTCGCGCAGCGTCAGTTCGAAATAGCGGTCGACCAGCGCCGGCGTCACCTGCGACGGATCGCCGTACACCGAGCGCACGCTGTCCTCAAGAACGCTGCGCGGCAGCACCCACTCCATGAACTTGCTGAGCACCGGCGTGCGTGCGATCACGAAACCGATCGGCATCGACTCCGGCACAAACGGATAACCACCCGCATTGACCAGAACCAGCCGCGACACTCGCTGCGGGAATGCCGCCGCCGTTTCCCAGGCGATCTGGCCGCCCAGCGAATTACCGCCGACCACCGCGCGCTCGACTTTCAGCGCATCGAGCACCTGCACGATGAAGCGCGTGTAGGCGGCAATGCTGTAATCGCCGTCGGGTGCCGGCCCGGTCAGGCCGAAGCCCGGCAAATCGACGGTGATCACCCGGCGCGTGCCGCGCAGGCCTTCCACCCAGCCTTCCCAGGTGTGCAGGCTGGCGGAGGTGCCGTGCACCAGCAGTATCGGCTCGGCATCGTCACGCGGGCCTTCGTCACGCAAATGCACCGACATGCCGGCGATGTCGACAAAGGTCGACGGCGACGGCGCCCAGCGCACGGACAGTTCCTCCACGCTGCGATCCGGCTCGCGGATGCTCAGCAGGGCCAGCGACGTGACCAGCACGAAGCACGCAAGCACGATCCCGGAAATCTTCAGCAGTGCCTTCATCGACGTGAATCCATTGCTCAGTAATCGGTGGAAGAAAACCGGTCAGCCGGCCAGCGCGACGTAGACGTTCTGCACGTCATCATCGTTGTCGATCACCTCGAGGAATGCCTCGACTTCGGCCCGCTCGGCATCACCGAGGGTCACCGGGTTCTTCGGGCGGTAGCCGATCTTCGCCGACTGCACGTTGAAGCCATGGTCAGGCAGCGCACGGCACACGATGTCCAGGTCGGTCGGCTCGGTGTAGAACGTCACCTCGCCCTCGTCGCCCAGTTCAAGATCCTGGGCGCCGGCCTCGATGGCGGCGAGTTCGGGATCCGCGTCCGGTGTCGCCGGCACCGCCTCGATCATGCCCAGGTGGTCAAAATCCCAGGACACCGAACCGGACGAGCCGAGCTGTCCCTTGCGGAAAGCGACACGCATGCTGGAAACGGTGCGGTTGGTGTTGTCGGTCAGGCACTCGACGATTACCGGCACGCGATGCGGCGCAAAACCTTCGTAGGTGACTTTTTCATACTGCACGGCACCGGCATCCTGGCCCGAGCCCTTGCGGATGGCACGGTCGACGGTGTCCTTGGGCATCGAGGCCTTCTTGGCCTGGTCCATCGCCAGCCGCAGGCGCGGGTTCATGTCCGGCTCGGCACCACTGCGCGCGGCGATCTGGATTTCCTTGGCCAGCCGGGTGAACAGCCGGCCCTTGGCGGCCGCGTTCTCGCTCTTGCCCTTCACCTTCCACTGCTTGCCCATGACCTGAACTCCGCTTGCGTGTTGCCGGCTGCCCGCCATTGCGTCGGGCGGCGAATGATCAGGGGTCGGGGGTACGGGGATCAAGCCCGGCCACCGGCGACATAGCGGCAATCCCCGGTTGAGTTTGCCGTCGCCTGCGCTCAGTCTTGCCCGCCATGTCCAGATCCCTTGCCCGGGCCGGCCCGGCTCCCGAACCGTCGCCGTCGACGCACACCGCCCGCGCCGTCGTCGCCACGCTGCTGCCGTTCCTGAAACCCTGGTGGGTGCGGATCGCACTGGCGCTGGCCTGCCTCATCGCCGGCAAACTGGCGGCGCTCACCGTGCCCCTGACGCTCAAGCACCTGGTCGATGGCCTGAACCTGCCGGCCGATCCGCAGAACATCGCGCTGGTGCTGCCGGTCGGCCTGCTGCTGGCCTACGGCAGCGCGCGGCTGGCCGAACGGGTGTTCAACGAACTGCGACAGATCGTCTTCGCACGGGTGATGGCGCGCAGCGCGCGCACGGTGATGCTGAAGGTGTTCCGCCACCTGCACGGGCTGTCATTGCGCTTCCACCTGGACCGTCGCACCGGCGGCGTCTCGCGCGATGTCGAGCGCGGTGGCAAGGCCATCTCGGACCTGCTGGACTGGACGCTGTACTCGATCCTGCCGACGCTGCTCGAAGTGACGCTGGTCACCATCATCCTGATCGTGCTCTACGACACCGGCTTCGCGGTGATCACCGGCATCACCATCGTCGCCTATGCGGTGTTCACCATCCGCGTCACCGAATGGCGGACGAAATACTACCGGGCCGCCGTCGAGGCCGACACCGCCGCCAGCGCCTCGGCGGTGGACTCGCTGCTCAACTACGAGACGGTGAAGTACTTCAACAATGAGGAACACGAGGCGCAGCGCTACGACCGCGGCCTGCGCAACAAGGAAGAGGCGGACGTGCTCGCCTGGAAGACGCTGGCGACGCTCAACATCGGCCAGAACGCGATCGTTTCCTTCGGCGTCGTCGCGCTGATGTGGCGCGCGGCCAGCGGCGTGGTCGAGGGCACGATGACCGTCGGCGACCTGGTGCTGGTCAACGCCTACCTGCTGCAACTGGCGGCGCCACTGAACTTCCTCGGCATGATGTACCGGCAGGTCAAGCAGTCGCTGACCGACATCGAGAAACTCTGGCAATTGCTGGACGAACACCGCGACGTGCAGGACCGGCCGGACGCGCGCGTACTGGCGACCCGCCAGCCAGTCGTCCGCTTCGAGAACGTGCGCTTCAGCTACGACCCGCGCCGGGAAATCCTGCATGGCGTGAGCTTCACCATCCCGGCCGGCGGCACCGTCGCGGTGGTCGGCCACTCAGGCAGCGGCAAGAGCACGCTGGCCCGGCTGCTCTACCGTTTCTACGACGTGAATGCCGGACGCATCACCATCGACGGCACCGACCTGCGCGACTACACGCAGGACAGCGTGCGCGGCGCCACCGGCATCGTTCCGCAGGACACCGTGCTGTTCAACGATTCGATCCGCTACAACATCCGCTACGGGCGTGTCGACGCGACGGACGCTGAGGTCGAGGCCACCGCGGCGGCGGCGCACATCCACGACTTCATCATCACCCTGCCCGAAGGCTACGACTCGCAGGTCGGCGAGCGCGGGCTGAAGCTCTCCGGCGGCGAGAAACAGCGCGTCGCCATTGCCCGTGCGCTGCTGAAGAATCCCGCCATCCTGATTTTCGACGAAGCCACCTCGGCGCTCGACTCGAAATCCGAGCGCGCGATCCAGGCCGAACTCGACCGCATCCAGCAGGGACGCACCACGCTGGTGATCGCCCACCGGCTGTCGACGGTGATGGATGCCGACGAAATCCTGGTCATGGACCAGGGCCATATCGTCGAGCGCGGCACGCACCGGCAATTGCTGGCGCAGGACGGCAAGTACGCGGCGATGTGGCGGCTGCAGCAGCAGCGGATTGCAGACGACCCGCCGCCGGGCTGATCCGGCAGGGAAAAGGCACCACGCGGTGGCAATAACGACAACGACGACATGACGATCAGTCCGTGCTGCCGGCCGGCGCCTCCTGTCCGGCGGCCGCCAGCGCATCGAACGCGGTGAGCACGTCACGGATGAGCTTGCCTTCCGCTGGCGGAATCGTGCGCTCTTCCGTGCCGGCACTGCCCCGGTAACGGATCACGGCACGGGCCGCGCTCGACACCGCTTCCAGCATTTCCCGCTGCCCCACGGTCACCGCGCCCTCGGCCCACTCCCAGCTCGAAACCGCATCGCTGCCCTGCTGGAAGGTTTCACGGAACTCGAACACCCGGTCGTCGGCAACCACGGTGTACGACTCCAGCGCCAGTGCCCGCCGCGCCACGTATACGTTGCGCATCACCAGGTGGACACGACCGGCGCGATCGACCACGACATAAGGCACCAGGGCGCTGCGCGCGTTCAGGTATTCCGGCGCCTTGCGGTGCCGGTAGTAGGTCACGCCCTGCGCGTCGTCGGTATGGCGGACCATCTGCGACATCGCCTTCGCCCGCTGCTGTTCGGTCTGCTGCGCGAGCGCGGTTGCCGCTGCCGCGCGCTCGGCCTCGACGGCCGCCAGCACCTTGCCCGCCTCGTCGACGATGGCCTGCGCCTCGGCAACTTCGGCGGCACGCGGGTGCGTCCGGAGCAGGTTCCGTGCTGCGCTGATCGCCAGCGCGTACTCGCCCTTTTCCAGCGCCAGACGGGCAGCACGCAACTGGCGGTCAGGGCCGTTGCGGCACTCGTCGAGTTCCTTCTCCAGCGTCGCGACCTGCGCCCGCAACGCCTTCACCTCCTGCCAGCCGTCGCCCCGCGGATCCTGGCAGCCGGCCACCAGCATCAGGGCCAGTGAAAGGACGACAAAACGCATGAGGATGCCTGTCACTGCCCGTTTCCTCCGGTCATCCCGCCGTCATCCCGCCGTTGCCTGGTCCACCCGCGACATCCACGCCCGCAGGTGTTCGTAACCGCGCAGCAGGTCCTGCCCCTCGGCGGCGCCGGCCAGACAGTACAACTGCGCGAAAACCGCGATATCGGCGAGCGTCAGCGTATTGCCGACCAGCCATTCGCGGCCGGTGAGCCACTGGTTGAGCATGTGGAAATGCCGGTCCAGGTCGTGGCGGATGGCCTCCAGCGGCTTGCGCCCGAGCCCCTGGGCCGCCGTGGTCTTTGCCATCGCGGCCGGCAGTGCAACCGCCGCGATGCGGCGGAACAGCGGGTTGTCGTGCTTCGCGACTTCCGGCACCCAGCGCTCGGCGTTGTGCGGCAGCGTGAAGCGCAGGTGCATCTCGAAAAAATAGAGCGACTCGTCGGCCCAGTCCTCGAAGAAATGCACCAGCGCCTGCTCGCGCGGATCGACCGGCACCAGGCGTGGCTCCGGGAAGCGGGCTTCAAGGAAACGGACGATGTCGGTGGAGTCGGTGATGCGCTCGCCGTCGATGTCCAGCACCGGCAGCTTGGCGGCGGGGGACAGTTTTTTCAGCCGGCCGAACAGCGTGTCACGCAGCGTGATTTCCTCGACTCGGTAGCCGACGCCCTTCACCTGCAGGACGCGGCGGACCTTGTCGCAGAACGGCGAGATTTCGTACTGGTAGAGAGTGATCATGTGCAGCGGCCCTCCAGGGACCGCTGCATTCTAGCGAGGGATGCCGGCAATAACCCGCCCGTCGATGCCCGTTTTCCTTCAGGGGCCGACCAGCTCGGTACGCCCGTAGGCCAGCCGGTTGGCACCGCGCACCAGCCAGTCGGCGCGCTCGCCACGCAGCCGGGCCTTCGCTTCCAGGTAGGTCGGGTTGTAGACCAGGTGCGCCGGCGCATGGCGGTTCCAGGCGCGGAACGCTGCCGCGATGCGCGCGACGCGGCGACGGGTCTTCTCGTCGGCGGCCAGTCCGTAGGTCTCGCGCAGGTGCTCCGGCATGGTCACCGCCGAGACATCGGAGATCCATTTCATGAGGGCACGCAGGTAGACCTGCTTCGGGTGGAACAGGAAACCGGCCAGCTCCCGGGTGTTGGCATTCACCTGCAGCTCGTCACTGCCCCACATGCGCTCGTTGTAGGCCATGAAGTCGTCCCAGTCCTTCGGCAACGCCTCGTCCGGGATACCGAACAGCCAGGCGAAGCGGCGCGTCTCCTGGTAGTAGCGCTCCTTCTGCTCGCGCGTCAGCGGGCCGACGAACATCTCGTACATCATCGCCGAGGTGTCCCAGAGCGTGGCGTGCACCCACACCGAGGAATGCACTTCGCGCGCGTAGTACTTGCTGCCCGCCGGCGACTCCTGCGAGCCCTCGACCAGCCGGCCGGCGATCGGTCCGTGGATCGCCCACACGGTACGCGCCGAATCCAGCGCCTGGTCCAGGCTGCCGAACACCATGCGCCCGACGTGCGTGAACGTGCGGTTGCCGCGGCCGACCGGATCGCTGCGCGTCTTCGAGTGCTCATCGATGGCGTTGGTGATCCAGGGGTGCGCGATCTGCAGCAGCAGGGCGCGCCCGGCACCCTGCATCGCCGACAGCGCGTATTTGTTGATCTCCCACATCATCGAGTCCGGGCCGAACAGGCCGGCGACCGGGTCGCGGCAATCGCGACGGGCGCGCTCAAGCTGCTCTTCGAACAACGCGGTGGTGATGGGCTGGATGTTCATGCAGTTGCACCGTGGGAAAAGGATGAGCGTTGATCGCCTGGCGCCAACGCCAACAAGCACCGACGCTAAACAGCAGGCCTGCGCGCGACAATGACCAGGAACACCAGAAAACTGACAGGTTTTTTCATCGTCGGGCAAATCGGCCCGACAAGCCCCCACTGCCACCGTGCCCACTGCGACCGGCAAGTCGCGACCGGCAAATTGCGATGGATGGCCAGCCACCCCGGCAGCCCGGCCAATTCACGGGCGGCATGAAGTGCTAGATTGGCGCCTTGCCGACCCAAAGACCGCCCATGACCCGATTCGCGACACGGATGTATTGCCTGCTGCGTGCCTTGCCTGCCGCCGCGTTCTGCTGCGTGCTGCTGGCCGGCTGCTCGCCCTACAAGTTCGTGGGCGACCATGTAATGCGCTTCGGCGAGAAGGCGATCATGCCGGCGGCACTGGCCGACGACGACCCGGTCATTGCCTGCCATGCCGCCGAGGCGTTCACTGCCGCCACCATCTCGTTCGAGGGTGTGGGCACCGACGTGAACCGCATCGCCGTCCTGCTGTTCACTGCCACCGGCGTCTGTGCCGAGGGCGACGCCTTCACCGCCGAACTTGCCTACCTGCGCGGCCTGCAACAACAGGACACGGTGAAGGCATCGGACGCCCGGATCCGCCAGAAACGGATGCACGAAGTGGCAGCACGCCGGCAGTACAAGGCCTGGCAGCGGTTCACCGCCGTCTACGGTGATTTGCAGGAAGGCCAGTGCCCGAAGAAATTCCGCAACACCTTCGATGAAACCGTGTTCCTGGTCGGCCTGGTTGCCGGCGTGCAGGCGGTACTCAATGACGCGCAGGTCGGCCAGGCGGTGGGCGTGCCGCGCGACATCGCGCCGCGCGCGGCGCATCTGTCGGTCTGTCTGGACAACGACAAATGGTGGAACGTGCCGCTGAGCATCCAGGCCGCGCTGTGGGCCATCCTGCCGCCAATGGCGCCGGAAGGCGTGAATCCCATGGCATTGCTGGAAAAGAACGCCCGGATCGGCGCCGCCCGCGGTGTGCGGCTGGGCCACGTCGTGTGGGCACTGTCGGCACACAGCAGCGGCGACAGCGAGACGGCAAAGCGCGCGATCCGTGATTTCGCCAGCAGCAGGCCCGGCTCGCTCAACCGCGAGCACCGCCTGCTGGACCGCATCGCCGAGGACGTGATCGTGGGCCTGTCCGACCGCATCTGGACGGAAGCGACCGGCGTGCGCACACCGATGGGCGGGCTGGGCAGCTTCCCGGACGACCCCGCGCCGGCGCGCGGCGACATCGACGACCTGCTCCCGTAAGGAAACGGGCCTGCCGGCGAGCGCGGCTAGACGGACAGATCGACCGCGATCTTCCCGAAGTGCCCGCCGGACTGCATCAGCGCAAACGATTCCTTCGCCTGCCCGAACGACATCACCTGGCCGATCACCGGCTTGAGTTTCGCCTGCGCGATCGCGCGGTTCATCGCCAGGAAATCGTCACGGGAGCCGACGGTGATGCCCTTGACCGTCGCGTTCAACGCCATGATCCGCGCGGTCGGGATCACATCGGCGACACCGGTCAACACGCCGATCATGCTGATGTGGCCGCCGATCCTGAGCGACGTCAGCGACTCGTTGAACGTGCCCGAACCGCCGACTTCCACCACCAGGTCGACACCCTCGCCGCCGGTGATCTCGCGGGCGCGCTTGCCCCACTGCGGCGTCGCCTTGTAGTTGATGACATGGTCGGCACCCAGTGCGCGTGCCCGTTCCAGTTTTTCATCGGAACTCGAGGTGATGATCGTTTCCGCGCCCAGCAGTTTCGCGAACTGCAGGGCGAACAACGACACGCCGCCGGTGCCCTGCAGCAGCACGCGGTCACCGGCCTTCACCCTGGCCTCGACCACGACCGCACGCCACGCCGTCAGCGCGGCGCAGGGCAGCGTCGCCGCCTCCAGGTCGGTGAGGTGTTCCGGAACCGGCACCACGGCGTCGGCCGGCAGCACCACGTATTCGGCCCAGCAACCGTCACGGTGTTCGGCGGTGACTTCCCCGAGCCTGGCCCGGGTCGGCACGCCGGCCTGCCAGCGCGGGAAGAAGGTGCTGCTGACCCGCGTGCCGATCAGCGGCGCGGTCACGCCGGCACCCAGCTCCGCCACCACGCCGGCACCGTCGGACAGCAACACGCGCGGCAACGGCATGCGCGGGTTGGCCATGCCGAGCACGGTGGCCAGGTCGTGGAAATTCAGCGACGCGGCGCCCAGATGCACCAGCACCTCGCCGTGGCCGGGCAGCGGGCGCCTGCACTCGCCGACGGTGATGCCATCGACACCAAAACGGGTGAGCTGGACAGCTTTCATCAAGGGGGCTCCGGTCGGCCTGCAGGGACGGCGCACAGGGTAGTCGCAAAACGTGACCGGTTGGTACTGTTGCCACGCCCCCCGGGCCAGGCAGAGACTCGGCCCCTGACCGGCCGGGCAACGAACCGTTACCAATTTGTGCAGCACTGCCGACAAGGCCCGGCACGTGACTGCTGTCGTGCTGGCTAGACTGTCGCGCCGCTACGAGAACGGGCGGCTATCTGAACCGAAATCCGCAGGACTTCCGTCGAATATGAAGCGTTGGCTAGGTGTAGACAGTCTTTTCCTGCTCATCCTGCGCAAACTCCTGTTCATCTGGGTGCGCACGCACCGCCTGCCGCAGGACTTTTCGTCCCTGGGCATCGACCCGCGGCGCCCGGTCATCTACGCGATGCACGACAAGTCGCTGTCCAACCTGCTGGTGGTCGACCAGGAGTGCATCCGGCTGGGCCTGCCGCGGCCGACCATCCCCAGCGGCCTGCGCGGCACCGGTGCCGACCGCGCCTTCTTCTGCCTGACCAAGAACGACGGCTTCTTCCTCGGCCGCTACCGCGTGCCCTACATCTCCAAGCGCATCGAGCGGCTGCTGACAGCAGTGGCCGACGAAAAATCACCGGACGTGCAGATCGTGCCGGTGTCGGTCTACTGGGGCCGCAGCCCCGAGCGCGAGAACTCGCTGTTCCGCGTGCTGCTGTCCGATACCTGGTCGGCACAGGGCCTGCTGAAGAAATTCCTGATGGTGATCGTCAACGGCCGCCAGACCTACGTGCAGTTCAGCCGCCCGGTGTCGCTGCGGCAGATGGTCGCCGAGGAGCTCGGCGAGGAGCGCACCGCGCGCAAGTTAGGCCGCGTACTGCGCGTACACTTCCGCCGCGAGCGTGAAGCCGTCATCGGCCCGGACCTCTCCCACCGGCGCACCCTGGTCGACGCGCTGATCGCGTCGCCGGCCGTGCGCGAGGCCATCCACCGCGATGCCGAGGAAAAGAAGCAGACCGTCGAGGACAGCACCGAGGCCGCCTGGACGTACGCGAACGAGATCGCCTCCGACTACAGCAACACGGTGATCCGTTTCCTGTCCCTGGTGCTCGACTGGCTCTGGGAACGGCTCTACGCCGGCATCGAGATCAACCACCTCGACAAGCTGACCGATGTCGCCAAGACGCACGAAATCGTCTACGTGCCCTGCCACCGCAGCCACATCGACTACCTGCTGCTGTCCTTCCTCGTCTACCGGCACGGCATGGTGCCGCCGCATATCGCCGCCGGCATCAACCTGAACATGCCGGTGGTCGGCCCCATCCTGCGCCGCGGCGGCGCGTTCTTCATGCGCCGCAGTTTCAAGGGCAACCCGCTCTA
>JBKHWN010000069.1:0-2516 GCA_046566505.1 Gammaproteobacteria bacterium
TGCGCGTACGCCATGCGCTGGTGATCGCCTCCGCGCCAAAACTTTCCGCGCAGAACATCGGTTTCAACGAGGTCGCCCGGCAGGCCATCATCAATGACCCGCATTTCCACAACGGGCACTACTACCGGCACGATACCTTTCCCAAGCAGGGGCTGATCCTGGCGCGCATGGTTGGCCACATCACCTACCTGAGCGACGAAGCCATGAAGCAGAAGTTCGGCCGCGACCTGCAGAGCGGCGCCTTCCACTACGGCTTCGATGTCGAATTCCAGGTGGAAAGCTACCTGCGGCACCAGGGCGAGCAGTTCTCGAAGTTTTTCGATGCCAACACCTACCTGATCATGACCAAGGCGCTCGATTACTTCGACCCGGCGCGCGAATACGGCAACAACCTGGTGGCGGCTCTCGCCGGCGTACAGGCAAGATTCTTCGTCGCCTCGTTCACCACCGACTGGCGCTTTTCCCCGGAACGGTCCCGCGAAATCGTCAATGCCCTGCTCAAGAACGGGAAGAACGTCAGCTACGCGGAGATCGACGCGCCGCAGGGACACGACTCCTTCCTGCTCGACATCCCCCGCTACACGGCGCTGTTCCGCGCCTACATGCAGCGTGTCGCTGGCGAAGGCCGCTTTCCGGAGACTGCCGATGCGTCCTGACCTCGACATCATCGCGCCCTGGATACGCCCGAAGGCACGCGTCCTCGACCTGGGCTGCGGCGACGGTGAGCTGCTGGGCTTCCTGGCGCAACAGCATGCGGTCACCGGCTACGGGCTGGAAATCGACCCGGAGAAAATACGCTCCTGCATCGCGCGCGGCGTGAACGTCATCGAACAGAACATCGATGAAGGGCTGCGCAATTTCGATGACGGCAGTTTCGACACCGTGCTGATGACCCAGGCCCTGCAGGCACTGCACAACCCGCACCTGGTAATTGCCGAAATGCTGCGGGTGGGGCGCGAGGCAATCGTGACCTTCCCGAACTTCGGGCATTGGCGGCCGCGCTTCTATCTCGCGCTGCGCGGCCGCATGCCGATGTCCGAGTCGCTCCCGCATCACTGGTACGACACGCCGAATATCCACTTCTGCACCTTCCGTGACTTCGAGATGCTGTGCCACGACAACGGCTGGCGCGTCCTGGACCGGCTGGTGACGGACGGGCGTCACCGCGAAGGCGCGCTGATGCAGGCGATCCCCAACCTGCTCGGCGAAATCGCCATCTACCGGCTGACCCGGCACTGAGCCATGACGCAACGTATCGTGCTCGCGACCGGAAACGCGGGGAAACTGCGCGAGATGCAGCAACTGCTGGCCCCGCTCGGTTTCAACATCGTTGCCCAGCGCGACCTCGGCGTGCCGGATGCCGAAGAAACCGGAACCACGTTCGTGGAGAATGCCATCATCAAGGCGCGCAACGCCACCAGGCATACGGGCCTGCCGGCCATTGCCGACGATTCCGGGCTGGAAGTCGATGCGCTGCAGGGTGAACCGGGTATCTACAGCGCGCGCTACGCCGGCCCAGGGGCCGGCGATGCCGAAAACAACGCCCGGCTGCTGCGCGAGCTGGCTGCCCGGGGCGAAAAGGATGCCGCCGCGCGTTTTCATTGCGTGCTGGTCTTCATGCGCCACGCCGGCGATCCCGTGCCGCTCGTCGCACAAGGCACCTGGGAAGGCCGCATCGTCGACGCGCCGACCGGCGACGGCGGCTTTGGTTACGACCCGCTTTTCTTTTGCCCGGATGAAGGCTGTACCGCCGCGGCACTGCCACCCGAACGAAAGAATCGGGTGAGTCACCGGGCGCAGGCGCTGGCGCGGCTGGTCGCCCAGTTACAGGAAAACAGCCGCGAGCTGAAACGCGAATGACCCGGCCAGCCACGCCGGGGCTGCCGCCGCTTGCGCTCTACATCCATGTCCCCTGGTGCGTCCGCAAATGCCCCTATTGCGACTTCAACTCGCACCAGGCCGACAGTGCGCTTCCGGAAGGCGCATACATCGACGCACTGCTGGCCGATCTCGATATCGACCTGCCGTGTGCCGAAAACCGGAAAATCACCAGCATCTTCATCGGGGGCGGCACGCCGAGCCTGTTCCAGGCCTCCGCGTATGACCGCCTGCTGGCCGGACTGCAGCGGCGCCTGCACCTTGCCAGCGATATCGAAATCACGCTCGAAGCCAACCCCGGCACCGTCGAGCAGAAAAAATTTCGTGATTACCGGCAACTGGGCATCAACCGGCTGTCCATCGGCATCCAGTCGTTCGACAACGACCGGCTGCGGGCGCTCGGTCGCATCCACGACGGAAGCGAGGCGATCCATGCCGCAGAAGCGGCGCGCGCCGCGGGTTTCGACAACTTCAACATCGACCTGATGCACGGGCTGCCCGGCCAGTCGGTCGCCGACGCGCTGGCGGATCTGCAACAGGCAATTGCACTGGCACCGTCCCACCTGTCCTGGTATCAGCTGACGGTGGAACCGAATACGGTGTTTGCCGCCCGGCCGCCAGAGTTGCCCGACGACGAC
>JBKHWN010000070.1:0-10948 GCA_046566505.1 Gammaproteobacteria bacterium
TCGTCGCGCAGTTCGCGCCACTGGCCCTGCTTCAGGCCGCCGAGGCGGATGTTCATGATGCGCACGCGCTGCAGGCGACGCACGCCGTAGCCGAAGTGCTCGCACATGCGGCGGATCTGCCGGTTGAGGCCCTGGGTGAGGATGATGCGGAAGGTGTGCCCGTCGACCGGGCGCACCTTGCACGGCCGGGTCACGGTGTCGAGGATCGGCACGCCGCGGGCCATGCCCTTGAGGAAGTCGTCGGTGAGTTGCCGGTCGACGGTGACCACGTATTCCTTCTCGTGGCCGTGCGCGGCACGCAGGATGTCGTTGACGATGTCGCCGTTGTTGGTGAGCAGGATCAGGCCGTCGGAATCCTTGTCGAGGCGGCCGACCGGGAAGATGCGTTCGGGATGGCCGATGAAGTCGACGATGTTGCTCCTGTCGCGGCGGTCGGTGGTGCAGGTGACGCCGACCGGCTTGTTGAAGGCGATGTACAGGTGCTTCTTTTTCGCGCCGACCGGGCGGCCGTCGATGGCGACGATGTCACCCTCCCCGACCGGCGTACCAAGCGCGGCGACGGCACCGTTCACCGCGACGCGGCCGGCCGCGATCAGCGCGTCCGCCTCGCGACGCGAGCAGTGGCCGGTTTCGGCAATGTATTTGTTCAGGCGCATGGGGGCGCATTCTGACAGAGAGGGGACGCCTGCGCGTGGTGCGTGGCGGACGGTGCCTTGCCTGGCATTGGAGTGCCGGCTGTCTCGGGAGGGAGTCCCCCATTCCTCGCTGTGCGCTCGTCAGGGGGACGGTCCCTCCCGGCCGCGCCGGTGCGATGGCGTGCGACACCGTTCGAAAGAGCAACGGCGCTCCGGCTTTTTGTTCGGTTTTGGCACCGGCCCGGCACCGGCGCGGCCGGGGGTGATGCGTCCGGCTCCCGAGCGAAAGCGAGCGGAGGCCGGACCTTCACCCCCGAGACAGCCGGCGCTCACCCGCCCACAGTGCGGAACCCCGGTTATCGCGGGGCGCGGACGATCTGCTCCTCGACTTCGTCGAGCGGGCGGTGGCGGACGTCCTTGCCCTTGACCAGATAGATCACCTGCTCGGCAATGTTGCGTGCGTGGTCGCCAATGCGCTCCAGTGCGCGCAGCGACCACATCACCGCCAGCACGCGCGAAATCGAGCGCGGGTCTTCCATCATGAAAGTCACCAGCGCGCGGGTGGCGGACTTGTACTCGATGTCCACTTCCCGGTCAGAACGCGCGACACCGATCGCTTTCTCGGCATCGAAGCGTGCGAACGAATCCAGCGTGTCATGCACCATGCGGCGGACCAGGTTGGCGATGTGCCGCGTCTCGACGTAGCCCTTGGGGCTGGCGCCCTCCTCGGCCAGGTTGATCGCCATCTTGGCGATCTTCGCCGACTCGTCGCCGATGCGTTCCAGGTCGCCGGTGCATTTGCTCACCGCGAGGATCAGGCGCAGGTCGGAGGCCGCCGGCTGGCGCTTGGCGAGCACGCGCTGGCACTCGTCATCGATCAGCACTTCCAGCGCATTGACCCGCGGCTCGATGCGCAGCACTTCCCCGGCCAGGCCGGAGTCGCCATCGACCAGCGCAGCGACGGCATCGACCAGTTGTTTCTCGATCAGCCCGCCCATTTCGAGCAGGTGCGTGCGCAGGGTTTCCAGCTCGGCGTTGAACTGCTGGGAAATGTGGTGGGTGTGGTCGTCGGTCTTCATGGTGTTCCCCGTTGGGCCGGCCGGCCGCTCAACCATAGCGGCCGGTGATGTAGTCTTCGGTCTGTTTTTTCGCCGGGTTGGTGAACAGCGTGTCGGTGTCGCCGAACTCCACCAGGTCGCCCATGTACATGAAGGCCGTGTAGTCGGACACGCGCGCGGCCTGCTGCATGTTGTGGGTGACGATGACGATGGTGTACTTGTCCTTGAGCTCGTAGATCAGCTCCTCGATCTTCAGCGTGGAGATCGGGTCCAGTGCCGAGGCCGGCTCGTCCAGCAGCAGCACTTCCGGTTCCACCGCGACCGAACGGGCGATGACCAGCCGCTGCTGCTGGCCGCCGGACAGGCCGAGCGCGGATTCGTGCAGGCGATCCTTCACTTCTTCCCAGAGCGCGGCACGGCGCAGCGATTTCTCGACCACTTCGTCGAGCACGCGCTTGCTGTTGACGCCCTGCAGGCGCAGGCCGTAGGCGACGTTCTCGTAGATCGTCTTCGGGAACGGGTTGGGCTTCTGGAACACCATGCCGACGCGGCGACGCAGGTCGGTGACATCGACGCCCTTGTCGAAGATGTTGCCGCCGTCGAGGAGGATCTCGCCCTCGATCCGGCAGCCGTCCACCAGGTCGTTCATGCGGTTGAAGCAGCGCAGCAGCGTGGACTTGCCGCAACCGGACGGGCCGATGAAGGCAGTGACCGCCTTGCGCGCGATCTTGAGGTTGATGCCGAACAGCGCCTGCTTCTGGCCGTAGAACAGGTCGAGGCTGTTCACGCGCAGGCCGATCTCCTCGTCTTCCAGGCGGCGCGTGGCCGGCGCGCGGCCGAGCGCGCTGAAGTCCATGGCGTGGGCGTTGGTCTCGCGGTTTTCCATGGCGGCTTTCCCGTTGTCGGTCAGGGACATATTCGTGGCACTCATGTCAGTTTTCCAGCGCCTTGTTCTTTTCGCGCAGACGGTTGCGGATGGTGATCGCCAGCAGGTTGAGGGCGACGATCACCAGCACCAGCAGGAACGCGGTGGCGAACACCAGCGGGCGCGCGGCCTCGACGTTGGGGCTCTGGAAGCCGACGTCGTAGATGTGGAAGCCCAGGTGCATGAACTTCTGGTCGAGGTGCACGAAGGGCGCGTTGCCGTCGATCGGCAGCGACGGCGCCAGCTTGACCACGCCGACCAGCATCAGCGGCGCGACTTCCCCCGCCGCGCGGGCGATGGCGAGGATCATGCCGGTCATGATCGCGGGGCTGGCGATCGGGATGATGATGCGCCACAGCGTTTCGGCCTTGGTGGCACCGAGCGCCAGCGAGCCTTCGCGCAGCGACTTGGGCACGCGCGACAGGCCTTCCTCGGTGGCGACAATCACCACCGGCACGGTGAGCAGCGCCAGCGTGAGCGATGCCCAGCCAAGACCACCAGTGCCGAACACCGGTGCCGGCGCCGCCTCCGGGAAGAACAGCCGGTCGATATTGCCGCCGAGGAAATAGACGAAGAAGCCCAGGCCGAACACGCCGTATACGATCGACGGCACGCCGGCGAGGTTGTTCACCGCGATGCGCACGGTGCGCGTCATCACGCCCTGGCTGGCGTACTCGCGCAGGTAGATGGCGGCGACCACGCCGAACGGCGTCACCACCAGCGTCATCAGGAACACCATGGTGACGGTGCCGAAGATGGCCGGGAAGATGCCGCCCTCGGTGTTCGACTCGCGCGGCTCGTCGCTGACGAACTCCCACAGCTTGCCAAGAAAGTGGCCGATTTTCCCGGGCAATGACAACGCGTTGGGGCGCTCGACATGGACGATGCGGGCCAGCGGGACTTCGCGCGTGGCGCCGTCGGCGATTACCAGCGTGACGCTGTCGCGCGCCATCTGTTCGTGCAGCAGCGCGAGCTTGCCGGCCAGCACCTCGTACTCGGCGTCCAGTGCCTGTTTTTTCGCATCGAGGGCTGCGAAGGCCGCGGCATCCTTCACGCCGTCCAGGTCCAGCCGTCGACGATCCAGGCGGATGCGCTCGATACCGCGGTTGATGCGGCCGATATCGTGCTTCTCGATGCGGCGGATGTCGGCGAACAGGTCCAGCGCGCGGTCGAGGCGCTGGCGCAGTTGCGGCCAGGCGGGCTCGCCGCTGGCCACGACAGTGCCGTTCTCGCGCACGTCCTGCACGCGTCCGTAGAAGTTGCCCCACTCGCGCCGCTCGACCACCACCAGGTCAGCCGGGAACTGCACGTTGGTGACGCGCGGCTCGATGAGCCAGCGGAAGTCGCGGCCGTAGACATCGCGGTTGCCGACCTTGGCCAGCACGCGGGTCACCGAGATGTCCTCGCCCGGCAGCCATTCGCCGGCCTCGCGCAGGCGCGCGGCGGTCACCGCTTCCTCGCCGGCAATTTCGCCGATGACCAGCTCGCTGCGGCCGTCCTCGTAGCGATAGTCGGCCTGCATGATCGGGTGCGGCCAGAAGTGGACGATGCCCTTGGCCAGGATGTAGACGAGCAGGCCGACCACGGCCATCAGGCTGATGGCCAGGGCGCCGGCGTTGAGCCAGATCCAGGGGGTTCCTTCGCGGAACCAGGCGCGCATTGAATGGGTTGCCATGATTTTTTACCGGCCCGTGTTCATCAGGGAGTGCCGTATCAAAGAGTGCCGTACTTCTTGCGCAGGCGCTGGCGCACCAGTTCCGCGCTGGTGTTCACGATGAAGGTGAACAGGAACAGCACCAGGGCGGCGAGGAACAGGATGCGGAAGTGCGAACTGCCGACTTCCGATTCCGGCATCTCGACGGCGATGTTGGCCGACAGCGTGCGCAGACCCTCGAAGATGTTCATGGTCATCACCGGCGTGTTGCCGGTGGCCATCAGCACGATCATGGTTTCGCCGACGGCGCGGCCGAAGCCCATCATCACCGCCGAGAAAATGCCCGGCGATGCCGTCGGCAACACCACGCGCATCACCGTCTGCCAGGGTGTGGCGCCGAGTGCGAGCGAACCCTGGGTCAGGTGCTTGGGCACTTCGAACAGCGCATCCTCGGCGATCGAGTAGATGGTCGGGATCACCGCAAAACCCATCGCGAAGCCGATGATCAGCGCGTTGCGCTGGTCGAACGGGATGCCCATGCTGTCGTGGAGCCAGAGGCGCATGTCACCGCCGAAGAAGACGGTTTCCATCCAGTCGGACGCCGCCAGCGGCACGGCAATCGCGATGACGATCACCGGCACCAGCAACAGCGGCTCGAAGCCGGCCGGTACCGTATGGCGGGTGCGTTCCGGCAACTGGAACCAGGCCCAGGCGGCGATGATCACCATCACCGGCGTTAGCAACAGCATGGCGAGGATGCCCGGCAGCGAGCCTTCAACCATCGGCGCCAGCCACAGGCCGGCGAGAAAACCGAGGATGACCGTCGGCAACGCTTCCATCAGCTCGATGGTCGGCTTGACCGCCTTGCGCAGCGCCGGCGCCATGAAGTGCGCGGTGTAGATCGCGCCGCAGATGGCCAGCGGGATCGCCATCAGCATGGCGAAGAACGCCGCCTTGAGCGTGCCGAACACCAGCGGCACCAGCGAGTATTTCGGCTCGAAGTCGTTGTTGGCGGCCGAGGACTGCCAGATGAACTTTTCCTCGTCGTAGTTCTCGTACCAGATCTTCTGCCACAACGCCGCCCAGGACACGTCCGGGTGCTCGTTATCGATGTGGAACGGCGTAACGCCGTTGTTGCCGATCACCAGCATGCCGTCGCCGCGCGGCGCGACGGCGACCTGCACCGGCTGCTCCGGCGCAGCGCTGAACGCCAGCGCGAGTCGTTGCGAGGTGGTGCTGAACAGGCCGGCGCGGCCGGTTTCGTCGACGGCGACGAATGCCTTCCGCCGCTGCTCGGGCTGCAGGTGGCGGATCGGCCGGTCACCCAACGACAGCCGGCGCACTTTCGCGAGGTGGTAGTTGTTCTGCGCGTCACGCACCAGGAACAGCTGGCTGATGTGGCCACGGTCATCGCCGACCAGCAGCGAGATCTGGCCAAGCAGCATGGCGCTGCTGGTGGCACGCACACCGTCGCCCAGGGTGACAGGCTCCGGACGCAGCGCGAGGTCGCGCGTGTCCAGCGCGCTGACGCGGCCGTCGGCGTAGACCACGAACAGGAATCGGCCGTCGTTGTTGAACCAGATGTCGAGCACGTCGCCGGGCAGCGTGGTGCCCTGGCGCTCGTCCTCGCTGAAGGTCACTTCGCCGGTCATCAGGTTTTCGCTGGTGCTGTAGCGGGCGAAGGCGAGCTGGCCGTCGGCGCCGAGCGCAGCCAGGCGCAGGCCGCCCTCGTCGCTCACCGCCAGCCGGCTGACCGGGCCGTCCAGCAACGCGATCGGTGCTTCGCCGAACGGGTAGGAAATGGCGGTCTCGATGCTGCGCGTGCCGTCGGCGTCATAGCGTGCCTGGTACTGCTCGTGCAGCACGACCACGCGGCCGTCGGCAAAGCCGGCGGCCAGCAGTTCAGCGGCGGCGGAGCTCGGCGCCACCCGGGTCAGCGCGGCGACATCGGCATGCGCGATACGCTGGCGGTCGACGGCAGCGCCGGTGGCCGCGTCGAAGAACAGTGCGCTGCCGTCGGCGAGCAGGCGGAAGCCGACCTCGTTCTGTTCCTCGATCGCGGTGAACAGTGCCGTGCCGGCGGCGGCGGCCGGCAGCGTGTAGGCCGTCTGCGGCTCGACCTTCGGCTCGCCGAACAGCGGCGCGACCTCCCACAGCAGGTAGAAAAAGATCAGCGCGACGGCGGCGATGACGCCGACGCCGCCGAGCATGATCCCGCCACGGGCGAGCCACTCCTTGAGCTGGCGCCGCCGGCGCAGGCGCGCGGACTGGCTGGCCGTGAGCATCGACAGGGTGGATGGAGCTGGGGCTGTCTGGTTCATGGCGGCGATTCTGGGGGGCGTTTATGACGGTTGCATGACAGCCGCCCCGCCGCGGCGATAGCCGGCCGGCACCGGGCGGGGGGCGAAAAAAAGGGGTGCGGACTGTTCGTCCCGCACCCCCTGCGATCCTTCGCTGGCGCGATCCGTCGCGCCAGGTTTCCCTTTCCGGTCAGTGGTTCAGAGGCCCAGCTCGGCCAGCGTCTTGTCGGCCACGCGCTTGGGCAGCGGGACGTAACCGTCCTTGAGCACCGTCTCCTGGCCCTGCTTGGACAGCACCAGCTTCACGAACTCGGCTTCCAGCGGGTTGAGCGGCTTGTTCGGCGCCTTGTTCACGTACACGTAGAGGAAGCGCGACAGCGGGTAGGTGCCCTTGACGGCTTCGTCCGGGGTCGCCGGGTGGAAGGCGTCGCCGTCCTTCTTGGCCAGCGGCACAGCCTTGACGCCGGAGGTGACGTAGCCGATGCCCGAGTAGCCGATGGCGTTGATGCCGGTGGACACCGACTGCACCACCGAGGCGGAACCCGGCTGCTCGTTCACGTTGGACTTGAAGTCACCCTTGCACAGCGCGTTTTCCTTGAAGTAGCCGTAGGTGCCGGACACCGAGTTGCGGCCGAACAGCTGGATGTCACGCTTCTCGAAGGCACCGCCGAGGCCGACCTGGCCCCAGTTGGTGATGTCCGCCGGCGCGCCGCACTTGCGGGTGGCCGAGAAGATGGCATCGACCTGGGCGATGGTCAGGCCCTTGATGGGGTTGTCCTTGTGGACGAACACCGCCAGTGCGTCGATGGCGACCGGCACCGCGGTCGGCTTGTGGCCGTGCTTCTTCTCGAAGGCGGCGATTTCGGTTTCCTTCATGGCGCGCGACATCGGGCCCAGGTTGGCGGTGCCCTCGGTGATCGCCGGCGGCGCGGTCGACGAACCGGCGGCCTGGATCTGGATGTTCACGTTCGGGTACTGCTTCTTGAAGTCCTCGGCCCAGAACGTCATCAGGTTGGCCAGCGAGTCGGAACCCACCGACGACAGGTTGCCGGACACGCCGGAGACCTTCTTGTAGGTCGGCAGCGCGGGGTCGACGCCGGCGGCCATGGCCAGCGGGGCAGCGGTGACACCGACCGACACGGCGGCGGCGATAAGCAGTTTTTTCAGTTTCATGACAACGCTCCTGTGAGGGACTGGACTCGCCGCGGACGGACTCCGTTCGGCTCGTACGGGGCGCATTCTGGTCGGGGCTTGTGACAGGCGTATGACAGGCGCACCCGGTGGCTGCGACGGCAAGCCACGGCTTGCCCGGCGGCGTGGCGGTGCCTATAGTGCGGCCGGTCATTTCAATATCCGTTGAAACAACGAAACGAAAGCGACGGGAAACCCCATGCTCTCGGCTGATGCCACCGCCATGTTTGCCGCCCTCTCCGCCGGGGTGCGCCTGGACATCTACCGGCTGCTGCTGCGCCACGCGCCGGACGGGCTGGTTGCCGGCGAGATCGCCGAGGCGCTGTCCGTCGCGCCGAGCGCGCTGTCCTTCCACCTGAAGAACCTGGTGCAGGCGCAATTGCTGACGGTGGTCGCCGAGGGCCGCTATCAGCGCTACCGCGCGCACCTGGAACGCATGAATGCACTGGTCGGCTACCTCACCGACGAGTGCTGTGGCGGCCAGCCGGGGCAGTGCGGCGTGCCGGCCGCGCCAAAGACGGCGCGTTGCGCACCGTCGGCCGCGCCACGCCGACGCGTGAAACAAGCCTCACCCGCCACCCTTTCCCGGAAATCGCGCCAACCATGAACATCCTGTTCCTGTGCACCGGCAACTCCTGCCGCTCGATCCTCGCCGAGGCGACGTTCAACCACCTGGCGCCGGCCGGCCTGCGCGCGCTCAGCGCGGGCAGCAAGCCGGCCGGTTACGTGCACCCGCGTTCGCTGGCGCTGCTGGCGCGCGAAGGCATCGCCACCGCGGGCTGCCACAGCAAGTCCTGGGACGCGCTGCCGGTGACGCCGGACATCGTGATCACCGTCTGCGGCAGCGCGGCCGGCGAGACCTGCCCGGCGTATCTCGGCCCGGTGCTGCGCACGCACTGGGGCGTCGAGGACCCGGCGCATGCGACCGGCAGCGACGAGGAAGTCGACGCCGCGTTCATGACCGCCTACCGCATCCTGCGCGCGCGCATCGAGGCGTTCCTCGCGCTGCCCGCAGAGGTGCTCGGCGATCGCGCGCGACTGCAATCCGGGCTGGACCGCATCGGCCGCGACGTCCGCTGAATTGACTGCCTGCTCACTGATCGCCCGCGGCACCCGCCACGGCATACCGGAGATACCCGATGTCCCTGTTCGAACGCTATCTCTCGCTGTGGGTCGCGCTGTGCATCGTCGCCGGCATCGCGCTCGGTTCGCTGTTGCCCGGCGTATTTTCCGCGCTCGCGGCGCTGGAGTACGGCTCGGTCAACTTCGTGGTCGCGGTGCTGATCTGGTTCATGGTCTACCCGATGATGGTGGCGGTGGATTTCTCCAGCCTGAAGCGCATCCATGAGCGACCGAAGGGCCTGGTCATCACGCTGGTCGTCAACTGGCTCATCAAGCCGTTCACCATGGCGCTGCTCGGCGTGTTGTTCTTCGAATTCCTGTTCGCGGATTTCATCGATCCGGCGAACACCGGGCAGTACATCGCCGGGCTGATCCTGCTCGGCGCCGCGCCCTGCACGGCAATGGTGTTCGTCTGGTCGCAACTGACACGCGGCGACGCCACCTACACGCTGACCCAGGTGGCGCTCAACGACGTGATCATGGTCTTTGCCTTCGCGCCGCTCGTCGCCCTGCTGCTGGGCGTCACCGACATCGCCGTGCCTTGGGACACGCTGGTGCTGTCGGTGCTGCTGTACGTGGTGATCCCGCTCGCGGCCGGGTTGCTCACGCGCACCTGGCTGACCGCCGGGCTCAAGCCGAACGGCGGTGCCGAAGCGGCGGTGGCACGCTTCAACCACCGCGTGAAACCGCTGTCGATCCTCGGCCTGCTGGCGACCGTGGTGCTGCTGTTCGGTTTCCAGGGCCGGGTGATCCTGGACCAGCCGCTGCTGATCGCGCTGATCGCCGTGCCGCTGCTGATCCAGTCCTACGGCATCTTCGCGCTGGCCTATGCGGCGGCACGGGCGTGGAAAGTGCCGTTCAACGTCGCCGCGCCCTGCGCGCTGATCGGCACCTCGAACTTCTTCGAGCTGGCGGTGGCGGTGGCCATCGGCCTGTTCGGGCTCAATTCCGGCGCCGCGCTGGTGACGGTGGTCGGCGTGCTGGTGGAAGTGCCGGTGATGCTGTCGCTGGTGGCCTTCGCCAACCGCACGCAGCACTGGTTCCCGCCGGCCGGCGACGGCCGCTAGGCGCGCACCGCCTTCGCGCCTGCTTTGCACCGGCACGTTCGCGGCCCTTCGGTCGGCGGCGGGCGATCAGGGGCGGCCAGCCGGCGCCTTGCCCCTATAATCGCCGGCGCCCGCCTCCGTCGCGGCGGGCACTGCACCGGGGACTTTTTGCAAATGCTGGCCTTTGCCCGCGCCATCGACGCGCTCAACGAACGACTCGGCCGCCTGCTGGCCTGGGTGCTGCCGCTGATGATGGTGCTGACCGTTGCCGTGGTGGTGCTGCGCTATGCCTTCGGCATCGGCGCCAATGTGCTGCAGGACAGCGTCATCTACCTGCACGCGGCGCTGTTCATGCTCGGCGCGGCCTACACGCTGAAACACAACGCGCATGTGCGCGTGGACATCCTCTACAACCGCTGGCCGGCGAAACGGCGCGCGCTGGTCGACATTGCCGGCACGCTGCTGTTCCTGCTGCCGGTGGCCGGCTTCATCGCCGTCATGAGCTGGGACTACGTGCTGGCCAGCTGGCGCATCGGCGAGACCTCGGCCGACGGCGGCCTGCCCTTCGTCTACCTGCTGAAGACGCTGCTGCTCGCCATGCCGGCGCTGCTGGTGCTGCAGGGGCTGGCGGAACTGGCGCGCAACCTCGCCTTCCTCTCTGGTCGCCACCCGGAACTGCATCCGGAACCGCAGCACCACGAGGCGGGTGAACTCTGATGCACGGCGAACTGGCGTTGTTGTTGCTGGTCGTCATCTGCGCGGCGCTGATGCTCGGCTACCCGGTGGCGCTGACGCTCGGCGGCGCCTCGCTGGCCTTCGCCGGGATCGGCGTGCTCACCGGCGCCTTCGATCCGGCCTACCTGCACGCGCTGCCCTCGCGCATCTACGGCACGATGAACAACGCGACGCTGCTCGCGGTGCCGCTGTTCGTGCTGATGGGCGTGACGCTGGAAAAATCCTCGGTCGCGGAAAACCTGCTCAAGGCGATGGCGCGGCTGTTCGGCAACCTGCCCGGCG
>JBKHWN010000071.1:0-9855 GCA_046566505.1 Gammaproteobacteria bacterium
ATACCCGCCTTTTTCATGCCCGCCGCGCTACCAGACGGCCGGCTCGATGGACAGCGTTACGCCGAACCGCCGGAAAATATCGCCCGCAATCCGCTGCGCCAACGCCAGCACCTCGCTGCCTCGCGCCTGCCCATGGTTCACGAGCACCAGTGCCTGCCGCTCGTGAACGCCCACCGGGCCATCACGAAAACCTTTCCAGCCGGCATGCTCGATCAGCCAGCCCGCCGCCACCTTCACCCGGCCATCCGGCTGCGGATAGCCAACAATCCCCGGGAAGCGCATCGCCAGTTCTTCAAACTGCATCTTGTCGACGACCGGATTCCTGAAAAAGCTGCCTGCGTTCCCCAACACGGCCGGGTCCGGCAACTTCCGACGCCGGATGTCGCACACCATACGGAAGACCAGCTCGCGGCTCGGCTCGGGGTCACCTAGTGCCGCGAGCTCATCGCGCAGGTCACGGTAGTCGAGCGAAAGTGAAGCCGAGGTATCGAGACGCAGCCGCACGGAAACAATCGCGACACCTGACGCCTCATGCTTGAAAATGCTGTCGCGATATGAAAACCGGCATTGTTCGCGGGTGTAGGAAACTGGCTCGCCATTATCCAGCCGCACGGCGTCGACACGCTCGATGCAGGATGCGACTTCCACGCCATAGGCACCGATATTCTGCACCGGGGCTGCACCCGCCAGTCCGGGAATCAGCGCGAGGTTCTCGATGCCGCCATAACCGGCCTCGACACAACCGGCAACCAGTGCATGCCAGTTCATGCCCGCATCCACCTCGACCAGAACCGAGGTTCCTGCCTGCTCTGCAACACGCCAGCCATCAAAGGCCAAATGGATGACCAGGGCATTCACTTCATCACTGCCAAGGACGATATTGCTGCCGCCACCCAGAACACGCCGCGGAATACCCGCGTAGGCGGGATCACCAAGCAACCCCTGAAGTTCAGCAACGGAATGCACGGTCGCCAGGAAACGGGCGTATCCCGGCACGCCAAACGTGTTCAGGCGCAACAGTTCCGCATGTTCGACGACCTGTATCACGGCATGCGCTCCTGCAGGCTGACAAACGTTCCTCCGGCGGCGTCTACCGGCAGATCCAGTCGCCAGACCATCAACCGACCCCGAAATGCCTGCGCACGCGCTCGAGGTCCTCGGCGGTATCGACGCCCCCGGGTGCGTTGCATGCGGCCTCCGCCACATGCATGAGCCGGCCCTTCCAGAGTATGCGCAACTGTTCCAGTGCCTCGATGCTCTCCAGAGGACTCGCGCCCCAGCCGACGAACTCCTTCAGCAAGGACACACGATAGGCATAGATGCCGATATGGCGGTGATAAACGTTCTGCACGACGGAGGGCTGGGCACCTGCCGGCAATTTCGCGTAACCATCACGATCCCAGGGGATCGCTGCACGCGAAAAATACAAGGCCACGCCATCCTCACGCATGACGACCTTGACGATATTCGGGTTGAACACATCAGCCGGCACTGCGATTTCCTCGCAGAGTGTCGACGCACTGCATGCCGGATTTTTCGCCAGGTTGGCTGCAACCTGGTCGATGTTCACCGGCGGGATAAGCGGTTCATCGCCCTGTACATTGACGATGATATCGTCGTCCGCATACCCCATTTTCCGCGCGACCTCCTCGATGCGATCCGTGCCCGAGGGATGTTCGGCAGCCGTCATGCACACCGTTCCGCCGAAGGCACGGACGGCACCGGCGACCCGCTCGTCGTCGGTGGCGACAACCACCTCGCGCGCCGCGCTCTGCGCGGCCTGCCGCCAGACCCGCTCGATCATGGTCATGCCGCCGATGTCTGCCAGCGGCTTGCCGGGCAACCGGCTGGACGCATAGCGCGCAGGAATCACCACAACAAAACTCATGCCACATCCTCCAGTCCGGCGCGGCGCAACAGGGCGGGCAGGAAATCCGCTGGCAGCTCCACCGCAATATCGAGATACCAGGAATCGGCACCGACCAGCCCGGCGCACTTGACGGCGTCCTTCGACGTCATCACCACCGGCGAGGGCAATGCAAGGTCGTCAGCGCGGTAACGATGATGGTCGGGAAACGGATGTTCCACCGGCGCATAGCCAAGCCGTCGCAACGTGTCGAAGAATCGCGACGGGTTGCCGATTCCCGCAACGGCCGACACGCGCGCACCATGGCGTGCCATGAATGCATCCGGCGACAGCTCGATCCGCGGATCATCCACCCGGCGAAAAATCCGGGGCAGCAACCCCATGGGCACGCTGCCAGCCAATTCATCGCCATTGCTGACAACGAAATCCACCGTGCGCAGCCGGGACAGCGGCTCGCGCAGGGGCCCGACCGGCAGGCAATGCCCGTTGCCGTGCCCGCGCTGCGCGTCCACCACGACGATCTCGACCGTGCGCGGCAACGCAACGTGCTGCAACCCATCGTCGCTGACAACAACATCGACACCCTGCTCAACCAGCAGCAACAGTGCCGCAACACGATCCGGCCCGACCACCACCGGCAAGCCGGTGCGCCGCGCGATCAATGCCGGCTCGTCACCACAGGCAACCGGATCGGTCTTAGCACCGACGACCAAGGGAAACGGGCCTGTGCCGCCGTATCCGCGCGACACGATGCCCACGCGAAACCCCCGGGCCTGCATCTCCTCGGCCAGCCAGATCACCAGCGGCGTCTTGCCACTGCCACCCACCGCGAGGTTGCCGACGACAATGACCGGCACCGGCGGGTCACGACGGATACGCCGCACACGCAACCTTGCAACGGTGCGGACCAGCAATTCGAGAGGCCACAACAGGCAGAGGACGCCCGGCGACCCATACCAGTGCGCAAGCAACCAGCGCTCGAAGCGGGCACGCACCGCCTCAACCCTCCTGCTGAACGTCGCTGAACTGGTGGCGATGCAGGCGGGCATAGTGGCCACCGCCAGCCAGCAGGGAAGCATGCGTGCCCTGCTCCACGATGCAGCCTTCATCGATGACCAGGATGAGGTCGGCATGCTCGATGGTTGACAGGCGGTGGGCGATGACGAACGTCGTGCGATCCTTCATCAGTTTTTCCAGCGCCTGCTGGATATGCTGCTCGGACTCGGTATCCAGCGCACTGGTCGCCTCGTCGAGGATCAGGATTGGCGCGTTCTTGAGCAGCGCACGGGCGATGGCGATGCGCTGGCGCTGCCCACCTGACAACTGCATGCCGTCCTGGCCAACGCGCGTCTCATACCCCTGCGGCAGCCGGGCGATGAACCCGCTCGCATTGGCGGACTCCGCCGCTGCAACAATTTTTTCCGTCGGCATGCCCGCCATGTCGCCATAGGCAATGTTGCCGGCAATGGTGTCGTCGAACAGCACGACGCGCTGGTAGACAACGGACATCTGCCGGCGCAACGCCGACAACCGGTATTCAGACAACGGAACGCCATCGAGCCTGACCTCGCCGGCAGTCGGCGCGAAAAAACGTGGTATCAGGCTGACCAGCGTCGACTTGCCGCCACCGGACCGACCCACCAGCGCCACGGTCTGCCCGGGAGCAACGCGGAAGGAGACATTCCTGAGCACGTCTTCCGACTGCCCCGGATAGCGGAAACAGACATCGTTGAACTCGATCTCGCCACGCACGCGCTCGGGATCGTGTCGTCCCTCGTCCGGCTCCGGCTCGGCATCAATCAACTCGAAAATACCTTCTGCTGCGGCAACGCCACGCTGGATTTTCTCGTTGACGGCGGTCAGCGTCCGCGCCGGCTTGACCAGGATGCCCAGTGCGGTGATGTAGGCGATGAAATCGCCGGCCGTCATGTTGCCCATGATCTCCGGCTTCAGCGCCAGCCAGATGATGATGCCCAGCGGGATCGACAGCACGATCTGGACCGCCGGCGTGTTCACGGCGTTTGTCACGACCATCTTCAGGCTTTGCTGCAGGTTGTAGCGACTGACGGTCTCGAATCGCTTCCGCTCGAAACCTTCACCACCGAACACCTTGACGACCTGCACGCCGTTGATGGCTTCTGCCGCGACGTGTGTCACTTCGCCGACCGAGTTCTGAAGCCGGTGGCTCAGAAGCCTGAAACGCCGGCTGGCAAAGCGCACCAGCAGGGCAATGATCGGCAGCACGACGATGATGATCAGCGTCAGCCGCCAGTTCTGCCAGAACAGGAATGTCATCAACGCCAGGACGGTCAGGCCCTCCTTGAACAACACCTTGATCGATTCCGTGGCCGCACCGGTGACCTGCTCGACGTTGTAGGTCAGGCGAGCCACCAGGTGCCCGGCCGTTTGCGACGTGTAGAAACCCAGCGGCAAGGTCAGCAGGCGCTCGAACATTTCGGTGCGCAGTGCGTACACCACATGGCGCGCCGCATAGGAAATGCCGTACTCGCCGATGAATGAGCCGACACCCCGGCCAACAAACAAGCCGACCATCGCCAGCGGGATCAGCAGGCGGTCGCTCTCGCTGACCACGACGCCCTCACCACTGCGGATCGCATCGATGACATAACCGGTGAATTTCGCGGCAGCGGCTTCCATGCCCGCGAACAACAGGTAACCGCCGATGCCCGCAGCGAACGCGACCCAGTAGCGGCCCGTATAGCGCAACAGCCGTCGGTAGGTTTGCACACCGTCTGCGCCGGCTGCCGGCTCGCTCATCAGGGAGCAGGCTCCCGCGTGACGATGCTTACGTTGACGACACCCAGCTCACCGGCAATGTCCATCACCGTCACCACCGACTGGTGTGTCGCCTTGGCATCAGCAGTCAGGAAGAACGGCCGCTCCTTGTTGCCGGCAACGGCAGCAGAAATGGCTGCGCGCAGCGTTTTGCGCTCGCTGTCGATCAATGGCTGGCCATTCACGGCGTATTCCCCGTTGGCCGACACCGACACCTCGACCGACTCCTTGACCGCCACCGGCGGCTGGCCGCTGGCCTCCGGCAAGTCGATCCCCAGCCGCGTCTCCCGCGTGAACGTCGTGGCAACGGCAAAGAAGATCAGCAGCAGGAACACCGCATCGATCAGCGGCGTCATGTCCAGCGTGACGTCGTCACGCTTTCGTGTCCGGAATTTCACGGTGCGTCCTGCACGGCGACAGCGACACGCTCGGCAGTGAGTGCGTCAACCAGCCGTATGGCTTCCTGCTCCATCGCCACCGTGAGTTCGTCAATGCGGCGGGTGAACCAGCGGTGGAAAAACAGGGCGGGGATCGCCACGACCAGGCCGGTTGCCGTGGTGATGAGCGCCATCGAGATGCCATGCGCCAGTGCCGACGGCTCACCGCTGCCCTGCAGGGCGATCACGTTGAACACTTCGATCATGCCCAGCACCGTGCCCAGCAACCCGAGCAGCGGGGACAAGGCGGCAACGGTGCCCAGTGTGCTGAGGAAGCGCTCCATCTCATGGATGACATGGCGGCCGGCATCCTCGATGCTGTCCTTGATCACGTCCCGCCCCTGGCGGGCGTTGCCGATGCCGGCGGCAAGGATGAAGCCCAACGGCGAGTTCTCGCGCAGCGCCTTCAGTTGTTCACGGTTGAACTTGCCGTCGCGAATCTGTTGCCAGACGCGGGAAGCCAGCCCGGCGGGCGCAATGCGCGCGGCACGCAGCGTCCAGAACCGTTCGATGATGATGCCCAGCGCAATGACCGAGCCGGCGAGGATGGGCCACATGACCCAGCCACCGGCCTTGATGATTTCCAGCACGAGTACTGCACTCCCGGGTTTTTGAACGCCGCGTAATTTAGCACAGCGGCCGGCCCGTCCACCGCTTCAGAAATGCCAATGCCGCGCACCGGCCTGTCGTTGCCGGGTGGTCACGATGCCGTCCGGCCCCAGACGAAAACAGAGTGCGCCGGTCTCCGGGGTGGCCAGCATTTGCGCGCCCAGCGCCCCTGCCAACGCCCGCACCTCGGGGTGCGGATGTCCGTGGCGGTTGAGGTACCCACTGGATGACACCAGCAGTTGTGGCGAGACGCGCGCCAGGAACGTCGCACTGCTGGAAGACTTGCCGCCGTGGTTGCCGGCAACCAGCACGTCGGAACGAAGCGCATCGCCATATGCTGCGGACAAGGCCAGTTCGCGCCTGCGCCCGATGTCTCCGGGAACCAGGAGTCGCCGGCCACCGGCATCGACCTGCAGCACACAGGATCGGTCGTTCGCCGGGCCATCGAGGTCGCCGGCAATCAGCCTCAGCCTCACCCCGTCCAGTTGCCAGTCCCGATCCCGGTCACAGCGACTTCCCGCCCCATCTGGCAGCGCGCGCAGGTCGCCGGATATTCGCAGCCTCGGGGCGAAAGCCCTCACCACCGGGGCGACGGCGCCGGCGTGCTGGGGGTCATCGTGGCTGACCACCAGGATGTCCAGTTTCGCCACGCCCCAGGCGCGCAGCGCTGGCACTACGGTTGTCCCGGCAGCGTCCGCTTCAGCCCCCCTGCCCGGCCCCGTGTCGTACAGCACGGCATGCCCGGCGGTCCGCACGCCCACCGCCAGCCCCTGTCCGACATCAAAAACACAGACATCGGCCTGCCCGCCCGGGATCACCGGGGCCACGGGCCATGCCAGCACGGCAACGGCCACCATCGCCAGGCGTACCGGCCATGCACGCGACAGCAACAGGACAGGCAACGCCACGGCCAGCGCCCAGAGCCCCGGGATCGTCGCGCCATGCATGGCAACCGGCCGCAACCAGGCCAGCGAGTCCACCCACAGCAACCAGTGCCACAACAGGGCCAGCGCGCCGACCGCAAGGTCTATGAGTGGATCGGCCGCGGCCGGCCACAGCGGCGCGAGCAGCATGCCGACCAGTGCCGGCGGCAGGGCCAACAGGTTTACCCAGGGAATCGCCGGCAGATTGGCCAGCACGCTGCTGACGCTCGCCGTACCGAACAAGGCCAGCAACAAGGGTGCCAGCAGGACCGTCAGCAACCACTGAGCATGAACCGTAGCCATCACCGGCACCAGGATGCGGTTCGTCCAGGTCTCCGGTCGGTGCCGGCGACGATGCACGTCATGCAGCAACAACAACAGCCCGACAGCGCCGAAACTGAGCCAGAAACCGGCCGCATGCACGGCCAGCGGGTCAATCAGCAGCACAACGGCAGCCGCTGCCAGCCAGATGCGCCAGCCGGGAACCGCCCCGCCTGCCAACAGGAATGCCGTCGCCACGGCCAGCATCACCACCGCACGTTGTGCCGGTAACGGCATGCCCGCGATTGCGGCATAAACAAATGCCGCCGACAGGGCCACCAGTAGCGCCGAATGCTGATAGCGCACTCTCGCCACCCGGTGCCGGCGGGCAAGGGCAAATATCCAGATCACCGCACCCCACAACAGCGCCACGTGAAGCCCGGAAATGGCCACCAGGTGAGCCGTGCCGGTATCCGCCAGCACCCGCCACTGCGGCGTGGCCATCAGGCTGCGTTCATCGACCACCAGCGCCGGGAGCACGGCCCGCCCGAACAGCTCCGCCTCATCCGACGACACATCACCAGGGCCGTCACCCACCAGCGGCAAGGAGGCGGCCAGCAGGTAGGCGCGCCAGGCGGCGAACCCTTTGGCGGGCTCCAGCAGTTTGTTTTCGGCCGACTCCCGGATGCTGCCGGTCGCCACCACCCGCTCCCCGAACAGGAAGCGTTCGAAGTCGGCACCGCCTTCGTTCTGCGGGGCATGCGGGCGCTTCAGGCGCACCTGCAGTTGCCACCGTTCGCCCGGCGACAGCGGCATCGGCTGCCAACTGCCGACGCGCAGGCGGCAATGCCAGCCGGGCAGCCGACAGCCCTCAGCCCAGGGCAGGGACTCTGCCGCTACCGTCCAGCTCGCACTGCCATCCGCATGCTGCCGCATGGACAACACCTCCACCGTGAGCAGGACGTCCTGCCCGTCGTGGTCCGGCGGCAGCCTTGACGCCAGCAGGGCACTCGCCGTCCATGCCCCCCACCACAGTCCGATCACGAACCCGCTCGTGGCGATCAGGCATTGCCGGGTGGACGGAGCCAGCCAACGCCAGCCCGCCAGCAGCGAACCCGTCACGAGGAGCAGGCAGACACCCAACGCGGCAGCGTCCGGCAAGCCGGCCAGGAAAACCAGGCTGGCAGTGCCGGCAACCAGGCCAAGGGCTAGCGGGGTCAGCATTCCGTGCTTCCGGGAATTCCTGCGCGATGATGATCGTCATCATGTGTGGCTATCCGCAGGCAGCAGGCATAATAGCCGCGCCTTCAGCCACCCCGCTGTGCGTCATCCACCCGATGCCACGCAAGTTATTGAAGAAATACCTGCCCGACCCGACGCGCCTGCGGGAGCACAAGCACCTGCGGGTTTTCGGCGCGCGGCTGGCGGATCCCAACCTGTGGCACCTCAATCGTCGCTGCGTGGCAAACGGTGCATTCATCGGCATTTTCTGCTCACTGCTGCCGATTCCGTTCCAGATGTTCCCCGCCGGGCTGCTTGCCATTTTCTTCCGGGCAAACATGCCGATCACGATCGCCCTCGTATGGCTCACAAACCCGCTGACAGCAGTGCCGGTCTGGTATGGCACCTACCGGTTCGGCTCCTTCCTGCTCGGCAAGCCGCCATCCTGGCAACTCGATGACAGCTCGCTGGAATCCGTCTGGAACACCGTCGTCACGAACTTCGCACACATCTATGTGCCGATGCTGCTGGGGTCCACGGTGCTGGGGCTGGCGCTGGCGGCGGCAGGCTGGTTCGGCATCCACCGGATCTGGCGCGCGCACACCGAACGGCAGTGGCGAATCCGGACCAGGAAACGGCTGGACGCGGTGAATCAGGATCCGGACAAACGCTGAGCAGGCGGCTGCAGGCGACCGTCCCGCAACTCGAGTACACGATGACAACGCGCTGCCAGCGCCGTGTCATGCGTCACCAACAGGAAACTGGTCGCCAGATCCTTGTTCAGGGCCATCATCATGTCCTGAATATCCGCCGCGGTACGCCGGTCGAGATTGCCCGTCGGCTCATCGGCCAGGACCACCGCCGGACTGGTCACCAGGGCGCGCGCGATCGCAACCCGCTGGCGCTCCCCGCCCGACAACTCGGCGGGCTTGTGGCTGATACGCTCCGCAAGACCGACGCGCGTCAACAATTCGTCCGCACGGCGCCTGGCTTCACCCGGCGACACACCACCGATCAGCAACGGCATGGCCACGTTCTCGCGGGCCGTGAATTCGGGCAGCAGATGATGAAACTGGTATACGAAGCCGATTGCCCGGTTGCGCAACCGGCCGCGGGCCTTCTCGTCCAGCCCGGACAACAATTTCCCCATGACCTCGACGGTCCCGGCGGTAGGTCCATCCAGCCCGCCCAGCAAGTTGAGCAA
This sequence comes from Gammaproteobacteria bacterium, assembly GCA_046566505.1. Taxonomy (GTDB): domain Bacteria; phylum Pseudomonadota; class Gammaproteobacteria; order Pseudomonadales; family JADFDG01; genus JADFDG01. The sequence continues at coordinate 9,319 of JBKHWN010000071.1, forward strand.
CGTACTCTTGCCCGCGCCGGAAGCACCGATAACGGCGACGATTTCGCCGCGCATGATCTCAAGTTCCAGGCCGCGCAGCACTTCGACCTTCGCCGGCCCCTCGGTGTAGTGCTTGACCAGCGCACTTGCACGCAGAACGCAATCACTCATAGCGCAGCGCCTCTGCCGGCGCGATCGACGCAGCACGCAGTGCCGGGTAGATCGTTGCCGCAAAGCCCAGGGCGAAGGCAATCGCAGCTACCCGCGCCACATCGCTCCAACGCAGTTCCGAAGGCAGGAAATTCACGAAGTAGGCATCGAACAGGTGCGCTCCTGACACCTGCTCGAACCAGCCAACGATGTCGCTGATGGTCAACGCCAGGCACACACCCAGCACCACGCCCACCGCCGTGCCGACCACGCCGATCAGTACGCCCTGGACCATGAATATCCGCATGATTTCGCCCGGGCTCGCACCCAGCGTACGCAGGATGGCGATATCGCCCTTCTTGTCGGTCACCACCATGACCAGGCTGGATACGATGTTGAACGCTGCCA
>JBKHWN010000072.1:0-8692 GCA_046566505.1 Gammaproteobacteria bacterium
CCGGACGCTCCATCCGCCGTGCGGTATCGCACGCGTACGACCGTTTTCACGACTTCGAACGCACGATGCAGCTCAACTATTTCGGTGCACTGCGCCTGATCATGGGGTTCCTGCCGTCCATGCAGGAGCGCAAGAGCGGGCACATCGTCAACATTTCCTCCATCGGCGTACTCACCAATGCCCCGCGCTTTTCCGCCTACGTCGCCTCGAAGAGCGCACTCGATTCATTCACGCGCTGCGCGGCCGCCGAGTTTTCCGACGAGGACATCCACTTCACGACGATCAACATGCCACTGGTGAAGACGCCGATGATCGCGCCGACGAAGATCTACGAGCACGTGCCGACGATTTCCCCGGAGGAAGCCGCCGACATGGTCTGCGACGCCATCCTGCACCGGCCCAAGCGCATCGCCACCCGGCTCGGCATCTTCCTGCAGGTCATGCATTTCGTCGCGCCGAAAGTGAGCGAGATTGTCATGAACACCGGCTTCAAGATGTTTCCGGACTCCCAGGCGGCACTGGGCCAGAAGAACGAGGCAAAACACGAGGCCACAGCCGAGCAGGTTGCGTTCACCGCCGTGATGAAAGGTATCCACTGGTAGGTTGCCGGTAGGCAACCCGCCACCGGTTTCCTAGAATCGGCACCGATTGCACGAGGCAACACATCCGGAGCGCACATGGACTTCGCCAGGCAGGCCGAACGACAGGTTTTCGAGAAAGTGCAGGAGTGCACTCTCCGCATGCGTCAGGGGGACGTGCCACATCCGGCCATCCCGGACACCCTGCGCCGGCACGGCGTGGATCTCGACCGGTCGGTGGTCTCGTTTTTCGGCGTGCTGGACGACAACCTCTACAGCGGCACGCTGGTCTCGCAAGACCGCCGGGTACTGGAGTTCGTGATCGACACCGCTGAGCCCGAAGAGTCCACTGTCGACGACGTCACTGATCAATTGGGTCCCAAGGATCCCCGCCACCCGCGCAGCGACGTCAAGGACGTCATCACCATGTCGCTGCACTGGTTCGACAGCCAGGCGGCCGGTAATCCGGGCAAAACAGTTACCCAGGGGGGGTAGTCAGCGTCGTCCCGGGTGCCGCCGGTCGGAATGGCGGCCCTTGTCCTGCCGGAGCGCACCGGCGAAATACCTTTTTGACATCAGCCTGATATAACGCAACCCATCGCCAATAAGGGCCATGGATTGCCGGTGTCCGGAACCGAAAGTAGGTATTTCCCCCTATATATCACCCAGCCTGGTGTGCGAAGTTAGCCGGTCATCATGGGCTGCGGGTCAGTTGCCTGCGCCCTCTTACTGCCAAGCCAAGAAAAAGAATCAAGAGGTGACCGGATGCGTCCCAAGGTACGCGGGCTGCTCGACGCTGTACTGGGCACCAGTGGCGAAACCATTGACGCCCTGCGCAAGCGTGTCGAACAACTGGGCCGGGAGGTCGAAGTACTCGGAGAGCGTCTGCGCGAACGGGAGTTCCGGCTGGTGGATGCCATGTCCCTCAACCGGGCGCTGCTGTCCATCCCGCACGCCCTGATCCTGACCCAGGATGACCAGGGCCGCATCCTTTCGCTGAACAACCACGGCATATGGATGACCGGGTACGACGAGCAGGAAGTGCTCGGCGAGCAGTTCACGCACCTGCTTCCCGATGCGGCACTGCTGCCGGACCTGCGCTTCCGTCTTGAAGAGCTGCCGCACGCCGGTCACCACTACAACCACCAGACCGAACTGGTCCGCAAGGACGGCGACCAGATCGCCATGCAGTGGTACCACACGGTGTACGACTGCCCGGCATCCGGAAGCCGCCGCGTCCTGACCGTCGGCCTGGACATCAGCGACCAGAAGATCGCCGAGGACCACCTCGGCTGGCTCAGTTCCCACGACTCGCTGACCGGCCTGTACAACCGCCGCCGCTTCCTCGAGGAGCTCGACCAGACCATCGCCACCAGTGAGCGTTACGGACAGAACTGCGCGGTGATGATCATCGACCTCGACCAGTTCAAGGACATCAACGAGACCAGTGGCCACCATGTCGGTGACCGCCTGCTGCAGCGCGCGGCGGAGACGCTGCGCGTGCAGGCACGCACCTCGGACATCATCGCTCGCCTCGGCGGCGACGAGTTCGCCGTCATCGTGCAGATGACCGGCGCAGACAACATCGAACGCATCGCCGGCCGGTTCTGCGACTCGCTCAACGGGCTGGAAGTCGACGGCAACGGCACGCTGCACCGCGTGTCTGCCTCGATCGGCACCGCACTGTACCCGGCACACGGCGCCAACGCCGACGAACTGCTCGCCAACGCCGATATCGCGATGTACCAGGCAAAGGAAAAAGGCCGTAAGGCATGGCACGTCTTCACGCCGGAAGAACACACCCGCACCCGGGTGCACGAGCGCGTGTACTGGGATGAAAAGGTCAAGCAGACGCTGGCGGAAAACCGCATCAACATCCATTTCCAGCCGATCCTCGACGTACGCCACAACGAAGTCACGCACTACGAAGCACTGCTGCGGGTGAAGGACGACAACGGCAAGATGCTGTCACCGGCGCGTTTCATCGACTCCGCCGAGCGCAGCGGGCTGATACACCTGGTCGACGAAGGCGTGATCGATCGCGTGATCAGCAACCTGGCAGACCTGCAGAAGTCCGGCATCAAGGCCAGGCTCTCGGTCAACCTGTCCGGCATCTCCTTCCACAATCCGAACCTGGTGCGGCACATCTCGCATGCCGTCTCCCATTACGGCGCCGACCCGACCGGGCTGATCTTCGAGATCACCGAAACGGCGGCCATCGCCGACATGGACGCGACGCGCCAGATCATGGAGCAGATCAAGTCGCTGGGCTGCCAGTTCGCGCTGGACGATTTCGGCGTCGGCTTCTCCTCGCTGTACTACCTGAAGAAACTGCCGGTCGACTACGTGAAGATCGACGGCTCCTTCATCCGCAACCTGCACAACGACCCGGACAGCCAGGTGCTGGTGCGTGCGCTGGTCGAGGTGTCCCGCGCCTACCGCCTGCGCACCATCGCCGAGTTCGTCGAGGGCTCCGAGATCCTGACCATCCTGCAGGTCCTGGGCGTGGACTACGCGCAGGGCTACCACATCGACCAGCCCAAGCCGTTCGAGAGCATCTGGCCGACAAATACCAGCACGGCCGCACACTGAGCCGGTTCACCGGGGCGCAGGCCCCGGCGGACGCCGCTAGACTCCCGGGCCCGCCCGAGCCGGTCCCGCCCCCGATGTCCAAACCCCTGTCCGAACTGAACCGCGATGAACTGCCGGCCATCAATGTCGAGGAGTTCCGCAAGGTCGTGCACACCCGGCGCTCCATACGCCGCTACACGGATGAGGACATTCCCGAGGCCGTCCTGGAAGATTGCCTGGACCTGGCCATGCTGGCGCCGAACTCCTGCAATCTGCAGCCCTGGGAGTTCTTCGTCGTGCGCTCGCCGGAACTGCGCCGCAAGCTGGCCCACGCCTGTCTGGACCAGAACGCCGCCACCACGGCGCCGGTACTGATCCCGGTCATCGCCCGCACCGACACCTGGCGCGAATCCTGTGACGATGCCCTGACAGAGTGGCCCGACGAAAAACTGCCGCGGGCGGTCGAGTTCTTCTACCGGCGGGTCGCCAAGATGCAGTACTACCAGGGTCCGCTGGGCAGTTTCGGGCTGCTGAAGAAGCTGGCCTACGGCACGCTCGGCCTGTTCCGGCCGGTGCCGCGCGGGCCCTATTCACCCGCCGAGCTGCGCATCTGGGCCGTCAAGAGCACGGCACTGGCCGCGGAAAACCTGATGCTGGCGCTGCGTGCCCACGGTTACGATTCCTGCCCGATGGAGGGCATGGACGAGGTCCGGGTGAAGAAACTGCTCGGGTTGCCGCGCGACGCGATCGTGGTCATGGTGCTGGCCGCCGGCCGGCGGGGTGACCGCGCGATCTACAACAGCCGTTACCGCTTCGACCGCGAGCGTTACATCCACCGGCTCTGACCGCGCCGGGCACCACGCATTCCCCGTCACTCCCGCATTAACCGACCAGGAGACCACCGCATGAAGACGCTCAAGGACAAGGTTGCCGCCATCACCGGCGCCGGTTCCGGCATAGGCCGCGCCACCGCCATCCTGATGGCCCGGCAGGGCTGCCATCTGGCACTTTCCGACGTCGATGAAGCCGGCCTCGCCGGGACCGTCCAGGCCTGCAAGGCACTGGGCGTCACGGTCACGTCCTCGCGGGTCGATGTGGCGGACCGCCAGGCCATCCACGCCTGGGCCGACGACTGTGCCGCCACCCACGGCCAGGTGAACGTGATCATCAACAATGCCGGCGTCGGTCTTGGCGGCACCATCGAGGACATGAGCTACGAAGACTTCGAGTGGCTCATGGGCATCAACTTCTGGGGGGTGGTCTACGGTACCAAGGCTTTCCTGCCGCACCTGCGGGCCGCCGGCGAAGGGCATGTGGTCAACATCTCAAGCGTCTTCGGCCTGATCGCCGTGCCCACCCAGGCCGCCTACAACGCCGCAAAGTTCGCGGTGCGCGGCTTCACCGAATGCCTGCGCGAGGAACTGGAAGTGGAAGGCGCCCCGATCGGCGTCACCAGCGTGCACCCGGGGGGCATCAAGACCAACATCGCCCGCTCGGCGCGACTGAGCCGCGGCACGGCCTACGGCATGGACAAGTCCGCCGTCACCTCGCAGTTCGAGCAACTCGCCCGCACCACGCCGGAACAAGCCGCCCAGGACATCGTCACGGCCATCCTCAAGAATCGTCGCCGGCAACTGATCGGCCCGGACGCCCGGGTCATCGACATCATGCAGCGCCTGTTGCCGACCAGTTACCAGCGACTGCTGGTCGCCGGCGCGAAGTACCAGCGGCGCCGCAACGGAGGCTGAGCGCGGGATCCATCGGGGGGAGGGGCCGGCAAGCCGGGAGTGCACGCGCCGACCCCCTTCGCTACACTGGGGGCCGTTTTTTGCCCACCTTTCCTGTCGAGCTCCCGTGATCAAGCTTCTGCGCAACGTCTTCACCCGCGACCGCCAACCTGCTGACCTCCCGGCCGAAGCCGCCGGCGCCGAAACCGCGCCGGTGCCATCACCCGCGCCCAAGGCAACGCCGGCAGCATCGTCGCCGGCCACCACGGCCGCACGCGGGCAACAGGAGGCCCGAAACGCCGGCGGGCGACCGAAGTCCGGCGCCGCCAGGGTGCAACACCCCCCGCGACCGCACCCCGCGCGCGAACCGCACGAGAAGCCGGACTGGACGATTGCCGATTTCGACGTCCCGGCCGAGTCCGGCAAGGTGCGCTTCCACGACTTCAACCTGCCACCCTCACTGATGCGCGGCATCCAGGCCTGCAGCTTCCGTTACTGCACGCCGATCCAGGCCGAAGTGCTTGGCCACACGCTGGCCGGACACGATGCGATCGGCCGCGCGCAGACCGGCACCGGCAAGACCGCTGCCTTCCTCATCACCATCATCAACGACCTGCTCACCAACCCGCTGGACGGCCCGCAGTACGCCGGCGAACCGCGCGCGCTGATCGTGGCGCCGACCCGGGAACTGGCCGCGCAGATCGCCAACGACGCCATCGAGCTCTGCCGCTACTGCAACCTGAACGTGATGCCGATGGTCGGTGGCATGGATTTCGACAAGCAGCGCGAACGCGTGCGGCGCGAGGCGATCGACATCCTCGTCGCCACGCCGGGCCGCCTGCTCGATTTTGCCTCGCGGCGCGAACTGTACCTGGACCAGGTGGAGACGCTCGTCCTCGACGAGGCCGACCGCATGCTGGACATGGGCTTCATCCCGGACGTGAAACGCATCGTGCGCATGACGCCGTCGTCGGAATACCGGCAGACGCTGCTGTTCTCGGCAACCTTCAGCGACGACATCATGAACCTCGCGCGGCGCTGGACGTTCGAGCCGGCCATCGTCGAGATCGAGCCGGAGAACGTCGCCACCGACACCGTCGAGCAGAAGGTGTACATGTGCACCACGGAAGAAAAGTTCCGGGTGCTCTACAACATGCTGATCGGCACCGAAACCACCCGCGTGATCATCTTCGCGAACCGTCGCGACCAGACACGCCGGCTGTCCGACCTGCTGCGCGACATGGGCATCCGCGCCGCCCTGCTCTCCGGTGACGTGCCGCAGGAAAAGCGGATGAAGACGCTGGAGAAGTTCCGCGGCGGCGAGCTGGACGCCCTGGTGGCCACCGATGTCGCCGGCCGCGGCATCCATATCGACGGCGTCAGCCACGTGGTGAACTTCACGCTGCCGGAAGACCCGGAAGACTACGTACACCGCATCGGCCGCACCGGCCGTGCCGGAGCCAGCGGCATCTCCGTCAGTTTCGCCGACGAGGACGACGGCTTTGCCATCCCCGGCATCGAGAAACTGCTGGGCCGCAAACTGGTCTGCGTGCCGCCGCCCGAAGAACTGCTGGCCGCGACACCGCCACGCCAGCGCCGTGACGACGACCGTGACGAGGAGCGCAGCGCCGTGCCCGCACGCCACGCCAACCGCAGCGGCGGCCGCAGCAGCAACAGTCGCGGCCACCCGGGACGCCATGGTGGCGGAGCGCGCCGCCGATGAGCGGGCGGCGAATTTCGGTGGCGGATGCCGCCGCGCGAATTGCTGCCGGCGAGGTCACCGTGGTCGACGTGCGCGACGCGCTGTCGTACCAGGCCGGGCACATTCCCGGCGCCCGATTGCTGGGCAACGAAAACATCCGGCAGTTCCTGACGGAAGCCGATCGCCAACGACCGGTCATCGTGTGCTGCTACCATGGCAACAGCAGCGTCAGCGCTGCCCTGTTCCTTGCAGAGCAGGGGTTTGCCGAAACCTACAGCCTGGACGGCGGGTTCGAGGGCTGGCGATTCAACCATCCCGTCGAGCACTGACCCGCAGGGCACTGACCTGCATCAACCCCGCACCCGCCACACCCCTGACAAACTTCCCCCACACCACCCAACCGGATCACGCAGCATGTACGAAGCACAGCGCGAGCGACTCACCGCCAAGAAAGCCGAACTGGAGGAACGCGTCGCGCGCCTCACCCGCGACCAGCGCCACGCTGACGAGCCGGTGGAAAAGGATTTCGAGGAACAGGCGTCGCAGCGGGAAAACGACGAGGTCGTCGACGAGTTGCTGCGCGAATCGCAGCGCGAACTGCAACAGATCATTCGCGCGCTGGCGCGCATGGATGCCGAGGGCTATGGCGTCTGCGTCGCCTGTGGCGCCGATATCGGTGAAGGCCGTCTGAACGCCATTCCCGAGGCGACGCACTGCATCAAGTGCGCGAAATAACGTCGGATCCTGATCATGCTGCCGGCACCGGGCCGGCGGCGGCGCTCAGCGCCGGGGCATCCACCCCTGCAACACCTTCATGTAGTTGACCCGTTCCAGGGCATGCGCGTTCGGCGCCTTGGCCAGCGACAACACGCCGCGAGCCTCATCGACCGACTTGTAGCCCTTCTGGTCCAGCCACCAGTCCAGTTCCTCGCGCACGCCCTTCAGGCGCGACTCGCCGTTGACCAGCAGCGCAGAGACCATCTGCACCGCCTGCGCACCGCACAGGATCGCCTTGGCGGCATCGAGTCCGGTGTGCACGCCGCCGCTGGCGGCGAGGCCGATCTCGATGCGTCCGTGCACCAGCGCCAGCGCATGCAGGCGCAGCGGCAACTCGGCACTGGTCGAGGGCATGAGGGTACGGTCGACGTCGAGTTTGTCCAGGTCGACGTCCGGCTGGTAGAAGCGGTTGAACAGCACCACGCCGGCCGCGCCCAGATCCGCCAACTGGCGAACGAAGCCCGGTGTGGACGCATAGAACGGTGACAGCTTCACCGACACCGGGCGATCGACCACTTCCAGCACCGAGCGCACGACTTCCAGTTGCCGCGCCTCCACTTCGGTGCCGGGCAAGTCCGGATCGGTGACGATTTCATAGAGATTGAGTTCGATGGCGTCGGCGCCGGCTTCGGACAGCAACTTCGCGTACTCGACCCAGCCGCCCGGCGTCACGCCGTTCAGCGAAGCGATCACCGGCACATCCAGCCGGGCGCGCAGGCGACGCAGGTGGCCGAGATAACGATCGACGCCCAGCGAGAACACATCGCTGGACGGCAGGAACGAACGCGCCTCGGCATCGACGTCGACATGGGCGTCGAAATGGCGGTGCGCGGACATCTGCTCGAGTACCAACTGCTCCTCGAACAGCGAGTGCATCACCACCGCGCCGGCGCCGGCATCCACCAGCGCCGCGAGGCGCTCGATGTCATCGCCCAGCGGCGAAGCGCCCACCACGAAAGGCGTGCGCAGGGTCAGCCCCAGCCAGTGCGTTGTCAGGTCAGCCATCGTGCTTCTCCTCCGTGGGCAACCGGATCCTGGCCAGTTGCGCGTAAAGTTCGTGCCGCTCGTGCACTGCCTGCCCGGCAGCGGCGACCAGCCGTGAAAAACGCTCCGGGTCACGCAACTCCACCATGCGGAAGCGCGCCTCCTGCTGCATGTACTCGCGCATCGGCACCGATACCGGATCGCTGTCGATCACCAGTGGCGGCAACCCTTCGTGGATGCGCTTCGGGTCGAAGCGGTAGAGCGGCCAGGCGCCGCTGTCAACCGCCCGCCGCTGCTGCGCCGGTGCATGTTGCAGATCATACCCGTGCGCGATGCACGGGCTGTGGGCAATC
>JBKHWN010000073.1:0-3603 GCA_046566505.1 Gammaproteobacteria bacterium
CTGGCGAACGTGTCCCAGGCCACGCTGCAGGTGGTGGCGCCGGGCATCGCCGAGGCGCTGATCGCCACCGCCATCGGTCTTTTTGCGGCGATTCCGGCCGTCATCGCCTACAACCGTTTCTCGTCGCAGGTCGACGCACTGCTGAATCGCTACGCAACGTTTGCCGAAGAGTTCTACGCCATCCTGCACCGGCAGTCCCAGCAGGCGCGGGGCTGACGGCATATGGCCATGAAGCCGCAGGCCGAGTTCAAACTGCCGCCTCGTCGCAAGTTGATGAGCGACATCAACGTCGTGCCCTACATCGACGTGATGCTGGTGCTGCTCGTCGTGTTCATGGTGACGGCGCCGATGATGACGCAGGGCATCAAGGTCGACCTGCCGGATGCCGACGCGAAGCCGATCAACCTGAAGCAGGACGAGCCCCTGGTGGTCAGCGTGCGCCGTGACGGCAACTACCACCTGAATGTTGGCGGCAAGTCTGAAAAGGCAGTCGAACTGGTGGACGTGGTATCACGCGTCGGTGCGGTCAAGCGCCAGAAGCCGGAAACGCTGGTGCTGGTCGAGGGCGACGACGCGGTGCCCTACGGGCAGGTGGTAAAGCTGATGGCTGCACTGCAGCAGGCCGGCGTGGCCGACGTCGGACTTGTCACCGAACCGGCGCCGGTATCCTCGTCGCGGAAGCGGTAACCATGGCGGGAGCAATGGCGGTATCCACGCGCGGACACCCCTACCGGGGGCCGGTAGCCTGGTCGCTGCTGTTCCATGCGGGTGTCGTTGCCGCGCTGGCTTCCAATCTTTCGTTTTGTCGACATGAACTGGTGTTGCCGCCGGTGCCGGAGCATGTGCGTGCGGTGGTGATCGAACGCGAGACGATGCGTCCGGCGGAGCGAACGCCGGTTGCGCAGGCACGTCCGGTACCGGCACCGGAACCGCCGCCCCCGGCACGTGTCGAGCCGGTGCCTGCACCCAAACCCGTGCCGAAGCCGGCCGCGAACCCGCCGCCAAAACCCGAACCGAAACCGGCGGCGAAGCCGGCACCCAAACCCGCCCCTGCGCCGGCTGCCAGCAAGCCGGCAGAGAAACCGGCGCCACGGCCGGTGGTGCCAGTGGCTGACTTCGACGCGTTGCTCGCGCAGGAAGAAACGGTGAAGCGGGCGCGTGACGATGCGCTGAGCGCTGCGGCAGCAAAGGCCGAGGCTGAATCGGCCGCGCGCGCAGCCAGGGATGCACAACGGGTCAATGAATACGTGGCGCTGATCCAGGCAGAGGTGGAGCGGCGATGGAACAGGCCGCCGAGTGCGCGCGAGGGCATGCAGGCCGAGTTGCGGATCACGCTGATTCCCGGTGGCGACGTGATCGACGTTCGCCTCCTGCGCTCCAGTGGTGATGTTGCTTTCGACCGGTCGGCGGAAAATGCCGTGCGCATGGCGGGTCGCCTGCCGGTGCCTGCAGATCCCGCGCTGTTCAACAACTACTTTCGCCAGTTCAGGTTCCTGTTTCGTCCAGAGGGTTTGAATCCGTGATTTTCCGAGTGCTGCTGGGCTTCACGCTGCTGCTTTCCGTCGTGGGGGCGCGTGCGGAGCTGACCATCGAGATCACCCAGGGTGTCGATAACCCGGTGCCGGTTGCCGCCGTCCCGTTCGGCCTGGTCGGTACCACGCACCTGCCGGAGGACATTGCGCAGATCGTGGCCGATGACCTGGTGCGCAGTGGGCAGTTCCGCTCCATTCCACGGGGTGACATGCTGGGGCGCCCGACGCGTGAGCAGGAGGTTTTCTATCGCGACTGGAAAGCGATTGGCAGCGACTACCTGGTGATCGGCAGCGTGACGAAGAATGCCGGGGACAGTTACGAGGTCGTGTTCCAGTTGCATGACGTGGCGCGCGGTACCCGGATGGTGGCGCAGCGCATCCCGGCCCGCACGTCCTCGTTGCGTGACGTGGCTCATTACATTGCGGACACCGTCTACGAAAAGGTCACCGGGGTGCGTGGCGCGTTTTCGACCAAGTTGCTCTATGTGACCGTCGAGCGTTTTCCTGCCGGCCGTCAGGCGCGTTCGCGTTTCGGCCTGCAGTATGCCGATGCCGACGGCGCGCGCGCGGTCACGGTGCTCGAGTCCAGTGAGCCGATCATGTCGCCCACCTGGTCGCCGGACGGCAAGAGGTTTGCGTATGTCTCGTTCGAAAGCGGGCGTCCGGCGATCTACATTCAGGAGCGCGCAACGGGCAAGCGTGAGCGGCTGGCATCCTTTCCGGGGATCAATGGCGCGCCGGCCTGGTCGCCGGATGGGCGTTACCTGGCGCTGACCCTGTCGCGTGACGGCAATCCCGAGTTGTATCTCTACGACTTTTCGCTGAACGACATGCGTCGGTTGACGAATCATGCGGGCATAGATACCGAGCCTTCCTGGGCACCGGACGGCAAGTCGCTGGTGTTCACGTCCAGCCGCGGTGGGGGACCCCAGATATACCGGCTGGATATCGCCACGGCCGGCGTGGACCGCCTTACTTTCGAAGGCTCCTACAACGCGCGGGCAAGGATGCTGCCCGACGGTCGAGGGTTGGTGCTGGTGCACCGCGACGCTGCCGACCGTTTCCGTATCGCGGTGGCCGACACGCAGCGGGGAACCCTGAGGGTATTGACCGACTCGGCGCTGGACGAGTCTCCGAGTGTCGCCCCCAACGGGGCGATGGTCATCTACGCCACCAAGCACAAGGGCCAGTCGGTGCTGGCGGCCAGTTCCATCGATGGCCGGGTGAAGTTCCTGCTGCCGGCCCGTTCGGGCGAGGTGCGCGAGCCGGCCTGGTCTCCTTTTTTGTAGCACCCCGGGAACCAGTTGTTTCGCCACCGGTCACAGCACCGCGTTTTCAGGGTGAAAAGCCCGTCCCCGTGCGTATAATCGCCGGGTTTCACTGTCGCTTCATTCCGCTGAGAGGATCTCATCATGGCTTCCCATTCGTTCAAGACCCTTGTTGCCGTCGCCCTGACCGTCGCCATTGTCGGCTGTGCGTCGAAGAAGACCGACGATTCCGCGCAGGCTGCTCCGGCACCGGCTCCGGTCACCACTCCCGTCGAGCAGCCGGTCGTGGAGCCGGTCGACGTTGCCCCGGCACAGCCCTACGCGCAGGAAATTTCCTGGGTGGGCTTCGAGAACAACCCGGCGAACTACACCAGCGACACGAACACGCGCGTGATCTACTTCGCCTTCGATCGTTCGGAAATCCCGACGGCGGCGTACCCGTCGCTGCGCGCCCACGCCAAGCACCTTGCTGCCACCCCGTCGGCGAAACTGCGCCTGGAAGGCCATGCCGATGAGCGCGGCACCCCGGAGTACAACATTGCCCTGGCCGAGCGTCGCGGCAAGTCGGTACAGCAGTTCCTGGTGCTCAACGGCGCCAAGGCTTCGCAACTCGAAGTTATCAGCTACGGCGAAGAAAAGCCGGCCGCGCTGGGCAGCGACGAGCTGTCCTGGGCGAAGAACCGTCGTGCCGAACTGGCGTATACCGCCGGCAAGCCCTGATGCACAAAGCCTGACGACGTGACCCGTATCCGCCCGATTCTGGCCACCCTGCTGCTGTTCACGGCAGGCGTGGTGCATGCTGC
>JBKHWN010000074.1:0-2362 GCA_046566505.1 Gammaproteobacteria bacterium
GAAAGATGGTGGGTCGTGATGGATTCGAACCATCGACCAACTGGTTAAAAGCCAGCTGCTCTACCAACTGAGCTAACGACCCCCGAAAGAGGCGCATATCATAGCGGCCGAATCCGGTTTTGCAAGAGCGCTTGCGGCAGTTCCCGGAAGGTGGTGTCAGGAGGCCGCGTAATGCGTCGGGTCCGCCAGCCCTGCGGCGGCAAAACCCTGCGCCCGCAGCCGGCAACTGTCGCAAAGACCGCAGGCACGGCCCTCGGCGTCCGCCTGGTAGCAGGACACCGTCAGCGAGTAATCCACGCCCAGGGCCGTACCCTGCCGCACGATCTCCGCCTTGCTCATCGCCATGAGCGGCGCGTGCACGCGGAACCGCCCGCCTTCCACGCCGGCCCTGGTCGCCAGATTGGCCAGTTCCTCGAATTTGGCGATGAATGCAGGCCGGCAATCCGGATAACCGGAGTAGTCCACGGCGTTGACGCCGATGAAGATATCGGTGGCACCACGCACCTCGGCCAGGCCGAGCGCATAGGCAAGAAAAACCGTGTTGCGTGCCGGGACGTAGGTCACCGGAATGCCTTCGCTGGGGGACTCCGGCACGGCAATGCGGGTATCGGTCAACGCCGATCCGCCGAAACTGCCCAGATCGATGCACACGACCCGATGGTCCACGACCTGCATGGCTGCCGCGACGCGCGCCGCCGCATCCAGTTCTGCACGATGCCGCTGGCCGTAGTCAAAACTGATGGCAACCGGCACATAACCTTGCGCGCGCGCGATTGCCAATACCGTGGCCGAATCCAGCCCGCCGGACAGCAGGACCACCGCCGGGCGTTCGGGAGCCTCGGTCATCGCCCCTTTTCCTCGCCCCAGATCAACTTGTGCAACTGCAACTGCATGCGCACCGGCAACCGGTCATCCAGTATCCATTGCGCCAGGTCGCGCGGCGCGACGGTGCCGAAGGATGGTGACAACAGCACCTCGCCCACGCGCTCCGCCAGCGAGAACTCGTCGATCCGGAAGCGGGCCCACGAATAGTCTTCCCGGCTGCAGATCACGAACTTGACCTGGTCGTTGCGCGTCAGGTGTTCAATGTTTCCGTAAAGATTGCGGTGGACTTCCCCTGAACCCGGCGTTTTCAGGTCCATCACCCGCGAGACGCGCGCGTCGACGCCTGAAACATCCAGTGCTCCCGACGTTTCCAGCGATACCGACCAGCCGCGGTCACAGAGTGCCGCCAGCAAGGGCAGGCATTCCGGCTGGGCCAATGGCTCGCCGCCGGTAACGCAGACATGACGCGGCGACCAGGCGGCAACCTCGTCAACGATGCTGGCGATGGAGCGCAGCGTACCGCCGCTGAATGCGTAATCCGTATCGCAGTAGGCACAGCGCAGCGGGCAGCCGGTCAGGCGCACGAAAACGGTCGGCAAGCCAACGGTTCGCGCCTCGCCCTGCAGCGAATGGAAAATCTCGGTGATGCGTAGTTCGGACATTGGCCGGGATGCCAGCGCGGATGATCCAGTCAGTGGTTCGAAGGAATCGCCGACTCAGCGGCATTGCTGCCTGAGCGCAGCATCCGCCAGCTTCGCGTCCGGGGATCCCGCATGTTGCACGATCACACGGTTGAGCGTGACGCGCCCCTTGGCCACATCACCCGCCTGGCACTGGATCAGTCCATGTCGATACATGGCTGCCGACGCCCGGGCGTGCTTCGGGTATTCGTTGTAAACACGATGAAAATACCGGCCGGCCTTCGGTGCATCCGGTGTGCTCGCGGCCAGCCATAACTCGCCCAGCCAGTACATGGCCTGTGGTGCCAGTTCGCCCCGCGGGTATTGCTTGAGTTGCTGCTCGAAGCCCTTGATGGCGTCATCAAACTTGCGGTCACGGACAAGTGACTGTGCGTGTTCGTAGGCCGCCTGCTCCTCACCCTGGCCCTCACGGCTGCCTTCAGCGAGTCCAGGGCTTGCGCCCGGGTCCGCTGCGGGCCGCGCCGGCGCCTGCTGCAGTGACTGCAGACGACCGTCCAGATCGATGTACTGTGTTCTCTGCTGCTCGGTGGCCTGGGACAACGCGTGCTCGAGTTGTTCTATCCGCCCGGTCAGTGTCTCGATCTGTTGCTGGAATTGCTGGAGCTGTTCATAAACGACGACGGCGGCATCCCCTTCCGGGGATGCCGCCGTCGCGGGCGCCGACCCTGGCGCCGCCGAACGCTCCTCGACAACAGGACCCGCAACGCCGGCAGCATGCACCACGCCTGCCGTGAACAGCAGCAGGGTGGCCAGAATCGGGCGGATACGGGTCACGTCGTCAGGCTTTGTGCATCAGGGCTTGCCGGCGGTATACGCCAGTTCGGCACGACGGTTCT
>JBKHWN010000075.1:0-11642 GCA_046566505.1 Gammaproteobacteria bacterium
GCCAGGCTGGCGATCACGTAGCCGTCGCCGCCGTTGTTGCCGCCGCCGCACAGCACGAGGATGCGCTGCGCCTGCGGCCAGCGCCTTTGTATACTCGCGAACGCCGCCTGCCCCGCCCGCTCCATGAGCGTCATGCCCGCAATGCCGAATCCGTTGATCGCACACGCATCCAGCGCCCGCACGTCGTCGGCGCGGTACAGGTCCCGTGGCAGTTGCGATGTGGTCGGCATGGGTGTGTCGTCGTGTTCCTGCGTGCCGGCATTATACGGACGCCCATCGCTGGCCACCGCAGGAATTCGCCGATGAAACCGGGGATCGACGAACTGCGCCGCTGGGCCGGCGAACTCGGGTTCGCGCAGCTGGGCGTTGCCGATCTGGAGCTCGACGCACCGGTCGCGCACCTGGAGCGCTGGCTCGATGACGGTTTCCACGGCGACATGGACTGGTTCGTGCGGCACCTGGACCTGCGTCGTGATCCCGCGCGCATCCTGCCGGGCGCGCAGCGCGCGGTGATCGTGCGCCTCGACTACCTGCCACCGGAGGCGCGGATCGCCGAGGCGCTGGCCGATGGCACGCGCGCCTACATTTCCCGCTACGCGCTGGGCCGCGACTACCACAAGTTGATGCGCAAGCGGCTGGCGAAACTGGCCGAACGGGTGGCGGCGGAAATCGCGCCGCACGGCTACCGGGTGTTCACCGACAGCCTGCACGTGATGGAAAAGCCGCTGGCGGAAAAGGCCGGCCTCGGCTGGATCGGCAAGCACACGGTGCTGATCAACCGCGAGGCCGGATCCTGGTTTTTCCTCGGCGGGTTCCTCACCGATCTGCCACTGCCGGTCGATGCGCCGGTGCGCAATCACTGCGGCACCTGCACTGCCTGCATCGACATCTGTCCGACGCGCGCCATCGTCGCGCCCTACCGGCTGGATGCGCGCCGCTGCATCAGCTATCTCACCATCGAGCACAGCGGCAGCATCCCGGAGGAGTTCCGCGTTGCCATCGGCAACCGCGTGTTCGGCTGCGACGATTGCCAGCTGGTCTGCCCCTGGAACCGCTACGCGAAAGTGACGCAGGAAGGTGATTTCCACGCACGGCACGGACTGGACCGGATATCACTGGTCGAGCTGTTCGGCTGGGACGAGGCGACCTTCCTCGCGCGCACCGAAGGCAGCGCGCTGCGTCGCGCCGGGTACGAACTGTTCCTGCGCAATGTCGCCGTCGGACTGGGCAACGCGCCGCACTCGCCCGAGGGCATCACCGCGCTGCGCCGGCGCGAGCACGATCCCTCGGCGCTGGTGCGCGAACACGTTGCCTGGGCGCTGGCGCGGCAGACGGGCCCGTGATTTTGCTTTCCTCACCAGAACACCCGCGTTCGCTACAATCGGCGCCCGCCCGTCGACCGGAACCTGCCCATGACCGTGCCTGACCTACCGCGCCTGCTCACGCCGGAAGCCCTTGCCGCCCATCTGCACCAGCCTGGCCTGCTGGTGGTCGACCTGTCGCAGGCGCGAGTCCACGACGAGGCGCACGTGCCCGGCGCGGTGCACCTCGATTACCGGCTGACCCAGGCGGGCACGCCGCCCGCGCCCGGCGCCCTGCCGGACATCGACGCACTCGGCGCGCTGCTGGGCAGCCTCGGCCTCACCCCGGATACCCATGTCGTCGCCTACGACGATGAAGGCGGTGGTTGGGCCGGGCGCTTCCTCTGGCTGCTGGCCATGGTCGGCCACGACCGCTGGTCGTACCTCGACGGCGGCATCCACGCCTGGATCGCCGCCGGACTGCCGCTGGAACAAAAGCCGAACGTGCCGGTGCGTAGTGATTACCGCGCCCGTCTGTGCGGCGACGAGGCGGTCGACAGTGCCTGGCTGCGCACCAGCCTGGGCGACTCCTCGCTGGCCATCTGGGATGCGCGCTCGCGTGACGAATTCCTCGGCGTGCGCGCGCTCGCGGCGCGCGGCGGGCACATCCCCGGCGCCGTCAACCTCGACTGGGTCGACTGCATGGACCGGCCGAACAACATGCGTTTGAAGGATCTGGAGCAGTTGCGTGCGACGCTGGCGGGCCTCGGCATCACGCCGGACAAGAACATCGTCACCCACTGCCAGACGCACCACCGCAGCGGGCTGACCTGGCTGGTCGGCAAACTGCTGGGCTTCCCGCGCATCCGTGCCTACGCCGGCTCCTGGAGCGAATGGGGCAATGACCCCTCGCTGCCGGTGGCAGAAGGAGAGCGCGCATGAATGCCGACCGGTTGCTGAGCCTGTGGCAGTACCCGTTGCCGCAACACCTGCTGTCGCGGCTGATGGGCTTCGTGGCCAACAGCGAGAACCCGGCGATCCGCGATCCGTTCGTGCGCTGGTTTGCCAACCGCTATGGCGTCGACATGGGCGAAGCCGCCAGTCCGGATCTCGCCGCCTACCGCACCTTCAACGAATTTTTCACCCGGCCGCTGCGCGACGGCGTGCGCCCGGTCGATGCCGATCCGCGCAGCATCGTCTCGCCGGCCGACGGCGCGGTGAGCGAGCTGGGGCCGATCCGCGACGACGCGATCCTGCAGGCCAAGGGCTACTCGTACAGTGCGACGACGCTGCTCGGCGGCGACGCGCGGCGCGCGGCCGAGTTCCGCGACGGGCAGTTCATCACCGTCTACCTGTCGCCGCGCGATTACCACCGCGTGCACATGCCGCTGGCCGGCACGCTGCGCGAAATGATCTACGTGCCGGGCCGGTTGTTCTCGGTGAACACGCGCACTGCCAACGGCGTGCCGGGATTGTTCGCACGCAACGAGCGTGTGGTCTGCATCTTCGACACCGGCCACGGGCCGATGGCGCTGGTGCTGGTGGGCGCCATCGTGGTCGCCGGCATCGCGACGGTGTGGAGTGGCACGGTGACGCCGCCCGCCGGCCCGCTGGCCGTCACCCGTTTCGGCGTGCCGGGCGATGCCGTGCAACTGGACAAGGGTGCGGAGATGGGCCGTTTTCTGGTTGGCTCGACGGCGATCGTGCTGTTGCCCAAAGGCAGGGCGCAGTGGGACCCGGCACTGAAGGCCGGGTCGCCGCTGCGCATGGGCCAACGCATCGGCACGCTCGCGCGCTGACAGGATTCCCGGCGCGCGCACCGGGCAGCCGGTGCGCGCGTCCATATCGCGGCGTCAGCGGCGCGCGGCCAGTTTTTCGTACGGCGCCCAGACCGGTTTCATGAACAGGTACAGCGGCCGGCCGGGTGCCAGCAGCAGGTACCAGTTGATGGCGATCGCCAGCGGAATGCCGACCACGTAACTCAACGCGTGCGCGCCGAGATTCACCGGCGCGTAGTAGCCGTCGTGCCAGATCACCTCGCCGACACCGAAGGCCGAGCCGAGCACGCCGACGGTGAGCGCGCCGACCGCCGCGCAGCCGAAGCCGACCACGAACACGCTTGCCAGGTAAGTCACGCCCAGCTTCACCGACGCGGTGAATTCCTGGCCGGGTGCGTAGTCGCGCATCACGCCGTCACGGGTCCAGGTGATGAGCAGGTAGGCGAACGGCGGGATGAGCCAGAGTCCGTCGATGAGCAGCGTGGTGAAGACCGTCGCGTTGCCCTGCGGATTGCTGAAGTTGAGGAAGAAGGTCTGCAGTGCCGCGCCCACGCCGCCGCCGGTGCCCGCATAGGGCGTCCAGGCCGGTGAACCGGCGAACATGTCGCGGTCATAGAGGAAACGGTCGTAGCCCAGGCCGTCCCAGCCGTAGAGCAGGATGAAGAACATCCCGAAGTAGCCAAGCAGCCAGTTCATCTGCGCTGCGTACCAGCGGCCCTGCTTCAGCAGCCAGAGGCCGACGGTGAAACCGAGCATGCCCTGGGTGATGTTGGTGATGCCGAACGCGAGGACCAGCCATTCGGACATGTCGTAGAAATCCGCCGCCGCCTGCATGGTTTCCCAGCTCGGGTGCCGGATCAGCAGCAGCAAGCCGGTTGGCCCCCAGAACAGCGCCAGGAAGGCCAGGGTCCTCGCCCAGTACGTCGTCTCGTAGGGTTTTTTCGCCGCCAGCAGTTGCGCGCCGGCGGCAACCGCAAGGCTCGCCCCCCAGCCATACCCCCAGAACACATCGACCTGCACCATGTCGCCTTCCCCCGTTGTGGCGGATGCCGGGTGGCTTCCGCTTGCTCATGAATGACGCGTCATTCCGTTTTTGGTGAAAAAAATCAGTCCAGCGCGTCCCGTGCGGCCACGCCTTCGAGCATCAGGGTGACCCCGTGCCCGACCCAGTGCCGGGCCTCGGCTTCGGCATCCGTGGCCCTCAGGATCTGTTTCACGCCCTCGAAGATCACCGCGTTGATGGCGCGGCTGGCGACCTCGGTATCGAGTCCGGCGCGCAGGAAGCCCTTGCGCACCCCGTTGTCCAGGTAGGCGCGGGTGAGATTGGCGGACATGTCCAGGGCATTCATCACGCCGTCCCGGACGACCGGGTCGGCGGTCATCGCCTCGAAGAAGACGATGCGGATATTGCGGGGATCTTTCGTGAAAATCTGGAAAAGTCCGGTGCCGATGCGGTGCAGTTGTTCGCGGTACTCGGCCAGTGTGCCGGTGGTCGGCGGCTCGCGGGTGAGCACCACCATGATCTCGCCCATCACCCGCGCCAGCACCGCGTTGAACAACTCGAGTTTGTTGTCGAAGTAGCGGTAGACGGTGCCGTGGCCGATGTTCAGTTCGGCGGCGATGTCGGCGATGCCCGCCCCGTGATAGCCCTTCTCGGCGAACACGCCGAGGGCAGCATCCAGGATCTCGTGGCGGCGGCGGGCGGTGCGGTCGGTGGCGGTGGACATGGGCTCAACCAAAAACTGAATGACTTGTCATTCTGCATTTTTCGATGGAGGGCGCAAGGCCCTGCAGAGTGATGCTTTTGTGGTGAGGGGGCCATGCCCCCGATGGGCCGTGGGGTGGAAATATCGCCGGCATGGCCGGCTCGCCACAGGAGTGGCTTCCTTCGGGGCGCCGTAGTGGATGAAGGCCGCGGTGGTGGGGAGATGCTGGGTGGGGAGGGGGCCGTGCCCCCGATGGGTCCAAAGGGTGGCGGGACGGGGGCTTACTGCGGCAGGCGTGCCCTTGGTGCGAGCGCGCCCAGCAGGCGGACCACGGGTGCCGCGAGGCCGAGCGTGCCGGGATCGGCCGGAGCTACCCACGCCTGCCCGTCGCCATCCCGGATACCCGACGGCGGCCTGGCGACATCCACCAGCAGCGGGGAGATATCCAGATGGAAATGGCTGAAGGTGTGGCGGAAAGCGGGCAGCGGGGCGCGGGCCAGTTCCCGCAGGTTGCGTGTCGCGAGCGCTGCCGTCACCTCGCTGTGGTCCTCACATTGCGGCAGGCTCCAGAGGCCGCCCCAGAGGCCGGCAGCCGGGCGGCGTTCGAGCAGCACCTGGCCGTCGGTGTCGCGCAGCAAAAGCAGGAGCGCACTGCGCACCGGCACGGAACGTGGCTTCGCGCGGCGGCCGGGATATTCCTGCGGATTGCCCTGCGCGCGCGCGATGCACCCGGCCGCCAGCGGGCAGTCGCTGCAGCGCGGCTTGCTGCGGGTGCAGACGGTGGCGCCCAGATCCATCATCGCCTGGGTGTATTCGCGTAACCGCGAGTGCGGCGTGTGCGCTTCCGCATGCTGCCAGAGCTGCCTGAGTACCGCAGTGTCGTTGCGGTCGCCGTCGACGGCGTGGAAGCGCGCCAGCACGCGCTTCACGTTGCCATCGAGTATGGGTGCGCGCTCGCCGCCGGCGAGTGCGAGGATCGCGCCGGCCGTCGAGCGGCCGATGCCGGGCAGTGATGCCAGCGTGTCGATGTCGCGGGGAAAGATGCCGCCGAACTCCGTGGCGATGCGCGCCGCTGCGCGATGCAGGTTGCGCGCGCGTGCGTAGTAACCAAGGCCGGTCCACAGGTGCAGCACGTCGTCGATTGGCGCTTCGGCCAGCACGAACACGTCGGGAAATCGCGCCATGAAGCGGTCGAAATAGCCGAGTACCGTGGCCACCTGTGTCTGTTGCAGCATGATCTCGGACACCCAGACCCGGTAGGGCGTCGGTTCCCGTTGCCAGGGCAGGTCCTTGCGGCCGTGCGCGTCGTACCAGGCAAGCACGCGCGCCGCGAAGTTGTCGACGGTGCGCGTGCGGGTAAATCGTCCGGCCATCAGAAGATCTTTTTCAGGCGCTTCTGCAGTTCCTCGGCGGCGCGCTCCTTGGCTTTCTGTTCGGCCTCGTCCTTCTGCTGCTCGACGGCTTGCTGGGCTTCCTGTTTCGCCTGTTCCTTGAGTGCGCCGGTATCCACCGATTCAACGCCGAGCTTCTGCGCAAGCTCGCCCTTGAGTTTGTCCCTGGCGGCATTCTCCGCAGCCTTCTTCAGCATGTCGCCCATCGCCCGGGTGTCGGGACGGCACCAGTCGGCCGGGGCGCCGCTGACATTGCCCCTGCACTGGACCGGGAACTCCGCGTTGGCGAGGTACTTGTTGCCCTTCAGGCGGTCGGTACGCATCGCCATCCGGTAGTCAAAGTCCAGCGACAGCAGGTTGAAGCTGCCCTGCCCGCTGACCTTGCCGTCCTTGACGCCGGCATTGAGAGCGGGCATTTCGGCCACGCCGTCCTTCAGTTTCACGCCGGCAGCCAGGGTCTTGAGCACGGTGTCCTGCTCCAGTTCCTTCGGCAGCTTCTGCTGGTAGTCGGGCATCAGCATGGCAAACGCGCCCAGTTGCTGCGTCAGCGCCTCGGTCAGTACGTTGTTGAGGTTGACGCCACGCAACGTGGCATCGGCAAAGGAGAAGTCCGCGCTGCCGATCGCTTTCTTCAGCAGCGTGTCCATGTCGTTGCCGGTGGCGTCCATGTCGAGATTCAGCGAAGCCTTGCCGAGGAACAGGTCCTTCTTCGCGTAGCGCTGGACCACGGGGCCGATCTCGACCCGGTTGAGTTTGAGCGCGGTGATGATGCGTGGTTCGTTGCCCCGTGCGTCGATGCGCACGCTGCCGCTGATCGAGCCGTCGAGCACCGAGGCGTTGATCGGGTCGACGCGGATGTCGCCGTCCTTCGCGCGCACGCCGAGCGCGAGTCGCGTCATCGGCCATTCCATGAAGGTGATCTTGCCGGCGGCGAGCTTGCCCTGCAGGTTCAGGGTGCGCAGTGTCTCGACCGGCAGCAGCGGTTCCGGCTTGGCAGCGGCGCCGGGCTTTGCCGCGCCGGCGGTTGCCTCTCCCTTGACGGCAGCGGCAGTCGCTTCCGGCGCCGGCGGCGGGAGATAACCGTCGGCATTGATGTTGTCCAGCGCGAGGTCGAACACCAGCGCCGTCGTCTTCAGGTCCGTGATGCCGGCCTTGCCGCGGATGGTGCTCTGGTCGAGGCGGATATCGAGGTTGTCGAGCATGGCGCTGGCGAGCGTCCCGGCCAGCGCGGACTTGAGCGCGACGCGGGTCATCGCTTGCGGGTCGGTGGTTTTTGGCGGATCGATGCCGACGCCGCGCATCACCTCCTTGGCGTTGAACGGCTCGATGTCGAGCGTGCCCTGCCAGGCCAGTTCCTTCGTCAGTTCGCGCACATCGACGGCCACCGTGCCGTTGACACCGGCCGCGCTGAACCGGAGCGGGCCGACGCTGGCCGTGTCGTCGGTGAGGTTGGCCGTGACCTTGCCCTGCACGTTGGCCGCAACCGGCTTGCCGGTGAAGTCGAGGTTTGCCGCATCAACTACCAGCGCGTCGACATTGAACACCTGTTGCTTGAGGTCGGCGACGACATCGGCACCGAGTTTCACGCGCACGGGTTTGGCGCCGACGACGAGGTCATTCGCCTCGACATCCAGTTTGCTGACGTTGAACAGCATCGTCTCCAGGTTGCCGGTGACCGTCGCGGCCAGGGTGGCGCGCGCCGGCTTGCCGCCGATGTAGAGGTTGCTGGCGTCGACGGCGAGCCGCTCGACGTTGACCTGCTGCGTCTTCAGGTTGGCGACGGCGTCGGTGCCGACCGTGACCTGGAACGGCTTTTCGAGGATGCCGGCGATGTCGCCCTTCAGTTCCAGCGCGCGCACGCGGTAGGTTTCCGCCGCCATGTCCAGTTGCACGAAGGAGCGCAGGTCGATGCCGGCTTTCAGGCCCTTGTGGTCATCGGCGGAAGCGAGCAGCCGGAAGGCGAATTCCCGGTCGAGGCTGATGTCGTCGGCGACGAATTCGCTGAGTACCACCGTGTAGTGGGCCGGCGTCGCGCGGTCGACGTAGTCCAGCGTCGCGTTGGTGACCACCACTTGCGGCAGGTTGATTTCCGGGGCGGGGCCTGCGGTCTGTTCCGCCGGCGCCGGTGTTTCTTCCTGGCCTTCACCGAGCAGCGCCTCCCAGTTGCCCTTGCCGCTTTCATCCACGACCAGGTTGGCGGTCAGGCCGTCAATGAACAGCGTGTTGACGTTGATCCTGCGCTGGAACAGCGGCATCAACTGCACGCTGACTGCGGCCTTGCCGATTGCTGCCAGTGGCGCTTCGCCTTCCGCGGTTGTCAGGGAAAGTTGTTCGACGGAAAAGCCGATCGCCGGGAAGAAGTTCCAGCCGATGTTGCCCTTGATCTCGAGGATCAGGCCGGTCTTGTCCTTGACCAGTGCCGTGACGTCATCCCGGTAGTCGTTGGGGTCGATCCAGATGGCCAGGAACAGCACCACCGAGAGGAACAAACCGGTGACGCCGATGGCGGTCCATTTCAGGTATTTCAGCGCTTTCATGTGCAGGTCCCTGCGGTCGGCGAACGTGGGCCGCAGTGTGCCACAGGCACGGGCTGTCATTCAGTTCGGCCATGGCCGGGGGCGCTGTGGGTGTTGGTATCGGTCCTGTCCGGGACGGCTGGCCATGGCGCTGAAAGCCCGTATGCTTCCTGCCCCGGAAAGGCCAGGACAAGGAGGTTTGCGTGCGCTCCGGCAGTTGGTTTTCGGCACTGCGGTGCCTGTGGCTTGTTTCGTGGTTCGCTTCATGGGCCGTTGTCGGGGGGGTGTTTGCCGGCGCGTCCGCAGGCGAGGCCCGGGCGGCGTCGCTGACCGTCGAAGATGGCCGGCACGACTACCCCGTCGGCGAGGCCATGGCGTGGCTGCAGGATGACTCTGCTGCCCTGGACATCGACGTCGTCTCCTCGCCGCGGTACGAGGACCAGTTCCGCCCGGCGGGTGCGGACCAGTTGAACGTCGGTTTCACGCGTTCGGTACTCTGGGTGCGTCTCAGTGTCGATTTCGGGGCTGGTGCCGGGCGCAACTGGCACCTGGTCGAAGGCAACGCGATGCTCGACGAACTGACGCTGTACGTCCCCGCGGGCGAAAACGGCTGGCAGCGCATGCCGCTGGGCGACACGCTGTCGTTTGCCGAGCGACCGTACAGCCTGCGGGATTTTGTTTTCCCGCTGCCGCCCCCGGTCACGGCAGGTGACGGGCCGGTGACTTTCTACCTGCGGGTCGCGGGCCAGGGCGCGCTCAACCTCGCGCCCCGGCTGATGGATGCGCAGGCCCTGGCCGAGCACGCATCGCACCAGCAGTGGGGTTTCGGCCTCTTTTACGGGGCAATGGGCATCCTGCTGGTCTACAACCTGTTCCTCTACCTGGCGGCACGCGAGCGCACGCAACTGGATTACTGCATCTGGCTGGGCGGGTTCACGCTGTTGTTCGTCAGCCTGAACGGCATCGGGCTGCAGTACCTCTGGCCGCGCCTGCCGGCGATCAACGGGTTCTTCCCGCTGTTTGCCGGCGTCGCGATCCTGGGTGCCCTGCAGTTCACCCGCCGGTTCCTGGACTTGTCGCAGGCCAGCCCGCGCCTGGACGTTTCGTTCCTGTGGCTGGGCCGCGGCGTCATGGTGCTGCTGGTGGCCGGCCTGCTCCTGCCCCGGCAGTGGTTCTACATCCTCGGCAACCTGATGCCCCTGCTGTTCGCCGTCCTGATGCTGGTGGTCGGGATACGGCGCCTGCGCGAGGGTTACCGGCCGGCGCGCTTGTTCGTCGCCGGCTGGGGCGTGCTGCTGGTGGGTGCGATCCTCCTGCCGCTGGCGTCCCTCGGCCTGTTGCCGATGAACACGCTGACCATGTATTCGCCGCAGTTTGGTGCCGTGCTGCAGGGCGTGCTCCTGTCGCTGGCGCTGGGCGACCGGCTGCGGCTGCTCAAGCATGAAAACGAGCGCCTACAGGCCGAGTCGCGTGAAAAGCTGGAAGGGATGTTCCGGCAACTGGCCGGCCAGGACGCCGACAAGCTGCGTTTCCTGCAGTACCTCAGCAGGGAGCTGAACGCGCCGGTGGACTGGTCCGGTGCCGGCCGGACCGGCGGCGATGCCGGGAAGAACGCCGTGGTCGAGGCCGCCGACGCCAGCCGGCAACGGCTGATGGACCTGATGGACACGGTGCTGCGCTATTTCCGGGTGGCGGGCGAGGACCCCGGCAGCGTGCCTTCGGCACCGGTGGCCCCGATGTGGCTGGTCGACGACCTGCTCCGGGAGCGTCGCGCCGAGATCGATTCGCGCCGGCTCAGGGTTCGCAACCGCGTCCCCGCGGAACTGGTGGTGATGGCCGCCGAGCGCCGCCTGCGGCGGATCCTCGACGGGTTGCTCGACAACGCGACCAACCACAGCGAGGACGGCGGGGAAATCGAGATCACCGGCGGTATCCAGGACAACGGCCGTGCCGGCTGGATCACCGTGCGCGACCAGGGGGCCGGCATCGATGCCGACCGGCAGGCAAGCCTGTTCGAGCCGTTCTTCACCGGCGCCGCCCGCAGCGCGGGAAGGGGCAACGGCCGGGGCGGCTTCGGCCTGAGCCTGCCGATCGCCGGGCGCATGGTGGCCAACATGGGCGGTGAGTTGCGGGTCCACAGCGCCGGGCGAGGCCGGGGTGCCGCGTTGACCGTCATCCTGCCGGCGGCAGGGGGCGCGAGTAGTCAGGAGTTCCGGACTCAAAGCCCAGTCGCGTGAGTACGGCGCCGGTCTCCGCGCCGGCACGCACCAGCAGGCGTCGCCCGCCGGTGAGTTGTTCCAGCCGCGCAATCTCGTCGACCAGCCGCAGCGCAACGCCGCGGCCCCGGGTGATCGCGCGCACCGCGATCAGGTCGATCCGGCGCGCATCGGCCGGGCCGGTCACCAGTGCGCCGGCGACCGGCTTGCCGTTGAAGATGCCGGCGTAGAACACGCCGTCGCGGGCCAGCGCCGAACGGATTGCCTCGATGCAGGCGTTGGCGGCCAACCCGGGCTGGTCGCCGCCTGCGCCATCGGTCGCGGGATAGTCGGCGTAGACGCGCGCGAGGTCTGCCTCGAGGTCGGCGATGTCGTAGCGGGGTTCGACGATGACGGGCATGCCGGGAGGTCTCCGGTGGTTTGCGTTCGCGGGCGGGGAAGGCGGATTTGCAGGATGCAACGCGCGTCGGCGCAGGCGGATGCCTATAATACGCGCCTCCCGGCGACCGCCGCCGGCACACCTTCCCGACCCCGGAGATCAGCATGACCGAGCGCACCGCCAGCGTGGAGCGCAACACGCTGGAGACCCGCATCAGGGCCAGCGTCAATCTCGACGGCAGCGGCAAGGGCGAGTTCCGCATCGGCCTGCCGTTCCTGGAGCACATGCTCGACCAGGTGGCGCGCCACGGGCTGATCGACCTGCACATCGAGGCCGATGGCGACCTGCACATCGA
>JBKHWN010000076.1:0-17018 GCA_046566505.1 Gammaproteobacteria bacterium
TCGTTCGGGCCGTTGTTGTAGAACGGATCGGCGAACAGCACTTTCGCCGATTCCCAGGTCGCCAGCGGGCCCGGCAGTTGCCCGGTGCGGTCGGCCACCACCGACCACAGCATCACGAACAGCGCCAGGCCGACGATGCCGGGCAGGATGTTGAACACCACGTAGCGCCCGGTATCGGACGCCATGTCGCGCAGTCGCTTCAGTTGCGCGGCGCGTCGCAGCCGCGTTTCATCGGCAGGCAAGGCAGCAGTCATCGTCGTCTCCTCAGCCGCGGATCTTGAAGGACGCCGCATACGCTTTCGGGTCCTTGCCGTCCCAGACGACGCCATCGATCAGCTTGCTCGACCGCATCGGATCCTTCGGCACCGGCACGCCGGCCATCGCCGCCGCATCCTTGTACAGCTCGATCTGGTTCACCTTTTTTGCCACCGCCAGGTAATCCGGGTCGCTGGTGATGAGGCCCCAGCGCTTGTGCTGGGTCATGAACCACATGCCGTCGGACAGGTACGGGAAGTTCACCGTGCCGGCGTTGTAGAACTTCATGTAGTTCGGGTCCTTCCACTTCTTGCCGATGCCGTTGTCGTAGTCGCCGAGGAAACGGCCGAGGATCACCTCCTCCGGCGCGTTGACGTAGGACTTGCCGGAAATCAGCTTCGCCACCTCGGCGCGGTTCTTCTGCTCGTCGATGTACTTCGCCGCGTCGAGCACGGCGGCGACCATCGCCCGCGCCGTGTTCGGGTACTGCTGGACGAACGCCGCCGTGCAGCCGAGCACCTTTTCCGGGTGGTCCTGCCAGATGTCCTGGGTGGTGGTGACGGTGAAGCCGATGCGGTCAGCGATCGCGCGCGCACCCCAGGGCTCGCCGACGCAGTAGCCGTCCATGTTGCCGACGCGCATGTTGGCCACCATCTGCGGCGGCGGCACGACGATGGTCTTCACGTCCTTCATCGGGTTCACGCCGTTGGCCGCCAGCCAGTAGTACAGCCACATCGCGTGGGTGCCGGTCGGGAAGGTCTGGGCGAAGGTGTATTCACGCGGGTTGGCGAGGATTTCCTTCTTCAGCGAGGCGCCGTCCTTCACGCCCTTCTCGCGCAGCTGGTTCGACAGCGTGATCGCCTGCCCGTTGTGGTTCAGGTTCATCAGCACCGCCATGTCCTTCTGCTGGCCGCCGATGCCCAGGTGCACGCCGTAGACCAGGCCGTACAGCACGTGCGCCGCGTGCAGCTCGCCGTTCATGAGCTTGTCGCGCACGCCGGCCCAGCTGGCCTCCTTGCTGACGTTGATCTTGATGCCGTACTTCCTGTCGAAGCCCATCTGCGAGGCGACCACCACCGACGCGCAGTCGGTGAGCGGGATGAAGCCGACGGTCACTTCCGCCAGTTCCGGCTTGTCGCTGCCGGCGGCCCAGGCGCTGCTGCTGGTTGCGCCAAGGCCGCCGAGCACCCCGATCGCACCGGCGCCCATTGCCATGCCACGCAGGAAATTGCGGCGCCCGTCATTGATCGACAGTTCGCCCGCGCCTACCGCCTTGTTATCCGCCATGACCCACCTCGCCCTGCTGTGTGGAAGAAACCCGCTGCCGAAAAAAAAAGGCGTCACCCCGTTGCCGGGGGACGCCAATGTCCGAGAAGAACTCCAGTAATCAGTGCACGTACCGCGACGTCGGGCCCGTTGCCGGGCGTCCCGTCATTGGGGGCCTGCCCTAAAGGGGGAGGCCGCCGACGCGCTTGTCGTTACCTGAGCAAACCCCGTGCCAACCTTGCAGAAAAGCGCTGCAGCCCGCGCAGAATCAACGAATTGCGTGTTTCTGCCGCTGCGGCGCCGCGCACGGCGGCATTCGCATCACGCCCCGCACTCGTGCAGGCAAGACGGCCCGCTGCACCATCGGGGCCCGTTCCTGCACGGCCCGGATTGCTCACGCCCGCCGCTCCGCCGCGCCGATGATCTGCTTCGCCAGTTCGGCTAGCTTGATGCCGCGCTTCATCGCCGCGCTGCGCATCGCCGCGTAGGCGGCGGCCTCGTCCATCTTCTCGTGCTGCATCAGCAGGCCCTTGGCGCGATCGACCAGCTTGCGCTCGGCCAGCCGCTGCTCGGTGTCGTCCAGCTTCTCGCGCAGGCGGCGATCGACGCGGAAACGGGTGATCGCCACCTGCAGGATCGACTGGATGCGCGACGCGGCAATGCCGTCGACCACGTAGGCCGATACGCCGGCCTGCAGCGCCGCTTCGATCGCGGTATCGCTGCCGTCGGGCGTGAACATCACGATCGGCCGCGGCTCGTCGCGGCTGGCGACCACCACCTGCTCCAGCACGTCGCGGCTGGGCGAGTTCACGTCCATCAGCACCGCGTCCGGCGCCAGCCGGGCGATGGCATCGGCCAGTACGCGCGCGCTGGTGATCTCGCCGACGATCACGCAACCGGCGGCCAGCACCGCCTCGCGCAGCGGGTGCGCCGTGTCGGCACCATCGTCGAACAGCAGGACTTTCGGCATGGGGACGGATTCCGTGACTGCACGGGCCGGGCGTGCGCGCCCGCCCCGTCTGCGAAAGGGGGGACGCACGCCGTTGTGCGCCGGATGGGTTCTTTCCTTGCAACCGGTGTGCCAAAGCAGCGCAGCGGCATCCGGCGACAGGAAAAACCTCTGCTAGAATCAGCGGCTTATGACTACTTCAGCCGCAATGACCCCGACTCTCACCCTCGCCTGCGACCTGATTCGCCGCCCGTCCGTGACCCCGGATGATGCAGACTGCCAGCGCTTCCTCGCCGCGCGCCTCGCGCCGCTGGGCTTCGTCGCCGAGCACCTGCGCTTCCACGATGTCGACAACCTCTGGCTGAAACGGCCCGCCGCCGGCACGTCCGGCGCCGCGGCACCGCTGTTCGTGTTCGCCGGCCACACCGACGTGGTGCCCACCGGCCCGCGCGAAAAATGGTCGCAGGACCCGTTCGCCCCGGAGATCCGCGACGGCCTGCTGTGCGGCCGCGGCGCCGCCGACATGAAGGGCTCGATCGCCGCCTTCACCGTCGCCGTCGAGCGCTTCCTGGCGCAGCACCCACAGCCCAAGGGCAGCATTGCCCTGCTGCTGACCAGCGACGAGGAAGGCCCGTCGATCAACGGCACGGTGAAAGTGGTCGAGACGCTGGAAGCGCGCCACGAAAAGATCACCTGGTGCGTGGTCGGCGAGCCGACCGCGGTGAAAGCCACCGGCGACATGATCAAGAACGGCCGCCGCGGCTCGCTGGGTTGCGTGCTGACGGTGAAGGGCGTGCAGGGCCACGTCGCCTACCCGCACCTGGCGAAGAACCCGATCCATCTCGTCGCACCGGCACTGGCCGAGCTGGCCGCCACCACCTGGGACAACGGCAACGAGTTTTTCCCGGCCACCTCCTTCCAGGTCTCGAACATCCACGCCGGCACCGGTGCCATCAACGTGATCCCCGGCGAGTGCGAGGTGCAGTTCAACTTCCGCTTCAGCACCGAGCAGACCGCCGACGGCCTCAAGCAGAAAACGGAAGCCGTGCTGAAGAAGCACGGCCTCGACTACCGCATCGAGTGGGCGCTGTCCGGCAACCCGTTCATCACCGGCCGCGGCACGCTGGTGAACGCGGCGCAGGCGGCGATCCGCGAGACCTGCGGCATCGAGACCGAGCTCTCGACCACCGGCGACACCAGCGACGGCCGCTTCATCGCGCCGACCGGCGCGCAGGTGGTGGAGATCGGCCCCTGCAACGCCACCATCCACAAGATCGACGAGCGCGTCGCCGTCAGCGACCTCGAGCAACTCACCGACGTCTACCAACGCCTGCTGGAGAAACTCCTCGCATGAGCAAGCAGCCGGATATCGAGATCTACGTGCGCGACGCCGCGGTCGACGATATCCGCGGCTGGCTGGAGAAACGTCTCGGACCGCTCAGCCCCCAACCGTCCGGCAAGACGATGGCGAAGTTCACCGTCGACGTCGCCGGCATCGCGGTGCCGGTGCGCATCACCCCCGGCGCGGTCGGCAAGGCCTGGACCAGCGTCTGGCTCGATTCGCCCGACACGCCCTGGGCCGACGATCTCGCCTGCGCCCGCGACTGCTACGCGGCGCTCGGCAAGGAAGTGCGCTGCGCCGCCGGCGGCTGGCACGAGGACGACGACCCCGACGCATTCATCAAGCTGAACGCCGACGGCGAGACGCCGATTTCCTGGAAGACCGAATGACCGACGTGAAACTCACGCAGTACGCCCACGGCGGCGGCTGCGGCTGCAAGATCGCGCCCAACGTTCTTGCCGACATCCTGAAGGCGATGCCCGCCGCCGGCCCGTTCGCCAACCTGCTGGTGGGAACCGAAACCAGCGACGACGCCGCCGTCTACCGGCTGAACGACGCGCAGGCGCTGATTGCCACCACCGATTTCTTCATGCCGATCGTCGACGACGCCTACGACTTCGGCCGCATCGCCGCCACCAACGCGATCAGCGATGTCTACGCGATGGGCGGCACGCCGATCCTCGCGCTCGCCATCGTCGGCATGCCGGTCGACAAGCTGCCGGCAGAAACCATCGGCCAGATACTCAAGGGCGGCGCCGATGTCTGCGCGCAGGCCGGAATTCCCGTCGCCGGCGGCCACACCATCGACGCGCCGGAACCGATCTACGGCCTGGTCGCGCTCGGCCTGGTGCACCCGGACCAGCTCAAGCGCAACAGCAGCGCACAGGATGGCGACCTGCTGATCCTCGGCAAGGGGCTCGGCGTCGGCGTGCTCGCTGCCGCGCTGAAGAAGGATGCGCTCGGCGCCGATGGCTACCGCGTGCTGGTCGACAGCACCACGCAGCTCAACACGCCCGGCGCGGCGCTGGCGAAATTGCCCGGCGTGCATGCACTCACCGATGTCACCGGCTTCGGCCTGCTTGGCCACTTGCTGGAAATCTGCCGCGGCTCGGGGCTGTCGGCGATGATCGACTGGGCGCGCATCCCGCTGCTGCCGCGCGCGGCAGAACTGGCGCAGCAGGGCTACGGCCCCGGCGCCATTGCCCGCAACTGGGCGAGTTACGGCAAGGACGTGCTGCTCGATGCCGAAGTCGCCGACTGGCAACGCAAGTTGCTGTGCGACGCCCAGACCAGCGGCGGCCTGCTGGTAGCCTGCGCGGCATCGGCAAAAGAAGAAGTGCTGGCGATTTTCCGCGCGCAGGGCTTTGCCCGGGCGGAAGTCATCGGAGCGCTGGAGAAAGGGCCGGCGCGCATCAGCGTGCGCGCCGGCTGAATCGCTTGCTGTTTTTGTCGCGGGCGCTCAGCGTCCGGCGACTTTCGCCCGCGGAGTGAGCGGCACGAAGGTGCCCGGGAACTGCGGCAGGCCATCGGCAATCGGCCACCAGTTGCACTTCGACGAGGTATGGAAATGCGCCACCGGGCGCACGCCCAGCGCTTCGTTCAGCGTACCGGCGCGCACATAGACCGTGCCCGGGGACGCTTCCTTCGCGCTGTACACCGGCGAGCCGCAGGTGCGGCAGAACATCCGGCTGGTACCCGGCGAGGATTCGTACTGGGCCAGCGAACGCTCACCCTTCACGATCCTGAACATCGCGGTTTCAACCGGGATGTTGGTGGAAAACGGGGTGCCATGCGCCTTGCGGCACTGCTGGCAATGACAGACCTGGATCGGCTCCAGCCTGCCGTCGACTTCGAACTTCACATCGCCGCAAAGGCAGCTTCCGGTATGCATGCGTGTAACTCCTGCCGTTGCCGGCACTGAGATCGCAGTGGCGGCCCGGACGGGTCGTCAGCACGAAACGGGGGATAAAAAACCCGGCAGCCTGTGCCGGGTTTTTCTGGATCGCTTGCGCGGGATTACCAGCGCGAACCGCCGCCGCCACCCGGGCGACCACCACGGCCGCCGCCGCCACCGCGGCTGTCGCGCTCCATGGCCATGTTGACCTTCAGCGGACGACCGCCGAGGTCACGGCCGTTCTGCTCCAGCGCCTTCTCGGCAGACTGCTGCTGCGCGAAGGTGATGAAAGCGAAGCCCTTGGGACGACCGGTGTCACGATCCATGATCATGGCAAGGTCGGAGATCTGGCCGTACGCCGAGAACAGATCGCGCAACTGCGCCTCGTCCACCGAGTAAGGGAAGTTGCCGACGTACAGTTTGTTCTGTTGCATTTAAAACCTCATCTCAGTTACTTCCGGCAGCGTCGCCGGCGCCGGCAGGTGCCGGCGCATCGGACGGCGATTCCGCCGGCACATCTCCCGGCGCCGAGCTCTTGGCGAGCTTGCGCTGGGCTTTCTCTTCCTTCTTTTTCTTCTTCGCCAACTCGCGCTGGCGCTTTTCGAACGAGTAATTCGGCTTTGCCACGGGACCACCTTGCAGGCTGGCGTGGCGGGGACGGGAGGTACGGACAGACTGGCAATGCAGCAGGCGGGCCGACCATCCACCGATGGCCGCCACGGGGGAGGGAGATTCGTCGGAAGGCCGGCAGTGTACCCGTTATCGGGTGTCGAATGTTGGCTGGCCGTCGGAAATCAACGACGCCGGGCGGTACGGGCGCGGTTCAGGAAACAAACAGCAGTTTTGCGCCGGCCATCAGCAGCACCAGCGCCAGCAGGCGCTGGATGGTCGGACTTGCGAGCCGGCGACTGCCATAGCCGGCACCGATCCAGCCGCCGGCCATCACCGCCAGCGCCCACAGCGGCAACGCCGGGTGCACCACGGTCGCCGTCGCCGCCGACATCGCGCCCAGCAACCCCGCGACCGAGTTGACGAGGATGAACGCGGCAGCAACGCCGGAAATCACCTTCACCGGCGCCCAGCGCAGGAACAGCAACAGCGGGCTGAGGAAGATGCCGCCGCCGACGCCGGTGAGCCCGGAGAGAAATCCCAGCGCGGCACCGGTCACCAGCAACAACGGCGTCGACGCCGCACGCAGGGGGTAATCCGACGCCCCGGGCGCGGTCCGGAACGAGCGCCACGCGGCAAACACCAGCACCGCCCCCACCAGCGGCTTGTAGAAATGCACCGGCAGCGTCAGCGCGCCGCCCAGCCAGGCCATCGGGATCGCGGTGACCGCCAGCGGCAGGAACAGTTGCCGCGAGAAGGCGCCGGCGCGATGGAACCGCACAAACGCGATGCCGGCGACCAGGATGTTCAGCGCCAGCGCCGTCGGCTTCATCACCGCCGGCGATACGCCGGCCAGCGCCATCACCGCCAGATAACCGGACGCGCCGGCATGACCCACCGACGCATACAGCAGCGCCGCCAGCAGGAACAGCGCGGCGAGGACGATGCTTTCGGTATCGGGGGAATCGAAATTCATCGGGCGGCGATCACCGGCTTGCGCAGCAATGGCGTGGCGTCAGCGGCCTACCACTCGCGCCATTCCCCGGTGATGTCCTCGCCACCGGCTTCCAGCCCGGCCTGCCCGGCGGCGTTGATGATCAGTTCGCAGAGCTGCTCGCGCTGGTCGGTCTCGATCAGCCCGTGGTCGCAATCCTCGTTGAGGTCGTTGAGCGCGATCACGACGGCTTTCACCGCCGCCATGATCTGCTCCGCGTCGCCGTGCACCGATGGCCGGAACACGGCAACGAGATAGTCCTGCAGGATCGCCGCGCACTTGTCGACGTCCTGCTGGCTGTAGCCGGGATCGAAGTCCTGCTCGTCATCGCGCTCCATGTACGCGAGCATGCTGTCGACGATTTCGCCTTTCAGCTCGATGAATTCCTCGGGGATTCGTCCCGGCATGATGCAGCCCGCCTTACTTCACGACGCCGCAGGCGACGCGCGCCCCGCCACCGCCCAGCGGCGCCGGGTGATCGGCATGGTTGTCGCCGCCGGCATGGACCATCAGCGAACGGCCGGCGAGATCGGCGACCTTCAGCCGCGGCGCCAGGACCGGTTGCGCGGCGTTGCCGGCCGCGTCGACGAACAGCGGCGGCAGGTCGCCGAGATGGCCTTCGCCCCAGGGCTCGCCGTGCTTGCCGGTGGCGGCCGGATCGAGGTGACCGCCGGCAGCCAGCGCCGGCACCTGCTTGCCGTCCTTTTCCTTCGCCTCGCAACTCGGGTTCTGGTGCACGTGGAAACCGTGCAGGCCCGGCGCAAGGCCATGCAGCGCCGGCGTCAGCACCAGCCCGTACTTCGAATCGGTCGCCGTGACGGTGCCGGCGTCGGCGCCAACGCCCTTCTCGTCCACCAGGTTGAATTTGATGGCGGTATCCGCCCAGGCGCCGGCCGAAGCCAGCGCGATTGCCAGTGCCAACAGGTGTTTCATCGTCGCTCTCCTTGTAGATGAATGCCTTGCAGACGGCTGCATGGCAGGGGATGCCTCGCATAAGCATGCGCTGGCATCGATGCCGGCCTCGGCGGCCGGCGGCACATGGTACCCGGATCCCGTGCACACGGCGGCAACCGCCGGTCACGCCCCGGCTTCGAGTTGCGCTTTCAGCCGCTGCAGGTCGGCGCGGACATTGCGGGCGAACAGCCAGCGCAACAACGGCGCGAGCAGCCGCAGGAAACCGCCCGGGCGCAGGGTGAGCGCATAGGTGAACCGCGTACCGTCGGCCGTGGCAACAAATTCGCGGCTGCCCTCGCAGGGCACCGGGCCGGACAGGCTGCGGAACGCGGTGCGCGCCGGCGAATACTCGACGATCTCGGCGACCGTTACCGCGGTGCTGCCCATGCTGCGCATCGTTTCCCGCGTCCGCACGCCGACGGCAGGTGCGTTGCCCCGCTCGTACGCCATCGCCAGCACGCCGGCGCGCCACGACGGATCGTTGGCGTAATCGCCGGCGAACGCGAACACGGCCGGCAACGGCCGGCGGATTTCCACGCTGAAAACCAGGTCGATCATCGTGCAGCCGCCGTCATTCGCGGATTTCCGCTTCCACCAGCCGCGCCAGCAACGCCAGCGAATCCTGCCAGCCGAGGTAACACGCCTCGACCGGGATCATCGCCGGGATGCCTTCCTGCACGATCTGCACCTCGGTGCCCACCGATACTGTTTTCAGCACCACGGTGGTCTTCATCGTGCCCGGCAGGTTCGGGTCGTCGAAGCGGTCCGAGTAACAGATGCGCTCGTTCGGCACCAGTTCCAGGTAATCGCCGCCGAAACTGTGCGTCTGCAGGGTGGTGAAATTGGTGAACGACATCCGGTAGGAGCCACCCACCCGCGCATCGAGCTGGTGCACCTTGCCGGTAAAACCATCGGGCGGCAGCCACTTGGCCATCGCGTCGGCATCGAGGAACGCGCGATAGACGCGCTCCGCCGGCGCCTTCAGTACACGGTGGAAACGCACGGTTCCGGTCGTCATGGCACAGTCCTCCTTGTGGGTCGCCTGCCGCGTTGATTGCCTGCGACGTTGTCGATCATCCATGGCGCGGTTCATCGCCACCGGCGCAACAGGCCGCCGGCTGGCAGCTGTCAGGCGAGCACCGCCTCCACCGCGCGCGCCGCGCTCTGGCAGGCGCCCTCCATCGTCGTGGTCCAGTCGGTCCGCGTCCAGTCGCCGGCGATGGCCAGCCCCTGCACCGCCGTCTTCTGCGACGGACGAACACCGAACGTGCCCGGCCGCTGCGCGAACGTGGAATTGGGCATGCGCACGATGTGGCTGTGTACCACCCGCGCCTCGCGCGCCTGCGGGTAATAGCGGCGCAGCATGTCCATCTGGATGTCGATGATTTCCTGGTTCTTCTTCTTGATCAGTTCATACGCCGCCGACACCGTCGTCGAGTAGAACCAGTTTTCATCCGGCTGGCGGCCGTGCATTTTCTGGCGGTCCCAGACCTGCTCGAGCACGCCCTCGCCGCCGTAGATGTTCTCGCCCCAGTCGGCCATGCCGATCGAGCGATCAAGCCAGAGGTTCACGCTCACGATCGGTACCGGCGTCAGGTGGTCGCAGGCGCGGTAGATCTGCTCGTGGCCAGGCACCTGGTCGAGCAGGCCGCGCACCTGCCACACCGGCACCGCGCAGATCACGATGTCGGCACTCAACTGCTCGCCGTCGAGCAGCGTCACGCCCTTCACCTTGCCGTTTTCCACGTCGATGCTGCGCACCACCGCGCGATGCCGCACCTGCACGCCGCGCTGCGCGAAGACCTTCTCCGCGCTGGTGACGAACAAGGTATCGAGATCGACCGTCGGGTAACCGATGGACACCGGCGTGCGTGTCTTGATCGCGCGGCGGATGCCGGTGGCAAGCAGGTCGGCCGGCACCTTGGCCGAGGAAATGTCCGGCTTGTCGCCGGTGAGGCCGACCACGATGCCGTCCCACTGCGCGAGGCGCGCCGATTGCGGCATGCCGATGCGCCTGAACCACTCGTCGGCAGTGATCTGGTCGAGATCGTCCGGCTGCACCAGCGACTGCTTGATCAACCGCGCCTGCGCGATGGCAGTGCGCACGCGATCAAGGCCGGTGACGCCGGGCAAGTCGCCGAGCATCGGCCGCAGGCCGGCCAGCCCCTTCGACGACGCCACGTGCGTCTTGCCGCCGGGCATGCGGAACGTCATCTGCCCGGGGAAGCACACGTGCTGGCGGGTGCCGACGCTGTCGAGATACCGCATCAGGTACTCGTAGCCGCTGGCGAACACGTGCTGGCCGTTGTCCGGCACGTCGTTCACTTCCGGCTGCGGGATCGCGTGCGCGCGGCCGCCGAGCGTGCCGCGCTTCTCCAGCAGCGTCACCTGGTGGCCGGCCTCGGCCAGCCACACCGCCGACGACAACCCTGCCAGCCCGCCACCCACGACCAGGCACCGCTTGCTGCCGCTCATGTCATTGCACTCCTGCCAGTTCCGGGACGCGCAGACGATATCGCCGCACCGGCGCGCGGACGATGGCGTCCTCGCCGACGCGCATTGGCCGGGATTGTGGCCTGCCGGGCAGGCCTCGTTGATGGTTCCGGCCGAACAGCCGGCCGGTGCGCCCGGAGCGACGCCTCAGCCCGGCCCGGGCGCGCGACTGGCCGCCGCCGCGCGCCAGGCATCCGCCAGCGCTTCGGGCTCGAGCAGCGAGCCGCGCGACTTCGGGCCGTAGTTGATGTTGATCCGGATGCCGTCTTCCTTCATCGCCGGCAGCCACGATTCGAGGTAAGCCTGCAGGTCGATCGCCGTCGGCCTGTAACCCTTCCACTCGCCGACGGCGCAGGCCTTCGCGCTTTTTTCGTCCGCCCAGAGCAGCATCGCGTCGAACTCGCCGTTGTTGAACTCGCAGATCGCCCAGTCCTCGTCGGCGCCCTGCAGCGCCCACACCGTGCCGGTGCCGAGGGTGGTGGAGACGAAAGCGTCACGTGCAGAGCTCATGTTCATTCCTGTCAGCGATTGAGGGAAAAGCGGGTTCCGGGATGACTCCGGGCGCGGGATACAACGTGGAACTTCACGCAGGCCGGAGGGCGGCCCGCCAGACGCCATGCCTGCAACGAACTGTAGCGTGCCGCCGAACTAGTCGTCCTCGAGATCCTTCTTGACCGACTTGATGAAGCGTCCGAAATCCTTGTCCTTCTTGCGCTTTTCGGCGTAGGAAAGCTGGTGATATTCAGACTCGCGCTTCAGCTTGAGAAAATTTCCATAGTGATCGCTGTCGATGTCACCCGACTCCAGGGCCCGCAAAACAGCGCAGCCCGGCTCGTTGGTATGGCTGCAATCCCGGAAATGGCAGCTGCCGGCGAGCGCAATGATATCCGCATAACTCGCCTCGATCCCGTCGCCGGCATCCAGCAGGCCGAACTCGCGCATGCCGGGGTTGTCGATGACCATTGCCCCGTTTTCAAGGACGACGAGTTCACGGCGGACGGTGGTATGCCGCCCTTCCCCGGTGCCACTGACCGCTTTCGTTTCCAGCACGTCCCGGCCAACCAGCCGGTTGATGAGCGTGCTCTTGCCCACGCCGGAGGAACCGGCAAAGCAGTAGGTCTTTCCGGGCTCCAGTGCATTACGCAATTCGGCCATGCCTTCCCGGGTGACGTTGCTCAGGGTCAGCACCGGCACGTCGATCCCGGCATTCCTGATCTGCGCTGTCAGCGCCGCAACGACCGCGGGCTCCACCAGGTCGATCTTGGTCAGAAGAACGCAGGGCGCCGCGCCGCCGTCCCTCGCCATCACGAGGTATCGCTCCAGGCGCTTGAGATTGAAGTCGTAATGGCAGGACTGCACGATCATGACGACATCGACGTTCGCCGCGATCATCTGGACTTCGACCGATTCGCCCGCTGCCCTGCGCCGCAGGCCGGTCTTGCGCGGCAGGACGCCATGCACCATCCCGAACCGATCCGCGGCGGACTTCTCGACACATACCCAGTCACCCACGCAAGGCCGTTCCGCCGGCGACACCGACCGGTACATATACTTTCCGGAAAGTTTCGCCCGGAACGCTCCGGCCTCGTCGAGCAACAGCAACTGATCCCGGTCCACGGCTGCCACGCGCGCGACGCCGCCGGCAGGGTCGCAATGCAAGCGCGCCTGCGCTTCGAACCAGTCGTCCCAGCCCAGCGCCTCAAGTCCCGGATTCTTCATGCTCATGGCCTGCCGCCTGTCGGTACCCGACGATCGAAACCCGCAGTGACGCGCTGCATCGTTCGCTGGCTGCCCTCGCCGGCAACCGTTCAGCCCCGGATGATGGAGTACAGCGCGTTACGCAGCGCCAGATCCCTCGGATCTCCCGTCAGCGACGTTCCCATCCGGTTGGTGACATAGGCGTAGCCTATACCGGCGTCCGGATCGGCAAAGCCCAGAGAGCCGCCCGTGCCGGGCTGCCCAAACGAACGCTCGCTGCCGAACGGCCACACCGGGCAGTGTTTCATGAAGCCAAGGGAAAACTGCACAC
The DNA here is from genome assembly GCA_046566505.1 of Gammaproteobacteria bacterium. Lineage (GTDB taxonomy): Bacteria > Pseudomonadota > Gammaproteobacteria > Pseudomonadales > JADFDG01 > JADFDG01. The sequence goes on from JBKHWN010000076.1 coordinate 12,786, forward strand.
CGTCGCCCATCATGCACTCGTCATGGAAGCCACGTGCCGGTGGCACCGCCGGCGCCGCAAGCAGGCGCAGCGTCTCCGGGCGCAACTGCAACTCCTGCCCACCGGTCGCAAACACACTGTAGGCGCGGGCGATCGCGCGCGCCGTGCCAACACCGCCGCCCGAGGGTATTTCGAGATCTCGGGCATAGATGCGCTGCTCATCATGCGGGAGCAGGGAACCCGCCAACGCCCGCGAGATGTTCGATCGGCGATTGAAGGCCGTGAGGAAAAAACCAATCCCGAACCCTCTCAGCATCGCGAGCAGGCCCGGCCTGGCCAACGTCGCCAGCCGCGAATCGGGCACGGTCTCCGGCAATCGGATATAGAAATCTAGCCCCAGCGGCTCGGCGATCTCGTCATGAAAGAACCGCCCGAGGCTGCGGCGTTGTGGATCGATACGGCGCAACAGCTCGCTCTCGTAGTAGCCGAGGGTGATCGCGTGGTACGCCTGTCGCGTGCCCGGCTCCCAGGCCGGCTTCTGGTTCGCCAGCACCACGGCCAGCCGGTCGAGGTCGGCCACGAGGTTGCGGTCACCCTGCCCGTCGAACGCGAACAAGCCTGCCTGGTGTGTTGATTTCCACGCAAATCTGACCCGGGATTTCCATCCAATTCTGACCCGGGTATCTGCTGCCTGATCTAATCAGGTTTCTGTGGATAAGTCTGCTTTCGGCTTCGTGTCGTCCTCCTTCGTTGGGCTCCTGGACTGGCTTCGCGTCCGGCGGCTGTTGGTGCTGGCAGAGCTGTTCCGGAACCGCCAGGACTCGTTGCCCGTTTCCACGATGTGGCAATGGTGCGTCAGCCGGTCCAGCAGCGCTGTCGTCATCTTTGCGTCGCCGAACACGCTCGGCCACTCGGCGAACCCGAGGTTGGTCGTGATGACCACGCTGGTTTTCTCGTAGAGCTTCGACAGCAGGTGGAACAGCAGCGCCCCGCCGGCCTGACTGAACGGCAGGTAGCCCAGTTCGTCGAGGATCACCAGGTCGGTGAACGTCAGGCGATGCGCCAGTTGGCCCTGCTTTCCAGCCGCCTTTTCCTGCTCCAGCGCGTTCACCAGTTCGACGGTGGACAGGAACCGCACGCGGCGGTTGTGACGCTGCACCGCCTCGACGCCGATGGCCGTCGCCAGGTGCGTCTTGCCGGTGCCGGGGCCGCCGATTAGCACGACGTTCTGCGCGCTGTCGATGAACGTGCCGCCGTGCAGGCGACGCACCAATGCCTCATCCACGCGACTCTGGCCGAAGTCGAAGCCGGCGAGGTCGCGATGCGCCGGGAAGCGCGCCGCCTTCATCTGGTAGGCCAGCGATTTCACCTCGCGCTCGGCCGTCTCGGCGGCGACCAGTTCACCCACCAGTTGCTCCGGCTCGAACGCATGATGGCGGGCCTTGGCCGCCAGTTCCGGCCAGCTTTGCGCCATGCCGTGCAAGCGCAACTCACGCAGACGTTCCACGAGATCATTCGACATGGTCGCTCACCTCCCGCAGTCCGTCGTAGCGCTGCACATCCGCCAGCGGTTCCTCGGCCAGCAACAGCGGCACCGCGATCAACTCGCCGGGTGATGCCTCGCCCTTGAGGCGGGCCAGCACGTTCAGCACGTGTTCGCCGCTGGTCAGGCCGGATTCCAGTGCCAGCTCGACCGCCACCAGTACCGCTTCCAGACCATGCACGGGCACGGCAGCGAGCACCTGCGCCATCACGCGATCACCACCTTCATGGCGCAGCAGGTGACGTTGCAACTGCAGCAGCGGTGCCGGCATGTCGGTGAACGGTGCGCCGTTGCGCAGCGCGCCCGGCTTGCGGATCACCGCCGGGATGTAGTGCTGCCAGTCGTAGAAGGTGAGGTAGCGCTCGAAGGCGCGCGGGTGCCGCGCAACCTCCGCGCCGTCCGCCACCATCACCAGTTCCGTCGGGTAGATCTTCAGGCTGATGACCTGATGCGCGTGCTCGCAGGGCACGCTGTAGCGGCTGCGCTGGAAGTGCACCAGCGAGGTCGCCGAGACGCGCACCGCTCGCTCGATGTAGCCGTCAAACGGACGCGGGTTAGGCATCAGGTGCGGCTGCTCGTCGGCCAGCACCTGCGCGATCGTCAGGTCCGGGCAGTCGGGATGTGCCAGGTGTTCCCACGCGGCAAGACACTCCTGCTCCAGCCACGCATTGAGTTCTTCCAGCGAGTTCCAGTGCCGCTGCAGCACGCCTTGCCACAGTTGGCGCCGACGGTCCTGCACGTTCTTCTCGACGATGCCCTTCTCCCAGCCGGCCGCCCTGCTGCAGAACTCCGGCTCGATTAGGTAGTGCCCGCACATGGCATGGAAGCGCGCGTTGACCGTGCGCTCCTTGCCGCGCCCGACTTTGTCCACTGCCGTTTTCATGTTGTCGTACACGCCGCGGCGGGATACGCCGCCGAAGACCCGGAAGCCGCGCGCATGCGCATCGAACAACATCTCGTGGCTTTGCGCGTAATAGGCCACTAGCAGGAAGGCCCGGCTATGCGCCAGTTTGATGTGCGCTACCTGCAGGTTGCGGCGGATGCCGCCGATCACCGCGTGGTCACTGCTCCAGTCGAACTGGAACGCGTCGCCCGGAGGGAACAACAGCGGTACGAAGGCCTGCCGCGATGGCTGCGCGCCGCCTTCTTCCTTCCAGCGGCGGACGAACGCCGCCACGCGGCCGTAACCGCCGCGATAGCCCTGCGCCTGCAACAACTGGAACAGCATCCGCGCCGTGCGCCGTTCCTTGCGTGGCCGGTGGCTGTCGGTGCGCAGCCAGGTCTCGAGTTGGTCCCGGTAGGCGTCGAGGACGCTGGGGACCTGCCGGGCGGGGTACTTCGGTTCGCTCATCTCCGGCTGCCGCAGCCAGTGCCGGAGGGTGTTGCGGGACAGTCCGGTGCGGCGAGCAATCTCCCGCAGCGACAGTCCCTCGCGCAAATGCATGCGCCGGATCTTGGCCAATATGCCCACACTGATCACTCCAATCCCCCTGCTCAAAAAGCGAGCAGGGTACGGTTTTGGGGTGGGTCAGTTTTGGATGGAAATTACGCCCCGAAGTGGGTCAGTTTTGGGCGGACGTCAACAGCGCCACCACTTGCCGCCGCTGGGGGCGATCAGCAGGAATAAGCCGCCGTCATCGTGGAGTTTGTACTGCTTGTCTTGGGGCTTGGCAGCCCGAATGGCGGCATCAGATAGCGGCATGTGGGGGTAACCGAGTCGGGGTCACTGTCAGTGCCCCCCAAAATAACCCCTGTTACCCCCGGACATCAATGACCCGGTCCGAACCGCTCCGGCCATTAGTTTCGCATAACCTATTGAACTAAATGGGTTACGCGGGCTATTTCGGTCTGGCGCGGATTTCTAATTGGTGGGCCCGCTCGGACTTGAACCGAGGACCAAGGGATTATGAGTCCCCTGCTCTGACCAACTGAGCTACAGGCCCGCTGACTTGCTGCGCGGGCTTGATCCGCACGCGTACGGTGCTCGGGATCCTCACGTAGCGCTGCTACGCTGCGGTCCCTGCGCTCCGGTCGCGTGCGGCTGAAGCCCGCTCGCTGCGTCAGCCTTCAGGCTGACGCAGCGTGTGGAAGGGCAAAAGCAAAAACTGAAGATTACTGGTCCGAATCGAGGAACGAGCGCAGCTGTTCCGAACGGGTCGGGTGGCGCAGCTTGCGCAGTGCCTTGGCCTCGATCTGGCGGATGCGCTCGCGGGTGACGTCGAACTGCTTGCCGACTTCTTCCAGCGTGTGGTCGGTGTTCATGTCGATGCCGAAGCGCATGCGCAGTACCTTCGCCTCGCGGGCGGTGAGGTTGGCCAGCACTTCGCGGACTGCTTCCTGCAGGCCTTCCGAGGTCGCCGCTTCGATCGGGGAGATCATCGTGGTGTCCTCGATGAAATCGCCCAGGTGCGAATCCTCGTCGTCGCCGATCGGGGTCTCCATGGAGATCGGCTCTTTCGCGATCTTCAGGACCTTGCGCACCTTGTCTTCCGGCATGTCGAGGCGCTTGCCGAGTTCTTCCGGCGTCGGCTCACGACCCATTTCCTGCAGCATCTGGCGCTGCACGCGGTTGATCTTGTTGATCGTCTCGATCATGTGCACCGGGATGCGGATGGTGCGCGCCTGGTCGGCGATCGAGCGGGTGATGGCCTGGCGGATCCACCAGGTGGCGTACGTGGAGAACTTGTAGCCGCGGCGGTATTCGAACTTGT
>JBKHWN010000077.1:0-3623 GCA_046566505.1 Gammaproteobacteria bacterium
TAACCGCCAGGGGAGGCAGGCCCGCTACCCCTCTCCTAACCGCCGGGGGATGCAGGCCCGTTACCCCTCTCCCCCCGGGGGAGAGGGGCAGGGGTGAGGGGGCCGCTCCCGCTCCCTACTCCGCCAGTTTCGTCGCTACGCGTATCTCGCCCATCAGTACCCGGTGGATCGGGCAGTGGTTGGCGATTTCCAGCAGTCGCTCCCGCTGCGCCGTGTCCAGCTCGCCGCGCAGCGTCACGCGGCGGACGATATCGGTACCGCTTTCCGGTTTTCCCTGCGGGTTGAACTCAAGATCGACCTCAACGCCGGTGAGCAGCCACTTTTTCTGCTGCGCGTACATCTGCAGCGTGATTGCGGTGCAGGCACCGAGGCTGGACAACAACAACTGCTTCGGCCCCGGGCCGAGATCGCCACCGCCAAGTTCCGCCGGTTCGTCGCCCAGCCATTCGTGGTGCCCGTTGTCCGTGAAGCGGACAATCCAGGGAACATCGCCGGTCACGACATGGACGGTCGGCACCTCTTCTTCGTGTGACATCAATCTGCCTCGCCGGTTGGTGGTCGTGTCGCCCGGCTCACGCCAGTGCCTTGAGCGCCGCCGCGTAATCCGGCTCGTTGCGGATCTCGCCGACGAGTTCGGCGTGCAGCGCCCTGTCGTTTTCATCGAGCACGACCACGGCGCGCGCGCAGACGCCGGCCAGCGGGCCACTCACGATCGCAACGCCGTACCCGGCCATGAACTCGCGGCCACGCATCGTCGAAAGCATCACCACCTTGTCCAGTCCTTCGGCGCCGCAGAATCGTTTCTGCGCGAACGGCAAGTCGGCGGAAATGCACAACACGACGGTGTTGGCGAGGCTGGCCGCTTCCTGGTTGAAGCGGCGAACGGACAGTGCGCAGGTCGGCGTGTCCAGGCTGGGGAAAATGTTGAGGATCTTGCGCTTGCCGGCGAAGGACGCGAGCGGCACATCCGCCAGGTCCTGACCGACCAGCGCGAATGGTGGCGCCACGCGACCGGGTTGCGGGAACTCACCTTCGACCTGTACCGGGTTGCCACCCAGCGTCACCTTACTGACCATGTTGTCTCCCTGCCGCGCAGCTGATTCAAAAACCGGAGCACGACTTTGCACCTGGCGTGCGCGGGCCGCAACAGCACGGCGACCTGGACGGGCCGTGATTAAGGACAACCAGTCCGGCGGCCGTACATATGTCGGCGAAATCATCCACCGCCGCTGTGGATTTGCACCGTCCGGCACACGCGTACACTGGCCCGAACGAGTCCGCCAGCGCGTCCGCTCCGGGACGCCGGAGTACCCATGCCATGGCCACGAAAAAGCTGATCGGCGTCTACACCAACGAACACGCGCACTGGGTGGGAGATGGTTTCCCGGTGCGGTCGCTGTTCGACTACAACACCGTCGGCCAACAACTCAGCCCGTTCCTGCTGCTGGACCGCGCCGGCCCGCATACGTTCGCGCCTACCCCTCGGCAACGCGGCGTCGGCGCTCACCCGCACCGCGGCTTCGAAACCGTGACCATCGTTTACGCGGGTTCGGTCGCACACCGTGATTCGGCCGGTGGCGGCGGCACCATCGGCCCCGGTGACGTGCAGTGGATGACGGCCGGCAGCGGCCTGCTGCACGACGAGTTCCACGCGCCCGCGTTCGCCGCGACCGGTGGCGTGCTCGACATGGTGCAGTTGTGGGTCAACCTGCCGGCAAGGCACAAGATGACGCCGCCGAAATACCAGGCGATCACCGATGCCGACATCCCGGTCGTGCCGCTGCCCGGCGACGCCGGCCGCGTGCGGGTGATTGCCGGCGAATTCGACGGCCGGCGCGGGCCGGCGCAGACCTTCTCGCCGATGAACGTCTGGGACCTGCGCCTGGCAGCGGGCAAGCCGCTGGAACTCAGGGTCCCCGATGGCCATACGCTGGCGATCGTCGTGCTGCACGGTTCACTGCGGGTCAACGGCGCACAGGACGCGGGTGTTGCGCAGTTCGCGCTGTTTCACCAGGCCGGCACCACGGTATCGCTGTCGGCGAACGAGGATGCCGTCGTGCTGGTACTCGGCGGCGAGCCGCTGAACGAGCCGATCGAGGGCTACGGCCCCTTCGTGATGAACACCGCGCAGGAAATCCACGACGCCATCGAGGATTTCCGCGGCGGACGCTTCGGGCAGATGCCGGACAACTGAACGCCAGCCCGTGCGGCCGGTTTGCCTTGGTGGCGGCAGGAGGAGTACAAATGCCGGGTTTTCCCGCACGCCAACCCGAATCCGGAGATCAACCCGATGAACAATGTTGCCCGACTGCTCGCCACCGCCAGCCTGCTTGCCCTGGGCACGACGGCCCACGCCGCCTTCTACGTGGGCGCCGGCGCCTACTCGACGTCAGTCGACGTGGCCGCCGGAACCATTCCCGATGACTCCGACGTCGCCCCGGCCATCTTCGTCGGCTTCCGCCCCATCGAACTCGCGGGCGTCGAAGCCGGCTATTACGACCTCGGCAGCTACAGCGGCATCGACGCCAGCGCCCTCACCTTGGCCGGGCTGGTGTCGATGGAAATCGGTCCGGTCGGTGTCTACGCGAAAGGCGGCCTGGCACAAACCACGATCGACCTGGGAACGCTGGGTGACGATGAGAGCGCCGACCCGTTCGGCGGCATCGGCGCTTCCATCGACCTGATGGACAAGCTGTACGCCTACGGTGAGTTCCTGCGCTTCACGCACGACGACGCCGGCGTCGACATCGACGTGCTGGGCGTCGGCCTGCGCTACGCGTTCTGAACGCCCGCACGACGGGCCGGCAGGCGAAACACGAAGGTCGTACCCTCGGCAGGGTTGCTGGTGAAGTGGACTTCGCCACCCAGCAGTGACTCGCCGATCATCTTCATCGACACGGTGCCCAGGCCGCGGCCGGGCTCCTTGCGGGTGGAAAAGTTGCGCTGGAAGATGCGCAGGGCGAGTGGTGGCGGAATGGCGCGCGCATTCCACACGGCAATCCGGAGGTCGTCGCCATCGAGGCCTGCCGTGAAGCGCACCGTGCCATCCGGGTCGGTAGCCTCGAACGCGTTGACCAGCATGTTCATCAGCACGCGGGTAACGGCTGCACGATCGGTGTGAACGCTGGTGTCGGGCACACCGCCGACCTGCAGGTGCTTGCCCTGGGCGGCGGGGTGACGCAGCACCACGGCCCGCACGTCCTCGAACAACTGGCCGAACCGGATGTCCTCGAAGTGTGGCTGGTAGGTGTCCATCCGGGCATCGACCAGCGACCGGTGCAGGCGATAGGTCCGGGTCAGCCCCTGCAGCATGCGCTCCATGGTGCCCGCCCATGCAGCCGCACCGGCAGCGTCCTGCGGCGCCAGCTCGCCACCCGGCACCAGCTGCAGCGCGTTGAGCACGTTGCCCATGTCATGGAGGATCATGCGCTCCGAGGCGGCCAGCCGCTGTTCCTCGGTGATGTCGCGCAGCAGCAACGCGAGGAAACGCTGTCCACCGATCACCATCGGGCAGGCCCGTACCGACAGGCACAGGTCCGCCGGCGCACCGGCGCGATTGGCCTGGATCACGCATTTGCGCTCGACGACTTCATTGCTGCGCAGGGCGGTGACGGTGGCAATGG
>JBKHWN010000078.1:0-3638 GCA_046566505.1 Gammaproteobacteria bacterium
CCCTTGGCCCGCGAGGCATGCTCCGCCGAGGCGCGCGCCTCCTCGATGCGCACCACGGCATCGGCAGTCCTCGACGCAAAGACAGCGGTCACCATCAGCACCAGCATGGCCAGCAGCAATGCCTGCAACAGCACCGTGCGCTGACGCGCAACGATCCCGTCGGTCACCAGCCCGATCTCCACGCGGCCAAGCTGCTTCCGGTCCTGCATGGCCGCCGGGGCCGCCAGCACGGATATTTCGTCGAGCGTGACTTCCTGCAGGGTCACCGGCGCGGAAAAAACACGCAGGTACGGGTCGGGCTCCCGATGCCGTCCCATGTCCCTGTGGCGCTCAAGCAGCAACACATCATCCATGTTGTACAGGCGGACAAAGAGCACGTCGTCTTCGCGGACCAGCACCTGCACCAGCGCCGACAGGGCCTCCTGGCTGCCGGACACCAGCCCGTATTCGCTGGCCGGCGCCAGTTGCTCGGCCATCGTCTGGCCGCGGATCGTCAGTTCATCCTCGAAGGCGGCGAACCGCTCGACCAGGAAATAGGTCGTCAGCAACAGCGTGATGATCGTCGCCGGCACCAGCGCCAGCAGACGGATACGCGCGCGCAACGACCAGTCGCGCAGGGGGTTCATGGCGAGCCTCCGGGCGTTTTCATCAACGCTTCGAGTGCAGTCGGCGGGGGTATGGACAGCCGCAGCGAACGCGCGACCTGCGCGTTGGTGCGGACATTCGCGGTGTCGACATGGCGCGGCGGCGGCAGCACGTCGCGCGCCCTGAACAGTTCCGGCAACCATGCCGCCAGCGTGTCGGCAACATCCGCCAGCGTGACCACCAGCGAGGCGGCGCTGCCGGCATCCACATAGGCCGCCGTCGGCCCGATCACGGGCTTGCCGTGCCGGTAACTGGTCAGCAGCAGGGTCTTGGCGGTCGCCGGGGAGAAGATGTCGGGGTCGTCCACCCCGAGCAGGAAATCGCTGGCACCGAGCACGTTGTTGACGCTGCGCGCCAACGAGTCACCGGGGCCGAGTCGCTCGATGATCAGTTCCAGTTTCTGTCGCGCGGCCTCGGCGCGCAGTGCGGCAACCAGTGCGGGATCGTCGGCGGACAGCAGCACGCCGGCCCGCCGTGCACCGGGCATCATCGCCCTCGCCAGTCGCAGGTGCCGGACCGGATCGGGTTCCCAGAAGATGGCGGTATGGGGTCCGGGGCGCTGGCCTGCGGCGGCCAGCCAGGCGCGGCGGGTGAGGGCAACGCCCACCACCGGTGTCTGTGCCGCTTCGGCGAGGGCCTCCTCGAAGTCCCGGGTACCGACGGCGATGCGCAGGTCAACCGACCCGCCGGAACGGTGCACGGCAACGCCTGGCAGTCGCTGCGTCAGCAGCGACGCCAGTTCGGCGGCAACCGGTTCAGGGCCGGTTACCCGAATGACGAGCGCAGCCGCCCACGCCGGCATCGCAGCCAGCAAGAGCAGGCAAAGCAGTACCCGTCTATGCCATTGCATCCCTGTACAAAAGTCCCTCTCTGGCGCGTGACCCCGCTCAGAACGTCAGCTGCATCCCGAAGTAGCCATACAGGCGGCCGTCATAGCGGTTGTCGATGTAGATCTCCGGATCCGCATCAAGATCACATTGCGCGTTGGCTGACAGTTGCAACTTGCTGCGGCCCAACGGTATGTCCCGGGACAACCGCAGGTCGATGCGCTCGGAGTGCTGCCAGAGCCAGCCGGCCGCGCTCGGTATCTGGTTCTGGTAGCGGTTGATGTACCAGGCCGCCGAGGCGGCCCAGTGCGAGGCGAAGCGGTGGGCCACGGCGACGCTGCCGCTGTGCCGCGCAGTGAACCGCCCTTCGATCCGGTGCGAGCTGTCATTGTCGATATACGCGTAGGACGCCCAGGCCCAGCTGCCCGGCGCGAAACTGCGCCGCAGCTGCCACTCGATCCCGGTCAGGTTGGTCTCCGAATCGTTGTCCGCCTGGAAGCTGAAGAAGTTGATCGGGTCGCTGATCAGGTTGCGCAACTCCTCGCGGAACCAGCGGATGTCCGCCTCGGTGCGCCAGCGGGGGAAATAGCCGAACCAGCCCAGCTCCCAGGAGGTGATCTTCTCCGGCTGCAGGTTGCCCGGCGATTGCTGGGTGAGGAACAGCGTGCGGGTCGTGGCACCTTCATCCGGGTCTGCTCCCGGCGGGAACCCGACCCAGGCCGGATCGAGGTTGCGCATGGTGATGCTGGTGCTCGCGTATTCCTCGTAGAGGTCCTGGTTGCGAACAGCACGCGACCCGACCAGGCGCAACGACTGCTGTTCGGCAATGTGCCAGTTCAGGCCGGCGCGCGGCGAAAACTGCGTGCCGCTGATGGTGTCGTCCTCCAGCATGGCGCCGAGGTTGAACACCAGCGGCTTGGCCAGACGGTATTCTGCGTGGCCGAACAGGCGCCAGAGTTCCGCGTTGGCGGCACCGCCGATATAACTTTCCGCACTGCCGCTGTCGCGCCGGTAGCTGAAGCCGGACACCACGCGGAAATCGTCGCTGAGGCGCAGCGTGTCCTGCACCTCGAGATCGACGCGGCTCTCGCGGAAATCGAGGTTCACGTCACCACAGGTGCCGGTGTAGCCAACCATCTGGTAGTACCCGAAGCGCTGCACCACCTGCATGGCCAGTGCGGCAGCCTCCGGAGGCAGGCTGGCAATGTAGGCGCCGATGATCGCCATGTCGCCGCTGCCGGCCGCCTCCAGCAAGCCAAGCGCATAGTCCTGGTCGATGGCCTCCAGCGCCGCCAGTTCGCTGGACAGGAAGATCGGCTGGTCCAGGCAGGAGCGCCAGCGGTACTTCGTGTCCGTCTCCTGGAAATAGGCCTGCACCTGCACCGCATGAGTGGGCGACAACTCGCGCGACCAGCGCCCGAGCAGGTGCATGTTCTTGATCTCGATGAGCGGATCACTCTCATAACTCACGAAGATGTCGTTGGTTTCAGCGACCTCTTCCTTGTAGGTATCCGCCGCACCGGCCAGCACCTCGAAGCGATCGACATCGCTGGGTCGGTATTCCGACCGCCAGTTGACGGTACGGATATCGCGGCTGTCGCGGTGGTCGGTCACGCCGTCACGCAGTACGTCGAAGCCGGTATCGGACTTGCGCGAAATGGACAGCCGGTAATTGCCGTCGGGCGTGTGCGCCACCACCCGGCCGGCACCGTCGGACGTGCCCCGGTTGCCCGCGGCGACCCGCACCATGTTCTCGGTACTGTCCTGCGGATGCGTGGTGATGATGTTGATCACGCCGGAAAAAGAATTCGCACCGTAAGCGGCGGCGTCTGGCCCGCGGGTGACCTCGATGCGTTCGATGTCGTCGATCGACAGGGCGAGGTCCGACCACAGGATGCGCGCCAGGCCCGGCAGGTACACGCTCATGCCGTCCACCAGCACCTGCAGCCGGCGGATGTCGCGCAGGTTGGTGCCGTGGTAATTGACCGAATACTCGTGCCCGGAGGTCTTGGTCACCATCATCCCGGGCACCAGCCGCAGCAACTCGGGCAGGTCGCGCGCGCCGAGCGCCGTGATCATCTCGCGGTCGATGACCGTCACGCTCGCCGCCACGTCCACCTGTGCCTGCTGCAGGCGGGCCGTTGTCAGCACCTGCGGCACGGACTG
>JBKHWN010000079.1:0-18227 GCA_046566505.1 Gammaproteobacteria bacterium
GCACCTGGGACGTGCTCCGCGAACTGACCGACAACACCGAGTTGCTGGCGGTGCTGTGCGCGCAGTGGGGTGACGTCGGCCTGCCGCCGAAGCAGTCGGCGTTCCTGATCCAGGCGCTGGTGGCGCATCACTACCTGGAGGGTGGCTATTACCCCGTTGGCGGCAGCTGGCGCATCGCCGACACCATCATCCCGCGGATCCGCGCCGGTGGTGGCGACGTGTTCACCTATGCGGCGGTCGAGGAAATCCTCGTCGAGAAGGGTGTCGTGCGCGGCGTGCGGATGGCGGACGGCCACCGCATCGACTGCGGCTGCGTGATTTCCTCGGCCGGTGTGTTCAACACCTTCGAGAAATTGCTGCCGTCGGAGGTGGTGCGCAAGGCCGGCTACGACCGGCTGCTGCCGCGCGTGAAGCGCAGCAGCGCGCATCTGGGTGTCTATGTCGGGCTCAAGGGCACGGCGGCCGAACTGGGCCTGCCGCGGACCAACATCTGGATCTATCCGGGCAGCGACTACGAACAGGCGATCGACGACCACGACGCGGACATCGAGGCGCCATTCCCGGTGGTCTACCTGTCGTTCCCGTCCGCGAAGGATCCGGATTACGAGCGCCGGCACCCGGGCACGGCGACCGTCGAGATCGTCGCGCCGACGAAGTACGAGTGGTTCGCCCGCTGGGCCGGCACCGAATGGGGCAAGCGCGGGCCGGAATACGAAACGTTCAAGACGCAACTCGGCGAGCGGCTGATGGCGCACCTTTACGACAAGTTGCCGCAACTGAAGGGCAGGGTGGATTACTGGGAGGTTTCCACACCGTTGTCGACACGTCATTTCGGCGCCTGGCAGCAGGGCGAGTTGTACGGGCTGGACCACGACCCGGCGCGTTTCGCCGAGGACTGGCTGACGCCGCGTACCCGCATTACCGGCCTCTGGCTCACCGGGCAGGACGTGCTCTCCTGTGGCATTGCCGGGGCGACGATGAGCGGGGTGCTGAGCGCGACCGCTGTTGCCGGCTTGCGCAGGGCCGGGCCGCTGCTGAAGAAGATCCTCGTCGACTGAACGCGGATCGGCCGGCTTCGCCTTGCAAAGCCGTGATCCAGCCCCGACAATGCCGCTCCCCGCAATGGGGCCTCGCGATATGGTGGCCCTGTCGGTCCCCCCGCAACGCTTAGCTGTGAACCCCGCCAGGGCCGGAAGGCAGCAACGGTAGCAGTGACGTGTGTGCCGGGGTGTGGCTGGCAGGGTCCACCACCCGCCTTCGAATCCTCGCCCCGCCTGTCGCCGTCCGGTAGCATTCCCGCTCTCGTTTCGCACCCGTACGGATACCGATGAGCTACCAGGTCCTTGCCCGCAAATACCGTCCGCGCCGGTTTGAAGAACTGGTGGGGCAGGAGCATGTGCAGAAGGCGCTGAAGAACGCGCTGGACAACGACCGGCTGCACCACGCCTACCTGTTCACCGGCACCCGCGGCGTGGGCAAGACCACTATCGCCCGCATCCTGTCGCGCTGCCTGAACTGCGAGACCGGCGTCGGCTCGAACCCTTGCGGGCAATGCGCCACCTGTCGCGAGATCGACGAAGGTCGCTTCGTGGACCTGATCGAGGTCGATGCCGCGTCGCGCACCAAGGTCGAGGACACCCGCGAGTTGCTGGACAACGTGCAGTACGCGCCGACCCGCGGCCGCTACAAGGTGTACCTGATCGACGAGGTGCACATGCTCTCGGCACACAGCTTCAACGCGCTGCTGAAGACACTGGAAGAGCCGCCGCCGCACGTGAAGTTCCTGCTCGCCACCACCGATCCGCAGAAGCTGCCGGTCACCGTGCTGTCGCGCTGCCTGCAGTTCAACCTGAAGGCGATGACCGCCGAGCGCATCGTCGCCCACCTGAAGGACATCCTGGCCCGCGAAGGCATCACCTTCGACGAGGGCGCGCTGTGGGAACTGGCGCGCGGCGCGCAGGGCTCGATGCGCGATGCGCTGTCATTGACCGACCAGGCGATTGCGCACGGCAACGGCGGGCTGGTCGAGGACGAGGTGCGGGCGATGCTCGGCACCGTCGATCGCCAGTACGTGTGGAAGATTGCCGAGGCGCTGGCCGGCAACGAGCCAGCCACCGTGCTGGCATCGGTGGCGGCAGTGGCCGACAACGCGCCGGACTGGGCCGACGTGCTTGCCGGACTGATTTCGCTGCTGCACCGGGTGACCGTGGCGCAGGTGGTGCCAGAGGCCATCGACGACGCGCGCGGCGACCGCACGCTGGTGCTGTCGCTGGCGGAGCGCATCCCGGCGGCGGACCTGCAGTTGTTCTACCAGACGGCACTGCTCGGGCGGCGCGACCTGCCGTATTCGCCGGATGCGCGCGCGGCGGTGGAGATGACGCTGTTGCGCATGCTGGCGTTTCGTCCGGCGGGCACGCCGGTGGCGGGCGGCAGTGGTGGTGCCCGTGCGGGCGGCGGTGACGGAGACGGTGCAAAAAAGCCTGAGGCGCGGCCGGCTGTCGTGCCGGTCGCGCCGACGGCAGTGAAGGCGTCGGCCGCGTCGCCGGTTGCCGCGGTGCCGGCGGCACCGACAGCGATTGAAGTCCCCGCAGCGAGGACTGTCCCGGCCAATGCCGGGCCCCGGGATGCCCCGTACCCGCCGCGCGCGCTGGCCGCCAACGAGCCGTTGGCCACGCCGGTCGTGGCTGTCATCACGAGCGAGCCGGGCACCACGAGCGAGCCGGTCGCCGCGCGTGTGTCGGCGGCCGCGCACGACCTGCCCGCCGGCAACCTCGTGGCGTTGGCAGGCATGTGGGACGAACTGGTCGGCGCCCTGGAGGTGCCGTCCGATGCCCTGGCGCTGGCACGCAACAGCGCCCTGGAAATGCGCGACGGCGACGATTGGGAACTGGTCGTTGCGCCCGGTGGCGACATCCTGCTCAAGGAGCAGGCGATACGCACGCTCAGCGACGCGCTGTCGGTACGCACCGGCCGGGTCGTGAAGCTGAAGTTCGTGGTACGCAGGATGCTGGGCGAGTCGCCCAGCCAGGCCGTGCAGCGGCGGGCACAGGAGCGCCAGGCACAGGCGGAGGAAGCCATCCGCAGCGACCCGAACGTGCAGGACATGATCCAGTTGTTCGGCGCCCGAATCCTGTCGGGCAGCATCAAACCGGTATAGCGAACAGAAGGAGCAGCCCCGTGGATATCAACCAGCTCATGAAACAGGCGCAGATGCTGCAGGAAAAAGTGCAGAAGGCGCATGAGGAAATGCTCAGGCACGAAGTCACCGGCGAATCCGGTGCCGGGCTGGTCAAGGTGACCATGACCGGGCGCTGCGAGATCCGTCGCGTGAACATCGACGAATCGCTGCTCAAGGAAGACAAGGAAGTGCTTGAGGACCTGCTGGCCGCTGCCATGAACGACGGCGTGCGCAAGGTGGAGAAGTTCAAGGAAGAGCAGATGGCGGCGACTACCGGCGGCATGCCGTTGCCGCCGGGCATGAAACTGTTCTGAGCACCGCGCTCTTCCGGATTCCCTGCACGATGAAGCATTCCCCGCTGATACAGGAGCTCATCCGCGCGCTCACCGCGCTGCCCGGCGTTGGCCCGAAGTCCGCACAGCGGATGACGCTGCAGTTGCTGGAACGTGACCGTGACGGTGGGCGCCGCCTGGCGCTGGCGCTCGCTGCAGCGATGGATGGCGTTCGCCATTGCGCGCGCTGCCGGAACTTCGCGGAGGCCGAGCTGTGCCCGGTCTGTGCCGACCCGATGCGGGACGACGCGCTGCTGTGCGTGGTGGAAACGCCGGCCGACCTGATCGCCATCGAGCAGGCGGGCAGTTTCCGCGGCCGTTACTTCGTGCTGATGGGGCGGCTGTCGCCGCTGGACGGGCTGGGTCCGGAAGAAATCGGCATCCCGGAACTGGCATCGCGCGTGCGCGACGGCGTGCGCGAGGTCATCGTCGCCACCAACCCGACGGTCGAGGGCGAGGCCACGGCCCATTACATCGCCGAGACCCTCGCACCCATGGGCATCAGCGTCACGCGCATCGCGCACGGCGTGCCGATGGGCGGCGAACTGGAGTTTGTCGACTCCGGTACGCTCGCCCATGCGTTTGCCGGCCGCCGGCCGGTTTGAGGGTGTTGCGGGACGCGGATCCCGGGCAAGGTGCGCTGATCGCCGGCATGGCCGGCTCGCTACGGAATTCGCTCGCCGTTCTGTGGTGAGCCGGCCATGCCGGCGATCATCCCGTCGAGCAGGACTCCCTCAGCCCGCCGGCACCACACCGATCCGCAGCACCTTCTTCAGCCACTGCGTGAAGTCGTCGAGGTAGGTGTAGATCACGGGCACCACGATCAGCGTCAGCAGCGTCGAGGTGATCAGGCCGCCGATGATCGCGTGCGCCATGGGCGAACTCTGCTCCGATCCCTCGCCAAGGCCGAGCGCCAGCGGAATCATCCCGAACACCATCGCTGCCGTGGTCATCAGGATCGGGCGCAAGCGCGTGTGGCCTGCTTTCATGATTGCCTCGGTGCGCTCCATGCCGTTGTCGGTGGCCACCTTGATGAAGTCGATGAGCAGGATTGCGTTCTTGGTTACCAGCCCCATCAGCATCACGATGCCGATGATCGAGAAGATGTTGAGCGTGCTGCGGAAGATGAACAGCGCGAGGAACACGCCGATCAGCGACAGCGGCAGCGACGTCATGATCGCCACCGGGTGCAGGAAGCTGTTGAACTGCGAGCCGAGCACCATGTAGATGAAGATGATTGCCAGCGCGAGCGCGATGTTCGCGTAGTGGATGGATTCCTCCATGTCCTTGTTCTGGCCCTCTACCTCGAAGCGGTAGCCGAGGGGAAGATTCGGCGTCATGCGTGCCATCACCTGGTTGATGTCGCCGCCGACGTCACCGGATGGCCGCCCCTCGACGTTGGCCTGGATCAGCACCTCGCGGAACTGGTTGCGCCGCTTGATCTGGGCCGCGCCGAAATCCGCGCTTACCGTCGCTACCTGCGACAGTGCCACCATGCGTGGCGCGCCGGTTTGCGGGTCGACGATGCCGCTGGCCAGCCAGATATCGTCGAGGTTCGCCAGCGAGCTGCGGCCCGCCAGCGGCAACTGGACGGTGACGTCGTAATTCTCGCCGTCCGGTGCCTGCCAGGAGGAGATCGCGTCACCCGCCAGCAACGGCCGCAGCGCGGCGGCGATGGTGCCCACGCTCAGGCCCTGGTCGGCAGCCATCTCGCGGTTGATGTCGACGGCGAGCAGCGGGCGCGGTTCCTTCAGCGAACTTTCGATATCGACCAGCCCGGGAATCTTCCGCAGGTCGGCGGTGAACTCGTCGGAGATGCGCTGCAGTTCGCCCAGGTCCGTGCCCTGGATGGAAATCATGATCGGCTTCATGCCGCCGGAAACGGCTTCCTTGGCGGCGGCCACCGATTTCACCTCGATACCGCCGACTTCCGCCAGCTCCTGCCGCAGCACGGCAACCAGCGCCTTCTGGCCCAGTTCGCGCTCGCCCTTCGGCTTCAGTGCGACGCGGAACGAGGTTTCGTTTTTCCCGGTTTCGAACCCGCCGCCGCCGTTGATCGTGGCGTAGGTGGCGATGACCTCGTTGTGCCGGCGGATGATGGCATCCACCTGGCGGGTTTTTGCCTCGGTGAACGCAAGGCTCGAACCAATCGGCGTGGAAAACTTCACGCTGATTTCCGACAGGTCCGGCTCGGGCACGAATTCCTTGCCGATGAAGGCGATCAGTGCGAACGCGATCACCAGACTGCCGCCGGCAATCGCCAGCGTCGACTTGCGGTGCGCCAGCGCCCAGCGGATGACATCCATGTAGATGTCGCCCACCCGGTCCAGCAAGCCGGCAAAGCCATCGAGCATGCGGGAAAACCAGGAGGTGCCCCGAACACCGTGGACATGCGGATCGCGCCAGATGGAGGAGAGCATGGGGTCCAGCGTGAAGCTGACGAACATCGACAGCAGCACGGCACAGGACACGGTGACACCGAACTGGAAGAAGAACTTGCCGATGATGCCGCCCATGAAGGCGACCGGCAGGAACACGGCGACGATGGACAGGGTGGTCGCCAGCACGGCCAGGCCGATTTCGCTGGTGCCTTCGAGCGCGGCGGTGCGCGGATCCTTGCCCATCGCGCCGTGGCGCACGATGTTTTCCCGCACCACGATGGCATCGTCGATCAGCAGGCCGATGCAGAGGCTCATTGCCATCAGCGTCATCATGTTGATGGTGAACCCGAACAGCCAGAGCGAGAACACGGTGCCGAGCAGGGAGATCGGCAGCGTCAGGCCGGTGATCATCGTGCTGCGCCATGAGCCCAGGAACAGCAGGACGATGAAGACGGCCAGTGCCGCACCTTCGAGCAGCGTGCGCTGCACGTGCTCCAGGCCGGCACGTATCGAGCGCGAGGCGTCGGCAACGATGGTCAGCGTCACCCCCTCGGGCAGTTCCGCCTGCATGGCATCCAGTGCCGCGCGCACTTTCTCCGCCACGGAAATGGTGTTGGCACCCGAGATTTTCACCACGTCGATGGCGACGGCACGTTTGCCATCGACGAGGGCGATCGATTCCAGTTCCTCTTCGCCGTCAACGATGTCCGCCACGTCCTCCAGGTAGACGGGCGTTCCGCTGCGGATGCCGACCACCACACGCCCGAAGTCTGCCGCACTGGTCATGCGGGCCTTGATCTGGACGGTCTGTTCGCGGTTGTCGTACTCGATGCTGCCGGCCGGCAGGTCCTGATTGTCGGTGCGGATGGCATGCACGACCTGGTTGACGCCGATGGCACGCGCCTGCATGTCGGCGGGCCGCAGGAAGACGCGCACTTCGCGCTTGACGCCACCGATCAGGTCGACCTTGCCGACGCCGGAGATGACCTGCAGGCGCTTCAGCAGGCGCTGGTCGACCAAGGTGGTGAGGTCGCGGGTGCTCAGCGTGTCGCTGGTGAAGGATGCCGACAGCACCGGCTGGGCGCCGGGATCCCAGCGCTGGATGATGGGTTCGTCGATTTCATCGCGGAACTCGGCCTTGACTGCGGAAATCTTGTCGCGCACGTCCTGCACGGCGGTATCCGGGTCGATTTCCAGGTGGAACTCGACGACCACCAGCGAGAAACCTTCATAGGAAGTCGAGAACACCTTCTTGACGCCGTTGACGGTGTTGACGGCATCCTCGATCGGCCGCGAGATGTCGCTCTCGACCGATTCCGGTGACGCGCCCGGGTAGGGAGTCGTCACGATCACGAACGGCATTTCGACGTTCGGGAACTCCTCCACCGGCAGCGCGTTGTAGGAGAACGTGCCCAGTACCATGAGCGCCGCCATCATCATGGCGGCGAAGACCGGGTTGTTGATGCTGATGCGGGTCAACCACATGGCGGCGGTGTCCTGGAGCTCAGGGGGTGTCTATCGTGACGGCGGTACCGGCGCTCGCCGCGCCGATATCCGTCATGACCACCGCTTCGTCCGGCTTGAGTTCGCCGGTCACCTGCGCGACCGACGTGCCTTCATCACGTGCCTGCAGCGCGATGTCGACCCGTTGCAGCCGGTTGTCCCGTACCACCCAGACCCAGTGCTGTGCGCCGTCCTGCCGCAAGGCAGCCAGCGGCAACTGCAGCGCGCCTTCGCCGCCCGTTCCCGGCAGGCGGATCTTCCCCTTGGCAAACATGCCGCCGCGCAGGGTGTGGTCGGCGTTGGCGACACGCGCATAGATGCGCACGTTGCGTGCCTCGTCGGCGACCGGGTTGATGCGCACGATGCTGCCGGTGAATTCGCGCTCGCCGAAGCCGTCGACAGTGAAACGCACCTCGCCACCGATACGGATCTTCGGTACGTCGCGGGCCGGCACGGCGGCCTCGAGCTCCAGCTCCGACAGGTCGACCATCGTGACCAGCGGCTGTCCCGGCATGACCTGGACACCCGGATCGACGTGCCGCTTCGCGACGACGCCTTTGATCGGCGCGCGCAGGACGGTGTCGGCAGCAGCCTTGCGCGCAATCGCCACGCTCGCTTCCTGGACGTTGACCGTGCTGCGGCGTACGGCGGTTTCGCCCTGGGCAGCGGCATAGTCGATCTCCGACAGGTATTTTTTCTCGTAGAGCTCGGCTTTCTTTTTCTCCAGCGCCTCGGTCAACTGCAGTTCGACCTGAGCAGCGGCCAGCGCGGCTTCCGCCTGGCGCAACTGGGCATGCAAGTCGTCGGTGTTCTGGCGGACCAGCGGGTGTCCCTGGTTCACGCTCTGTCCTTCACGCACCAGTACGGCATCCACCACGGCGGGCACCCGTGCGTTCACCGTGCTGATGACCAACGGCTGCAGGGTGCCGGTCACGGAAATCACCGGCTGCACGCCACCGCTGCGCACGGTGACGACATCGGCAGCGGTCAGCCGGAGCACGGTCGTGGGCGTTGCTTCGCCGGCGCTGGTCTTCGTCGACACACCGGGCTC
The DNA here is from genome assembly GCA_046566505.1 of Gammaproteobacteria bacterium. GTDB lineage: Bacteria > Pseudomonadota > Gammaproteobacteria > Pseudomonadales > JADFDG01 > JADFDG01. Next base: position 8,446 of record JBKHWN010000079.1, read on the forward strand.
CGGTTCGCCGGAGCAACCGGACAGCAGCGCGCCGGCAATCACCAGCGCAGTGACAAACTGGACACCAGACGGCCAGGAGTGATGCATGTTCATGGGTGTTGACGGCCTTTGCGTTTGGCGGAGGGGGAGGATTTCGAGGGGGACGTCGGGCACTTTGCGGAGGTTTCCCGGCCCGGCACGGCGGCATGTGCTGCGCCGGCACCCGGCGCCAGGCCATGCCAGAGCATGGCCACGATACGCTCGACGAGTGCGTCGTGGTCGATCTGCTGCGGGTTGATGATCCACGCGAGCATCAGTCCGTCGAACAGCGAGGACCAGAAGATGGCCATGGTGCCGGTATCGAGCGTGGCGGGCACCAGCCCCGCCTGCTGCAGCGTGCGCAGGTGCGTGGCCGCCAGGGCCAGCCCGTCGCGGTGGAACCGGGCCAACTGTTCGCGCATGGAATCGTCGCGGGTGTGTCCGATGAACTCCAGGTACAGCCGGGGCCAGTCCGGGTCTGCTCGCATCCGGGCAAAACCCGCACGCAGGATGTCGGTCACTGCGCGCTGCGGATCGCCCTGGGCAATGGCCTGCTGTACCTGTTCCGGAACCGGGGCGACCTGCTGGCTGAACTTGTGGTCGAGCAGGGCGAAGAACAGGTCGTTCTTGCTGCGGAAATGCCAGTAGATGGCGCCCTTGGTCATTCCGGCAGACGCGGCGATCTCGTCCAGGGTCGCTGCCTGGAAGCCCTTGCAGGCGAACACGTGCCCGGCCGCAGCGAGGATCTTTTCGCGGGTGTCGTTCGGTTCGGGTTGGGCGGGGTGGGGCACGGCTTCTATCCGTTGAACATACCGGTGGGTATGTAGCATACCCGCCGGTATGTCCACCAGCCGGCAGATAGCGAATTGGTCAAGGACCCGTGACTTGTCCGGCATTCACAGCAGGATGTCGCGCGGCACCGGCCCGGCAATTGCCGACCAAGCACTTGCTTGGTAACGTGGCCGCCTCTGCCCGCCGGCCGCGCCCGGAACCCGGGCCCGTCGCCAGTTTTCCTCCGGAGCTTCGCCATGACCGCTTCCCTGTCCTACTTCAACGACACCCACGAGCAGATCCGCCTGACCGCCCGCAAGTTCGTCGAGCGGGAGATCCTGCCCCACGTGGCCGAGTGGGAGGAGGCGGGCACCTTCCCGCGCGAGCTGTACCTGAAGGCCGGCGAGGCGGGCCTGCTGGGCATCGGTTTCCCCGAGGAGTACGGCGGCCTGGGCGAGGACATCTTCATGGCCGTGGCCTTCGCCGAGGAGATCACGCGCTCGACCTCCGGTGGCCTGGTGGCTTCGCTGGGCTCGCTGGGCATCGGCCTGCCGCCGATCGCGCGCTGGGGTTCGCCGGAGATGAAGGCGAAGGTGATCCCGCAGGTGCTGCGCGGCGAGAAGATCTCCGCGCTGGCGATCACCGAGCCGTCCGGCGGTTCCGATGTGGCCAACCTGAAGACGCGCGCGGTGAAGGACGGCGACCACTACATCGTCAACGGCAGCAAGACGTTCATCACCAGCGGCATCCGCGCCGATTACTACACGGTGGCAGTACGCACCGGCGGTGACGGCTTCGGCGGCATTTCGCTGCTGCTGCTGGAAAAAGGCATGCCCGGTTTCACCGTGGGCCGCAACCTGAAGAAGATGGGCTGGTGGGCATCCGATACCGCCGAGCTTTTCTTCCAGGACGTGCGCGTGCCGGCGGCCAACCTGATCGGCCCGGAGAACGGTGGCTTCTTCTGCATCATGACCAACTTCCAGGTCGAGCGGCTGAACCTGGCAGTGATCGCCACGACCACGGCGCAGGTGGCGCTCGACGAATGCCTGCGCTACGTGAAGGAGCGCGAGGCCTTTGGCCGGCAGATCGGCAAGTTCCAGGTCATCCGCCACAAGCTTGCCGACATGGCCACCCAGATCGAGGTCAGCCGCGAAATGAATTATCGCGTCGCCGCGAAAATGGCGGCGGGGCAGTCGGTGATCAAGGAAGTGTCGATGGCGAAGAACTTCGCCACCGATGTCAGTGATTTCGTCACCTACCAGGCCACGCAGATCTTCGGTGGCATGGGCTTCATGCGTGAGTCGGTGGTCGAGCGCCTGTACCGCGACAACCGCATCCTGTCCATCGGTGGCGGTACGCGCGAGATCATGAACGAGGTGATCGCCAAGCAACTCGGGTTGTAAGCCGGGGCCGGTGCGCGCCGGCTATTTCGCCAGCGCGTCAGCCGCCTTCATGCGCCCGATGCGGTCGTTGCTCAGCGAACCGAAATAGACGTCGTCGCCCACCTGCTGCACCGAGGTGATCTCCCGCAGGTGGTCACCGGTGATGTCATGCAGGTTGGCAACGACCTGCGCGTTCTCGTCCAGTGCCAGCACGAAGCCGTAGCGGATGGCTTTCGGGCGCAGCGGTTGCGGCAGCGCCGCCGCGATTTCCTTTAGCAGCGGGAAGCGGTGGATGAAGTCCAGGTCCGCCTTGCGCGGCGACGGCAGCGCCAGCCAGTAGACCCCCTTGCCGTTGGACGAGATGCCGTCCGGGAAGCCCGGCAGGTTGTCGATGAACACCTCGTGCTGTCCGGCGCGCGAGCCGGCCAGCCAGTAACGCAGCACGCGGTAGCGCCAGGTCTCGTTGACCAGCAGGTAGTCGCCGGCCGGTGACACGGCGACCCCGTTGGCGAAATACAGCCCGTCGAGCAGCACGCGCGTCTCGCCGGTTTCCGGGTTGTGCGCCAGCAGGCGGCCCCAGGGTCGCGTTTCCAGCAGGTCCAGTTCGTAGTCGGGCTGGTGCCACTTGCTGCTGGCATCGGTGAAATAGAGGGTGCCGTCGGGGCCGATGTCGACGTCGTCGGTGAAGCCGAACGGCTGGCCACCGGCTTCCGTGGCCAGCACGGTGATCTGGCCGCCCGTGGACACCGACAGCAACCCCTTCCACGCATCGGCGACGATCAGCCGGCCACCGGTATCGAACGCCAGTCCGAGTGGCCGCCCGCCGGTATTGGCGAAATCCTCCACCGTGCCGTCGTCCAGCACGCGGATGATCCGGCCGTCGTCCAGCCCGGCGTAGACGCGGCCCTGCAGGTCGACATCGACATCCTCCGGCCCGCGGATTTTGCCCCGCGCGAGCAACTCGGCGCCGGCCAGGCGGTCGTTCGCGGCATAGGCGCCGGCCAGTGCCGGTGCGGGCGGCGGGGTCCAGGCCTCGCTGTCGATCGGCGAGATGACAGCCAGCACGACGCCGGCGAGCAGCGGTGCCGCGACGAAGGCGGCCAGGGCGCGGATGGGCAGGGTCATGGCAGCGAATCCTTCGGTTGTCAGTGGCCCCGGGGAGTATAGGCCGGGACTGCCGGCGCGCGGCCCACGGGCTTCGCACCGGGTCTGGCGCATTGATGACCAGCCTGTACCATGACGCGCCTGTCACCACCGCCGGAATGATGCATGGCCGCGCTCGCCTGGGAACTGGTCACCGATGCCGCACGGCTTGCCGACGTCTCGGCATTGCTGCGCGGCGCGCCGCTGCTGGCAGTGGATACCGAGTTCGTGCGTCGAACCACCTTCTATGCGCGGCCGGGCCTGCTGCAGTTGTCGGCAGGCCACGGCGAATTTCTTGTCGACCTGGTCGCCATCGAGGATCGCACGTCGCTGCGCGAGCTTTTCCTTGCCGAACTGCCGCTGAAGGTCATGCATTCCTGCAGTGAGGACCTGGAGGTGCTGAAGGGATTGTTCGGTGCCGTTCCCGGCAGCCTGGTCGATACCCAGGTGGCGGCAGCGATGCTCGGTCACCCGCTGCAGACCAGTTACCAGAAACTGGTGAAGGCGGTGCTGGATATCGACGTCCCGAAGGATGAAACGCAGTCGGACTGGACGGCGCGGCCGCTCAGCGAGGCGCAACTCTCCTACGCGGCGCTGGATGTCCGGCACCTGCTGCCCTTGTGGCAGCGGCTGGCCGATGGCCTCGCTGCCCGTGACCGCATGGGCTGGTTGCAGGAGGATTGCACGCGCCTGCTCGTCGAGGCGGCGCGGGAGAGCGATCAGGCCGAGTACTACCGCGGCATCGCCAACGCGGGGCGTTTGTCGCCGCCGCAGCTGGCCCTGTTGTCGGCACTGGCGGCCTGGCGCGAACGCATGGCGCGGACACTGGACAAGCCGCGCGCGCATGTCGTGCCCGACAGCATCCTGCTGATGGTTGCCCAGCGCCGGCCGCAGTCGCTGGCGCAGTTGCGCACGCTGCCGGATTTCCACCCGGCGGCACTGCGCCGTTTCGGGGACGACCTGCTGCAGATTGTCGCCACGGTGCCGGCGTCGGCCGCGCTGCCTGCACTGCCGCCGCCGCTGCCACGCGAAGCCAAAGGGGTGTTGTCGGCATTGCGGGACGTCGTGGGTCCGGCAGCGAAGGCGCAGGGTGTCGAGCCGGAAGTGCTGGTGCGGCGCCGGCACCTGGAGGCGCTGGTGGACAGTGCGCGCCGCGGGGAACCGGAACTGCCCGAGATGCTCGCCGGCTGGCGGCGGCCGCTGGTGGGCGAGCCGCTGCTTGCGGCGACGCGCGACCGTGTGCAGGAAATACGCAGTTGGCCGGAGGAGGGTGATCGTGGTCGATGAATACACCGGCGCACGCGGGCGCCGCTTTGTCAGCATCTATCGCAGCGCACGCAAGGACGGCATGTACCTGTTCGTGGATCGCAAGGACGGGCTCGACCGGGTTCCCGACGCACTGCGCGGGTTGTTCGGCAGCCCGGTACATGTGATGGACCTGCTGCTGACCGCCGATCGCGTGCTCGCGCAGGCCGATGCCCGCGACGTGCTGGCGCGCATCGAGGCCCAGGGCTTCCACCTGCAGTTGCCGCCTGCTCCGGACGAGGAGTCGCGTGCGATCATCAATGCCAACGACAAGCTTGTCGCCGGCCGGTTCTGAAGCGGGAGACGATCGATGCTGACCACCAAGGCGTACGTGCTGGCCTGGCTGATCCATGTGCTTGCCGCCGGCGGACTGATCCTGGTTGTGTTCCGGATCACCAGCGCGTGGAACCCGCTGGCATTACGGATCGTGCTACGTACGGTGGTGGCGGTCTGGTTGCTGATGCCGGCAGTCGTCGAGCCGGGTGCACCGAAGGAATGGATGGCGCCGGCACTGATCGTGCTTGCCATCGAATGGTGGGAAAGTTTCGACGCGGCGACCCGCGTGCTGCAGCCACTGCTCGTGCTGACGGCCATTGCCGTCGTGGTGGCGCTGTGCGCCAACTGGGGCTGGCTGCGCTGGAAATCAGCGCATGCCGCATCATCGCCGGAAGAAAGAGCGCCGGAAGAATGAGCGCCGGGGTTATTCGAACAAGGCCAGCCAGTGCAGGAAATCGCTGTCGTCCGCCGGCAGCAACTTGATGCCGGCGTGGAATCGTTCACGACCCTCTTCGCTGCGCGCCTCGACCCAGGTCACCTTGCCCTTGAGGTGGTAGGTCCGCCGGTCCTCGAGCACGACGAACCAGATTTCCACCCGGCATTCCTTCTCGATGAAGCGGTCGACGATCACCTGCATACCGGCAGGTGATACGTCGACGGACTCGCAGTACAGCCGCTCACCCTGTTCCACCAGGTGGGCGGCCGAAACCACTGTCATGGACAGGCTTTCAGCCAGCGGGTGTCGCGGGAATCGTCGCTTGTTGCCCGACATCCTTCGTTACCCCTCAGGCTCAATACGGCTTGTAGGTAAACAGAGCCCTCACCCACTCGGGTGCCTGCTCGGCCCAACCGTACTGCTGCCAGGCCAGCGGCCCGTACGCCACGATCAACAGCGCCACGAACATGATCGAGACCGGCAGCAATATCCGTTCGTGACGGTACCAGAAGCCGCCGTGTTTCGCGCCGTCGGCCACGGCGAGCGCTGCTTCCTTCTCGCCGACGATATGTCTGGTCAGCAAGTGGTTCAGCGCCACCGGTGGTGTCAGGTAGCCCAGTTCGAAGGACAGCAGCGCGAACATCCAGAAGTGCAGCGGATCGATGCCGGCCTGGAAGGCAACCTGCGCGATCGTGGCGTTCACCAGGATCACCGCGCCGTAAGGGTCCATGATCATGCCGATGATAACCATGGTGATGACGAGGATGGTCATCGTGCCCCAGATGCTCTCGACCTGCGGGAAGAGATCCATCACGTGCGAGCGCTCGATGGTGCCGCCAATGGACACCGACAGCGCCATCAGCATCAGCAGTGCGCCGATGTGGCCGGTGGTCTCGTTGGTGGCTTCGCGCAGCCCGATTTCCACAGGGCGCCGGCGCTCGACAGACGGTGCGTGCGACGCCTCGTCATGCCGTTCCCACTGGCGCGCATGGCGCAGTGCGAGCAGCGCAACGGCCGAGGCAAGGCCGAGTTTGACCACGGTGCTCAGTACTTCACCACCGGACAGGCTGCCGAGATTGCCGACCAGGTTGAACACGTCCACGCCCACCACGATCAACACGACCGCGACAGCGAGCTGGGCAACCCAGGCGCCGGCCTTGTCGTAAAGGATGAAGCCCAGCAGCAGCATCGGCAGGATGTACGGCGCCGAGAATTCATCGAGCTTCTGGTTGAACAGGTCGGCGTAGACGAACAGCACGGCCATCAGCACCGTGATGTAGGGCGTGAGCGGCCCGAAGGCCTTTATCACCTTCGGCATGGCCTCGCGAACCGGCGCGATGCGGACCGGTTCGGTACGCGACATCTGCGAGAAGACCAGGAACAGGGCCGCGGTGAGCATGTAGATCATCAGGCCGGAGTGGTACATCTCCCCGGTCGTCACGTCCTTGTTGAGGGCGGCGATGATCACCACCAGCAGGCAGGGCGCGAGCACGACGCCCATGGAACCGGACATGGCGGTGGCCGCGAGCGCGAGCTGGCGACGTGCGCCGGAGCGCATCAGTTCCTGGTAGATCACGGCGCCTGCGGCGATGATGAAAATGCCGGATGCGCCGGTATAGGCAGTGGGCCACGCGGCGATGACCAAGACGGCAAAGCACATCAGTTCCGGCGACAGGTGCCAGGGGCGCAGCAGGTTGAAGAACAACTCCGTCAGGCGCGTCTGCTTGAGCAGCATGCCGATCCAGATGTAGAGCGCCAGGCTGAGGAACATGCCGGACAGTTCCATCATCTGCGACAGGTAGACGCCGATGCCCTGGTAGTACGGCTGGACCCGGACATCACCCATCGTCAGGTGCTCGATGAACGGGATCACCCAGAACTGCAGCGAGGCTGAGATGGCCATGTAGCCGTACAGCGGCACGGCCAGCAGCGCATGGCCGAAGCCGCCGCCACCCGGTTCAAGATCCTTCGGCGGGTTGAACAACTGCCAGACGCTGATCGCTGCCAGCAGGCCAAAGCCGGCGATCCACCAGGCATGCAGGTAGAACAGGTGAACCTGAACACCGTCTGCGATCGCACCGAGTTCCGCATTGCGGTAGCTGATTTCGGAGAACATCAGCATCAGGTGCGCGATCAGCTGCAGCGATGTGGCGACGTAATAATCCTTGCGGGTGACCACCGGGCGCAGGCTGATGTGGCCGCGGCCTATCGTTGCCCAGGCCGCGCAGATCAGGATCAGGATGCACAGCATCAGTTGCTTGTACTGGCCGACGAAGGTCACCAGTTTGGCAACGCCGGTTTCCACCGCGCGGAAGGCGCGGACTTCCGGTGTTACCCGCTCCTGGTTCTGCTTGGCGATCGCCCAGCGTTCACGGCAGAGGTCACGCGAGCCTTCCACCGAACGGCGGATGGCCTCCGGGTCGACCTCCTCGGCGAACATGTCGAGCTCGTCGTCATCGGCGGCCTCGGCTTCCTCGATCAGCCGCTCGACCTCGCTGTCGATGTCGGGGTTCGGGTCGCAACTCGGGTCGGCAATGTCCGCACGCAGTACGAAGTACTGGTCCCACTGCGACTCGCCGAGCTTGAGCAACTGGCTGTGGATGTACTCGCCGGTGCCAAGGAAGATGACGGTGAGCAGGATGAAGAAGGCGGGCAGTGACACCAACCATTCGCCGGCAGAACGATTGGCGAACAGCACGTTGCGATCGGGTGCGTGCATGGGCTCTCACTCAGGCGCGTTATTGTTCTGGAGGACTGCAGCCAGCACCCGGTGGGCGGGCGTGACCGGGGGATTCTAGAGGAGAGCGGCGGAAAAGCCTACAGCGGAGTCGCGGGGGAGATGGAGCAGAGGGGAGCCGGGCAGGCGGTGCTGCCCGGCCTCGCTTTCCGGTGTTACTCGAGCTTCTCGGCGCACTCGGTGCGGCCACCGTCCAGCTTGCAGCGCACCTTGCGCAGCAGGGACATCGCCTCGGCGTCGTAGATGCCCTCGTCACGCAGGGCTATCCGCGACTGGCGCATCAACTCGTCGTACTTGGCCTTGTCGGCACTGGGGATCTCGATCCAGTACTTGGCGTCGATTTCCTTTTCTGCCTTCTCGATGATGGCCAGGGTACGGTCGAACTGGCCGTAGAACCACTCCCGCGATTTCTGCGGGAAGTCCGGGTGCGCGGCGAAACGGTCGTTGCGAATGATCATCTGCAGGGTGATCTGTGCCAGCGCGTAGCGCACGACCCCGCCCTTTTGCCCCAGGCCCTTGTACAACTCCAGCGCCTTGTAGGCCGCCGCGGGGGCGGCGCAGATATCCACGCTGCCGTTGTTGAACTTGCCGGCGAAGTTGGTGACGTCCGAAGAAACCGGCGAGGCACCGACGTTCTGCACCATCTTGGCCTGTGCCTTGTCGTAATCGAGGACGCTGATGCGTTTGCCCGACAGTGCGCCGACGGTGTTGATGTTCCGGTTGTTCACGAACAGGTAGGCGGCACCCATCGGGGCGATACCCGCGATCTCGTAGGGGCCGCTTTTCATGCGCGGCGCCATTTTCGGGTTGGCCAGTGCCTCGTGCGCCAGGCGTGCTGCCGCGTAGTCGGGCTGGGAGCCGATGGAATCCAGTGAGCCGGTGTAGGTGTTGAACAACCGGCCGCGGATGCCGGTCATCAGCACGGCATCACACTGGCCTGCCTTGAAATCCTCGGCGGCGATCTTCTCGTCGGTGTAGGGCTTCAGGTCAAAGTCCAGGCCCCATTTCATGGCGGCGACCTTGTAGTCCTTCATGATGTTGAAGGCGTCGCCGTGCTGGCCAATGATGTCGAATACGCACAGCGTGTTTTTTTTCGCCTGCGCCGGTGCGGACAGGACGATGGCGGCTGCGGTCGCCAGCGTGACGACGGCCTGCTTGATGTTCATCAGGAAGTTCCTCCGGAAAATCGGTCGGGAGCAGCAAACGGGGGAACTGGCCAACGCGGCCAGCCCCCGTGGGTTGGATTACAGAAGGTCGTCGATGTTCCCGGCGCTCTTGGGCTTGTCATCCCAGAAGGTGCCGAGCCCGCCCATGGGGGTGCGGGTGCCGGTGGCTTCCGTCCACAGACGGTCGCTCATGGCGAGCATCATCTCGCTGGCCATGGCATCCATCATCCTGAAGTTGGGGTCCAGTTTCGCGGTGCGGCCGGCGGCGGCGAAGTCACGGATGATGTTCTTGGTCAGTTGCTTGTCGCCATTGCCGTAGGCGGACAGTGCCCACATGGCATGGCCCAGGCGGACGCCCTGGCGCTCGCCCTGCTTGGCCACACGCGCCAGGGTTTCCATCGGCTTGGAACCTTCCGGCGCAATCATCGGCAGGATGTTCCACAGTGCGGCACGGATGCCCTGCGGCAGGCCCCACCACTTGTTGCTGTCCACGCAGGCGGCCATGCGCTCCACCTTTGCCGCGATGTCGCGCGGTACGCCAACAGCCT
>JBKHWN010000080.1:0-4894 GCA_046566505.1 Gammaproteobacteria bacterium
GACGCCGGCGACGACCGCCTGTTGCCGCTGGTACTGGACGCGCAACACCGGCTCTACCTGCACCGCCACTGGACGCAGGAGCGCCGTGTCGCCGACGCGCTGCTGGTGCGCGCGCAGGCCGCGCCCGGCATCGCCACGAGCGAAAGCGCCACGCACGGCATGGACAGCGCCGTACTGCGCGACGCGCTGGCCCGTCTTTTCCCCGGGCGCGCCGCCAACGACCGCCAGCAACTCGCGGCCGCGCTGGCCCTGCTGCGCCAGCTCACGGTGATCTCCGGCGGCCCGGGCACCGGCAAGACGACCACGGTGGCACGCATCCTCGCCCTGCTGGTCTGGTGCCGGCCAACGGGCACACCGCCACCGGTCATCCGCCTCGCCGCACCCACCGGCAAGGCGGCCGCGCGGCTCACGCAGTCGATACGCGAGGCGAAACAGAAATTGCGCGACAGCGTCGGTGCCGCCGCCGTGGTTGCAGAGGTGGTCGAGGCTATCCCCGAGGAGGCTGCCACCCTGCACCGTCTGCTCGGCGCCCGAGGCGGCCCCGGCATCACCCGCTACGCGCACCATGGCGGCAACCCGCTGGCACTCGACGTGCTGGTGGTCGACGAGGCCTCGATGCTCGACCTCGGCCTGATGGCGGCCGTGCTCGACGCGCTGCCGGCAACGGCACGGCTCATCCTGCTTGGCGACCGCGACCAGCTCGCCTCGGTGGAAGCCGGCAACGTGCTCGGCGACATCTGCAACCACGGCGTCACCACCGGCTGGCGGCCGGCGCTGTGCGCGCAACTGGCGGCACTGGGGCTCGACCCGGGCATCCCCGCACCGGAATCAGCGCCGGTGATGAGCGACAGCCTCGTGGTGCTTGCCGAGAGCCACCGGTTCCGCCACGACAGCGGCATCGGCCGCGCGGCGCTGGCGATCAATGCCGGATCGTTCGACGAGCCATTGTTCGCGGCCGGTGACGACGGCGTGTGCTGGCAAAGTCCGCCCGTGCAGGCACTGGCCGGCCACATCGACACGCTGGTCGAGCGCCACTGGCAGCACTGGCGGCAGACCGAAGACCCGGTCGAGGCCAGCCGTCGCTTCGACACGTTCCGTTTCCTCTGCGCCGTGCGCGAAGGCGAGTTCGGCGTCGGCCACATCAACCGGCTGGTCGAGCAGTCGCTGATGCGCCGGGGGTTGATCGATGCGGGCGAACGGCACTATTCCGAACGGCACTATTCCCAAATGCACTATGCCGGGCGCCCGCTACTGGTGACACGCAATGACTACAGCGTCCGCCTGTACAACGGCGATGTCGGCCTGGTGCTGCCGGACGCCGAGGCCGGCGGCGCGCTGCGCGCTTTTTTCGTGCAACCGGACGGCAGTGTCCGCCGCGTGGCGCTGAACCGGCTGCCGGCACACGAAACGGCCTACGCGATGACAGTGCACAAGAGCCAGGGCTCGGAGTTCGGACACATCGCGCTGGTGCTGCCGGCGCAGGATGCGCCGGTGCTGACCCGCGAACTCGTCTACACCGGCATCACCCGTGCCCGCACCGGCGTGACGATCTGGGCGCCACGCGACGTACTCGCCCGTGCAATCAGCCGCCGCGTGCAGCGCACGTCCGGACTGCGTGATGCCCTGTGGCCGGCGCAGTAGGGATCCTGTGGGCCATACCCTTGCACGAGCGAATGCCTGCAGTCTCATACCCGGTTCCTAGGCAGGAGCCGGCTTCACCTCGGGCGTCCTCATCCCAAATACTCAATTTGCGCCAACGGTGAATCACTGCACTTTTTCCCTGCAAAAACAAGGCGCAAGATCTGCGCCTTGTTGATGCGCCCGCGCAAGGCGGCCGCTGCAAGCAAGGAGGAAACACCCGATGGCCCGTCCCCTTTCCCTGATCCTCGCGTCCGTACTCGCCCTGATGCTCGGCGCCTGCGCCTCGCAGCCCCAGGATCCGGTCAGCCAGAACCCCAACTTCGACGGCATCTACCGGCTCGCGTTCAGCGGCACCGGCTCTGCCCTGTACTACCGCTTCTACAACGACGGCAGCGTCCTCAGCGCACGCAGCGACGCACCGGTGTTCGACATCGTGGACATGCTCAAGGCGGACAACGCCGACGTCAGCCGCGGCACCTGGTCGGCTCGTGCCGGCGAACTGCGCATCGGCGTGGACGAGGGCACGGTATCCTACGATTCCCGCTTCGACCTGCGGGGTGACGGACGCATCGCACTGCGCGGCCTGCCGCGCAGTTTCGAGTTCATCCGGTTCGACGGTGGCAAGGCGGTGGTATCAACCCGCTGACCATGTGCACCCGGGGCAACAAAAAGCCGGCAAGCGAGCCGGCTTTTTTGTGCGCGCAAAACACGGTGCCGGCTTCGCTACCGGCCATCCTTGCGCGCGGTTGCCGGCTCAACCCTGGCCGGCTCTGACTTGCGCGCATTCGCCCGCGCCACCACGCGGTCTGCCAGCAGGTGCAGGAAACGCAGCGGCAGGAACTTGGCGACCAGGTAGGCGACCCGCCCCTTGCGCCCCGGCACGATCATGTAGTGGTCGCGCGCCAGGCCGTCGATGATCTCGTCGGCGGCATCGTCGACGGTCATCACCCCGGTCAGCAGCTTCAGTGCCGACGTCGCCACCGGACGGGTCTTGCGCTCTTCGCGCGCCGCCGGGGTGTCCACTTCCGCCGGACAGATCACGCTGACGCCGACACCCCTCGGCTTCCACTCCAGCCGCAACACCTGTGCCAGGCCCACGACGCCGAACTTCGACGCAGCATAGGCCGCGTAACCGTAGCCGCCGGCAACCCCGGCCAGCGCCGCAACCAGCGCGAGGCGACCGCCCGGCTTGATCAGCGGCAGCGCGGCGGACGCCACGTTGCGCGAGCCGTACAGGTTGACGCGCACCACCCGGTCCCACTCGTCGTAACTCAATCGCTCGAACTCGCCGGCGCTGGTGATCCCGGCACTGTTCAGCACCAGGTCCGGCGCGCCGCCTTCCTTCGCGGCGAGGGAAAACAGCCGTGCCGTGCGCTCGCCGTCGGTCACGTCCAGCACGAAACTGCGCACCGGGATCGCCGAGAACCGACGCGCGTTGTCGAGGTCGATGCGGATCTGGTCGCTGATGCGCAGGTCGAACACGGTCACATAGGCCCCGCGTGCCGCAAACCGGCGCGCGGCCGCCAGCCCGATGCCACTGGCACCGCCGGTAATCCACACGCTCTTGCCGTTGAAGTCCATCGTCGCCCGGGCCAGTTCCAAGGTGGGAACGTTGTACCAGAAACCGGCCGGGCGGGGGGGCGAACTGGCCGGTCAATCGCCCCTGGCCAGTCGGCGCAGGGCCTCGGCGTAGGCCTCCGGCTGGCCGCCCTGGACAAAGATTGACCTTATCCGTTCGCGATCGGCCAGTTGCGCCCGCAACCCGTCGAGCAGTCCCGGCTCGGTGGCCAGCCGGACAAGGTTGTCGACGAAGCCCTCGACGTCAGGCGCCACCAGCCAGCCGGGCAGGCCCGCCCGCTGCAGGAAGTCGCTGTCCTGGGCGCCGGAAATATCGGTCGGCGCCAGGCAGACGACCGGCAGGCCGTTGCCCAGTGAATCGAACACGCTGTTGGTGCCGCCGAACGGGAAAGTCGCGGCGTGGACATCGCACAGTGCCAGCGTGCGGATGTAGTCGGGAAAGGTGAGCGCCGGGTGCACGACGGCATTGGGCAGCGCGCGCAACACCGCGTTCATCGCGGCCGGGTAGTTGTAGCCGTTGAGTCCGGAAAAAAACTCGAACTGCACGCGCGCACCGAGGAGCCGGCGCACGCGCGCCAGCGCCTCCAGGAACGGCCAGGTCCATTTCTGCGCCATCGACGGGATGGCGATGCGCAACACGTCGCCGCGCTCGCGGCGCAGGCGGTCCGGCACGTCCTCGGCGTGCATCACGTAGCGCAGCGCGCCTTTGGGCAACGGCACCATCCGCTCGGTGAAGTGCGCCGGGTCGATGATCCACTGTTCCTCGGTCAGGCCGTAGTCGATGCTGCCCATCCCGGAGGTCGCCGGGTGCCCGTAGGTCATGGCCTGTACCGGCGCCAGCCGCCGGTTGGCAATGAGCAGGTTGTAGTCCTGCATGCCGATGCTCGGATGGAACACGATCGCCGGCGAATAACTGTTCGCCAGCGCCTCGACTTCACCGATATCCAGCGACCCGTCGGCACCGAGGCACTCCCGGTCGATCAGGTGCACGGCATCGAACAATGCCGACGCTTCCGCATCGATCCGCTTCGAGACGACCAGCGCCACCAGGAAAAAATCGCGGCGGCAGGCCTCGATCACCGGCGCGTAGCAGCGGTACATCGCGTGCGTTGAAACGAAGTGCTCCAGCGGCACGATCATCACCGGCCGCTCATCGACGCGGGGCACTGGCGCACGCACCGGCGCCTGGCGCACGGGCAGCCGCGAGATCATGTCATTGAGCAGCCGCTTGACCTGATGACGGTTCGGTGCACAGGCATAGCTGCACAGCATCCACGCCGAAATCAGCGCGCGGGAAAAACCGATGCGGTCGTAGTCCGTGGCCTTCGCCGTCCCGGAGACCAGAAACGCAATCGCCGCCTCCCGGGCGCGATGCGCCTCCGGCGAGCACATCACCAGTCCCGCGACAGTTGCCACGGCCACACTGGTCACCAGTTCCGGCAGGTGCGGATGGAACTGCCCGTGATCCAGCGCCATGCGGCTGCCCGGCACCCAGAGCAACAGCAGGCGCGCCACGGTCGGCAGCGTGAAGTTGCCGTTGGTCCGCGACCGCAGCACGCCGATGCAGCCATCGAGGTTGCCCGCCGCCGTGCCGTGCACCAGGTCATGCACGACGTTCAGGTTGCGCAGGACGCCAGTCAGCGGCGCACGGGCGATGTCGAAGCCGTCGGCCAGC
>JBKHWN010000081.1:0-11583 GCA_046566505.1 Gammaproteobacteria bacterium
ACCTCGGCATGGGCGGTGGGATCGTGCGCGGAGATCGGCTGGTTGAATCCCTCGCCGACGATGACGCCGTCCTTCACCACCACCGCACCGACCGGCACCTCGCCGAGCGCCGCACCGGCCTGCGCCAGCTCGAGCGCACGGCGCATGAAGGTCTCGTCAGCCGCGCGGCTCATCCGCTCAGGACTTGTCGACGCCGTACTTGCCACCACCCAGCAGCACCAGTGCGATGGCATTCATCAGGAAGAAGAACTGCAACTCGAGGCGATAGCCGCCGTGGGCAGTCAGCGCGAACACATCACCCATGTGGGCCAGCCAGATGGCGACCAGCATGTTGAAGGCGACGATGGCCGCGGCAATGCGCACCTGGGTGCCGATGACCAGCATCAGCGGCGCGATGATCTCGCCGACGAACACGCCCCATGCCACGAATGCCGGCAGCCCCTTGGCCACCACCATGCCCTCGATCGGGCCGATGCCATGGGTGATCTTGGCGATGCCGTGGAACAGCATCAGCACGCCCAGCGTCAGGCGGAGAACGAGCTTGGCGATATCGGGCTGGTTGAACATGGAAAAGTCCGTTGGCGTTAGCGGTGGCAGCGGGATTTCATCGGCTGCGGGAAATCATTCCCACTCGATGGTGGCCGGCGGTTTCGAGGAGACATCGTAGGTCACCCGCGACACGCCGCTGATCTCGTTGATGATGCGGTTGGAGACCTTCTCCAGCAGCTCGTACGGCAGGTGCGCCCAGCGCGCGGTCATGAAGTCGATGGTTTCCACCGCCCGCAGGGCGATCACCCACTCGTAGCGACGACCGTCGCCGACCACGCCCACCGACTTCACCGGCAGGAACACGGCAAAGGCCTGCGCCGTCTTGTGATACCAGTCGGCGGCACGCAGTTCGCTGATGAAGATGTCGTCGGCGCGGCGCAGGATGTCGGCGTAATCCTTCTTCACTTCACCGAGGATGCGCACGCCCAGGCCCGGACCGGGGAACGGGTGGCGGTAGACCATGTCGTAGGGCAGGCCGAGTTCGAGGCCGAGCCGGCGCACCTCGTCCTTGAACAGCTCGCGCAGCGGCTCGACCAGCTGCAGCTTCATGTGCTCGGGCAGGCCGCCGACGTTGTGGTGGCTCTTGATCACGTGCGCCTTGCCGGTCTTGCTCTTGGCCGACTCGATCACGTCCGGGTAGATGGTGCCCTGCGCCAGCCAGTGCGCGTCCTTGATCTTCGCCGCCTCGCGCTCGAATACCTCGATGAAGGTATTGCCGATGATCTTGCGCTTCTGCTCCGGGTCGGACACGCCGGCCAGTTTCGACAGGAACTCCTGCTCGGCGTCGACGCGGATGACCTTGATGCCCATGTTGTCGGCGAACATCTTCATGACCTGGTCGCCCTCGTTCAGGCGGAGCAGGCCGTTGTCGACGAACACGCAGGTCAGTTGCTTGCCGATCGCCCGGTGCAGCAGCGCCGCCACCACCGACGAATCGACGCCGCCGGACAGGCCGAGGATGACGTGGTCGTCGCGTACCTGCTCGCGCACCGTCTCGATCGCGTCGTCGACGATGTTGCTGGCATTCCACAGCGCTTCGCAGCCGCAGATCTTCAGCACGAAGTTTTCCAGCAGGCGCTTGCCCTGCAGGGTGTGGGTGACCTCCGGGTGGAACTGCACGCCGTAGAAGCGCTTGTCGTCGCTGGCCATGCCGGCGATCGGGCAACTCGGGGTGCTCGCCATCAGGGTAAAGCCGGCCGGCATGGCGGTGACCTTGTCGCCGTGGCTCATCCAGACGTCGAGCAGCGCGCTGCCGTCGGCCCCGAGGTGGTCCTCGATGTTCTCCAGCAACCGCGACGGCTTCTCGCGCTTCACCTGCGCGTAGCCGAACTCGCGCACGTCGGACGTGCCGACCTTGCCGTCGAGCTGCTCGGCCATGGTCTGCATGCCGTAGCAGATGCCCAGCACCGGCACGCCAAGGCGGAACACCGCCTGCGGCGCGCGCGGCGTGTCGCCGGACGTCACCGTCTCCGGCCCGCCGGACAGGATGATCCCCGACGGGTTGAACGCCTTGATGTCGGTCTCGTCGATCGCATACGGGCGCAGTTCGCAGTACACGCCGATCTCGCGGATGCGGCGGGCAATCAGCTGCGTGTACTGCGAGCCGAAATCGAGGATCAGGATGCGGTGCGCATGGATGTTCTTCGACATCTGGATGTCAACCCACCGGGTAGTTCGGGGCTTCCTTGGTGATCTGCACGTCGTGGACGTGCGATTCCTTGATGCCGGCCGAAGTGATTTTCACGAACTGTGTTTTTGTCCGCATGGCATCGATGGTCGCGCAGCCGGTATAGCCCATGGAGGCGCGCAGGCCGCCCATCATCTGGTGGACGATGTTGGCCATCGGGCCCTTGTACGGCACGCGGCCCTCGATGCCTTCCGGCACCAGTTTCTCCACGCCCTGCGCCGCGTCCTGGAAGTAACGGTCGGACGAACCGGAGCGCTGCGCCATGGCGCCAAGCGAACCCATGCCGCGATAGGCCTTGTAGTAACGGCCCTGGAACAATTCGACCTCGCCCGGCGCTTCCTCGGTGCCAGCCAGCAGCGAGCCGACCATCACCACATGGGCGCCGGCGGCAATCGCCTTGGCCAGGTCGCCGGAGAAACGGATGCCGCCGTCGGCGATAACGCAGACGCCGGTGCCCTGCAGTGCTGCCGCCACGTTGGCCACCGCGCTGATCTGCGGCACGCCGATGCCGGCGACGATGCGCGTGGTGCAGATGGAGCCCGGGCCGATGCCCACTTTCACCGCGTCGGCACCGGCCGCCGCCAGCGCCTGCGCGGCCTCGGCGGTGGCGATGTTGCCGCCGATCACGTCGACATTCGGGAAATGCTTCTTCACCCAGGCCACGCGCTCGATCACGCCCCTCGAATGGCCGTGCGCGGTATCGACCACCAGCAGGTCGACGCCGGCCTCGACCAGTGCCGCCACGCGCTCCTCGGTGCCGGCACCGGTGCCCACGGCAGCGCCGACCCGCAGGTGGCCGTGCGCGTCCTTGCAGGCATTCGGGTAGGCCGCCGCCTTGGCGATGTCCTTCACCGTGATCAGGCCCTTGAGCTGGCCATCCTTGTTGGTGACCAGCACTTTCTCGATGCGGTGTTTGTGCAGCAGCGCCTTGACGTCGGCCTGGCTGGCGTCTTCCTGCACGGTGACCAGCCGCTCCTTCGGCGTCATCACTGCCGATACCGGCAGGTCGTACTTGTTCTCGAAACGCAGGTCGCGGCTGGTGACGATGCCGACCAGTTCATTGCCGGCCACCACCGGCACACCGGAGATGTTGTGCGAACGGGTCAGCGCGATCAGCTCACCGATGGTGATGTCCGGCGCGACGGTGATCGGGTCGCGGACCACGCCGCTCTCGTATTTCTTCACCGCCCGCACTTCGCGTGCCTGGTCGGCGATTTCCATGTTCTTGTGCAGGATGCCGATGCCGCCTTCCTGGGCCATCGCGATCGCCAGCCGGGCCTCGGTGACGGTGTCCATCGCCGCCGAGACCAGCGGGATGTTCAGCGCGATGTTGCGCGTGATCTGCGTCTTCAGGCTGACGTCCTTGGGCAGGATGTCGGATTCGGCCGGCAGCAGCAGGACATCGTCGAAGGTCAGGGCTTCTTGTGCGATACGGAGCATGAGGGCATCCCGTGGGTGGCGGCGTGGGGCGCGTGGGAGACGGCGTCCGGGAAAATCGAGCCGCGCATTATACGGGAAGGGGCACGCTGCCGCGGGGCAGGCTTGCCGGGGTATCGCCCCACGGCTGCAACACCTGCCGAGAAACGTGGTGAGCCGGCCATGCCGGCGATCAGGCTCATCGCCGGCATGGCCGGGTCACCACAAATCCGGGGCGACCATCCCCAATGGCCAGACCCGCCGGTCACCCTTCATCGGCAAGGGGCAGACAGTGCTCCCCTATACTGCCGCCCGCCTAAAGCAACACCCCCAGAGGACCCATCCATGATCTACCAGGGCAACAGCGTCAGCGTGCAGGCCATCGGCGATGGCATCGTCGAACTGAAGTTCGACCTCACGGGCGAGTCGGTGAACAAGTTCAACCGGCCGACCCTTGAAGACCTCGGCAAGGCCGTCGAGGCGCTCCGCAGCGCGAAGGACGTCAAGGGCATGATCGTCACGTCCGGCAAGGGCGTGTTCATCGTCGGCGCCGACATCACCGAGTTCGTCGACATGTTCAAACTGCCGGAAGAAGAAATCGCCGGCTGGTGCGTCACCGCCAACCAGGTGTTCTGCGGCGTGGAAGACCTGCCTTTCCCCACCGTCTGCGCCATCAACGGCATCGCCCTCGGCGGCGGCCTGGAAATGGCCCTCAGCACCGACTACCGCGTGATGAGCACGAAAGCCGAAGTGGGCCTGCCGGAAGTGAAACTGGGCCTCTACCCGGGCTTCGGCGGCACGGTGCGCATGCCGCGGGTGATCGGCGTCGACAACGCCATCGAGTGGATCGCCGCCGGCGGCCAGCACCGCGCCGACAAGGCCCTCAAGGACGGCGTGGCCGACGCGGTCACCGAACCGGAAAAACTGCGTGACGCCGCCATCCGCATGGCGAAGGACGCCGCCGCCGGCAAGCTCGACTGGAAAACGAAGCGGTCCGAGAAACTGGAGCCGGTGAAACTGGCGCCGATGGAACTGATGATGGCGTTCCAGACCGGCGGTGCCGTGGTGTCGCAGCAGGCCGGCCGCAACTATCCCGCACCGATGGCTGCCGTGAACGTGATGCAGCAGCACGCCGGCATGAAGCGCGACGACGCGCTCAAGGCCGAGGCCAAGGGCTTCGCGAAAATCGCCAAGACCGATGCCGCCACCGCGCTGGTCGGCATCTTCCTGAACGACCAGGCGATGAAGAAAGTCGCCGGCAAGTGGGAGAAGCAGGCGAAGCCGGTGGCGCAGGCCTCCGTGCTCGGCGCCGGCATCATGGGCGGCGGCATCGCCTACCAGTCGGCGGTGAAAGGCACGCCGATCATCATGAAGGACATCGCCGACAAGGCGCTGGACCTGGGCATGAGCGAAGCCACCAAGCACCTGGCCAAGCGCGTGGAAAAAGGCCGCATGAAGCCGGACGCCATGGGCAAGACCCTCGCCATGATCCGCCCGACGCTCAACTACGGTGACTTCGGCGGCGTCGACATCGTCGTGGAAGCGGTCGTCGAGAACGAGAAAGTGAAGAAATCCGTGCTGGCCGAAGTCGAAGGCCTGCTCAAGGAGGACGCCATTCTGGCGTCCAATACGTCCACCATCTCCATCACCCGGCTCTCTACGGCGTTAACGCGCCCGCAAAACTTTGTCGGCATGCACTTCTTCAACCCGGTGCACGCCATGCCGCTGGTGGAAGTGATCCGCGGCGAAAAATCTTCCGATGAAGCCGTCGCCACCTGCGTCGCCTATGCCAAGAAGATGGGCAAGAACCCGGTGGTGGTGAACGACTGCCCGGGCTTCTACGTCAACCGCGTGCTGTTCCCCTACTTCGGCGGCTTCGGCATGCTGCTGCGCGACGGTGCCGACTTCCAGAAGATCGACAAGGTCATGGAGAAGTTCGGCTGGCCGATGGGCCCGGCCTACCTGCTGGACGTCGTCGGCATCGACACCGGCGTGCACGCTGCCAACGTGATGGCCGATGGCTTCCCGGAGCGCATGAAGTACGACTTCAAGGACGCCACCAACGTCATGTTCGACAACAAGCGCTACGGCCAGAAGAACGGCGTGGGCTTCTACAAGTACGAAGTGGACAAGAAGGGCAAGCCGAAGAAGGTCGTCGACCAGGCCGCCTATGACCTGATCAAGCCGGTCGTGGCGGAAACGAAGGACTTCGCCGACGAAGAGGTCATCGCCCGGGTAATGATCCCGATGTGCAACGAGGTCGTGCGCTGCCTGGAAGAAGGCATCGTCGCCAACGCGGCCGACGCCGACATGGCGCTCGTCTACGGCATCGGCTTCCCTCCGTTCCGTGGCGGCGCGTTGCGCTACCTCGACACCATGGGCCTGGACAAGTACGTCGCCCTCTGCGACCGATTCGCGTCGCTCGGCAAGCTTTACGAGCCGACCGCGAAACTGCGCGAGATGGCTTCGAGCGGCCAGAAGTTCTTCGGCTGACACACAGACACCACCCTTGTGGAGAGGGGGCCATGCCCCCGATCAACAACCTGGTCGGGGGCATGGCTCCCTCACCACAGGGGCGACAACAGGAGACAAGATATGAGCCTGAATTCCCGTGACCTTCACCCACGTGACGCGGTCATCGTCGATGCCGTGCGCTCCCCGATGGGCCGCTCCAAGGGCGGTTCCTTCCGCAACGTGCGCGCCGAGCGCCTGTCGGCCAACCTCATCGAGGCGCTGAAACTGCGCAACCCCAACTGGAACGTCGCCGAAACCGAAGACGTGATCTGGGGCTGCGTGAACCAGACGCTCGAGCAGGGCATGAACATCGCCCGCAACATCGGCCTGCTCGCCGGCCTGCCGAAGGAAGTGGCCGGCCAGACCATCAACCGCCTGTGCGGCTCGTCCATGCAGGCGCTGCACATCGCCACCCAGGCGATCCAGACCGGCAACGGCGACGTGTTCGTCATCGGCGGCGTCGAGCACATGGGCCATGTGCAGATGACGCACGGCGTCGACCTCAACCCGGAAGCTTCCAAGCACATCGCCAAGGCCTCCAACATGATGGGCCTGACCGCGGAAATGCTTGGCATGACGCACGGCATCAGCCGCGCCATGCAGGACGAGTTCGCCGTGCGCTCGCACCAGCGTGCCTGGGAAGCCACCGAGAAGGGCTGGTGGAAGAACGAAATCGTGCCGATGCTCGGCCACGACGCCAGCGGCGCCCTGTACCAGCTCGACTTCGACGAAGTGATCCGCAAGGAAACCTCCCTGGAAGGCCTCGCCGCGCTGCCGCCGGCGTTCAACCCGAAGGGCGGCACCGTCACCGCCGGCACCTCTTCCGCCATTTCCGACGGCGCCTCCGCGATGCTGGTGATGAGCTACGAGCGTGCGAAAGCACTCGGCCTCAAGCCGCGCGCGAAGATCCGTGGCATGGCCGTCGCCGGCGTTGACGCGGCGATCATGGGCTACGGCCCGGTGCCGGCCTCGAAGAAGGCGCTGCAGCGCGCGGGCCTCAGCATCGACGACATCGAGATCGCCGAACTGAACGAAGCCTTCGCCGCACAATCGCTGCCGTGCATGAAGGACCTCGGCCTGCTCGCCAAGGCCGACGAGAAAGTGAACCTGCAGGGCGGCGCCATTGCCCTGGGCCACCCGCTCGGCTGCTCCGGCGCGCGCATCACCGGCACGCTGCTGAACGTCATGGAACGCAAGGGCGCCACGCTGGGCCTCGCCACCATGTGCATCGGCCTTGGCCAGGGCATCGCCACGGTGATCGAGCGCGTGTGATCACCACGCGGTTGTGAGGGGAAAGAAGAAGCCCGGTGGAAGCCGGGCTTTTTTGTGCGTGGGCTGGCGCAACTCGCCACCTGCGGGCCGCTGCGTTATGCCGAATATCCAATCATCACCGCACGGCGCCCGGCACCACCCCGCCGCAAGCGCTCCCCGGCCAGTCGCTCCCCGGCCAGTCGCTCCCCGGCATGCCGCCAGCCGGCAGCCCGTCCCCGGTGCCGGGCCGCCATCGTTCGGGCCCGGCAAAGCGCCGCCCGTCCCCGCACCGTGGGCCGTCCGCCGGCCACTTGTTATGCTCAAAAAATGAGCTTGGGCGCTGCAGGGCGCCGTCCCGTTTGCGCCGCGACGTCGGCAGGCAGGTTTCCCATGTTCCGCGCGCTGAGCACCCTTCTCGTCCTGTTCGGCATCGGTGTCGCGCAGGCGGCAGTCCCGGCCGGCTACCGCTTCGCCAGCATCGCCGACCAGGCGGACGACCCGGTCTACGCCGTGAACTACGGTCCGGAGCGCATCAGCCTCGGCACCGCCATCAACAACAACGGCCACCTGTTCGGTTTCCGGGTGACCGAAGCCGGCATCCTGCGCAGTTTCAACATCGCCTTCGGCACCAACCCGAAAATGACGTCGGTGGAGACCGACAACTTCGTCGCGCTCTCCGGCAGCGATACCAGTTGCTGGTGGATCTTCTGCACCACGGAATATCCGTTCGGGATGCGCGTACTCGACGACGGCACGGCCGTCACGGCGTTCCTCAATACCGTCATCGGCACCAGCCCGCTGCCCGGCTCCCTGCCCTATGCCCTGTTCCCCGGGAACTTCGTCGAGGAAAACCGCAACGGCATCGTCGCCTCGACGCAGGTCGATCTGGTCTCGCAATTCGGCGCCTTCCTGCATCCCGGCGGCGTCACCGTGCTGGCCGACGTGCCCTGGCTCGCCGGCATCAACGATCTGGCCCATCCGCTGGCACTCGGCTACGACGGCCTCGACGGCGACTGCCTGGTGTTCGGGGAGAACTGCGCACCCTTGCCCGAGGAATGCGAAGCCGACGGCAGCGACACCCACAGCAACACCACCGGCCGTGGTCACGAGAGCCACGGGCGCGGCCACGGTTACGGCCACTACAAGTGCCGCAGTGATGCGGACGCCGACGGGGCGGACGGCGCAGGCACAGGCAGCACGGCGATCCTGCCGGATACCGGCGCCCTGCTGCTGCGCCTGTCAACCAGCGACTACAGCGTCAGCCGCTACCGCTTCCCGCGCTTCGTCACCGCCGGCGACGCCCTGTACGCCGCACGCCTTGTCTTCCCGCTGGCGATCAACGACAGCCGCGCGATCCTGCGCGGTGACGTCGTGCTCGGCGACGGCACGCTGGACCAGCGACTGCTGTCCTGTTCGTTCGACGGCAGCGCGCCGGATGCCGATGGCGACGGCGTGGTCGACTGCATCGGCGGCCTGCAACTGGTCGGCGGCGTGGCCGGCAGCATCCGAGTCGGCACCGTGCTCGGGTTCAGCCTCAACAACGCGCAGACGCTGGCCGGCAATCTCGGCTACAGCGCCGCCGGCATCGGCGCGCCGTTCGTGGTCGATGTCGCTGCCGCGGTGCCAGTGCCGGTGTTGTTGTCCAACCTGGCGACGGGTAGCGCGGGTTGGGAAATCCACAACATCACCGACCTCAACCAGAACGGCAGGATGATCGGCTACGGCTATCGCGATTGCGGCGCGTTCCCGCAGGCATTCTTCATCGATCCCGGCACCGCGCCGGCCAGCACCATCCGCTTCCACCGGGGTGCCTTCGAACGCCCGGCACTGCTGGAGACCGGCGACCTGCTGCTCCTTGCGCCCACCGTCAGCGGCGGTTCCGGCCTGTATGAGTTCCGCATCCGGACCAGGACACCTGCCGACAGTGAGTGGACATTGCTCAGCGACTGGTCTGCCGATGCCAGCGTCTTCGCACCGGCCGAAAACTTCCGTGGTGATGTCTGTTTCCACGTCGAAGCACGCGATGCCCTGGCACCGGAAAGCAGCAGCGAGATGGTCGTGCGCTACCGCGTCGTCGATCCGTTGCCTGCCGGCGGCGGTACCGGCGATGGCGACACGGTCGACGCGCCCGGCACCGATCCCGATGCACCGGTCAGCGACAGCGACAGCGGCGACGGTGGCAGCAATCCGGGTTCCGCGACTGGCAGCAGCAACGACGCCGCACCGGGCAGCGAGCAATCCCCGACGGTGACCGCCATCCTGTCCGGCCTGCGGCCCGCCAACGGTGACAGCCTCGACATGGCCGATTTCCTGGCGGCACCCGGCGGCCTCGCCCTTGGCCTGCTGTTCCTGTTGTCACTGCGTCGCCGCCGCGCATGACGGCACGCCACGAGTTCCGCTAGGCTGCGCAGGTCTCATCGTCCTGCGCAGCCTCAGCCCGCCATGAACACGCTCATGATTTCCCGCCTGGAACGCGACCCCGTCGCGCAGTTCCGCCTCTGGTTCGAGGACTGGAAAGCCGCGTCACCGCCGGAACCCACCGCCATGACGGTATCGACCGTCGATGCCGACGGCCAGCCCTGGGTGCGCACCGTGCTGCTCAAGCAGGTCGACGAACGCGGTTTCGTTTTCTACACCAACCGCGAAAGCAACAAGGGACGACAACTGATCGCCCACCCGCGCGTCGCGCTGCATTTTTTGTGGCTGCAGACATCACGGCAGGTGCAGGTGCAGGGGCGCGTCGAACTGACGACGCCGGAAGAAGACGACGCCTATTTCGCCTCGCGCGCCCGCGAAAGCCAGCTCGGGGCATGGGCATCACAACAAAGCCGGCCACTCAATGGCCGCGACCAGCTTGAGAACCGCTTTGCCGCACTGAACAAGCAGTACGCCGACGGCGCCGTGCCGCGCCCGCCGTACTGGGGCGGCTTCCGGGTAATACCGGAGCGTTTCGAGTTCTGGCAGGCCGGCGCACATCGGCTGCATGATCGCTTCGAATACACGCCTGACGATAATGGCTGGTTCATTCAGCGACTGAATCCATAATGCCTAATCCGTCAAAAATCCGGCGTAAACTTACCAGTTGCCATCCGCAAAACCATCACCAACAACAAGGAGCGTGCCATGGGATTTCTCGACGAAATGGGCAAGCAGCTGGGCGGCGCACTGGGTGGTGCCGGTGGCCAGCCGGACATCATGCAGATCGTGCAGGCATTGATGACGCAGAGCGGCGGCCTCGACGGGCTGCTGGCAAAACTGAAGCAGGGCGGCCTCGGTGACGTCGTGCAAAGCTGGCTGGGCAACGGCCAGAACCTGCCGGTGAGCGCGGAGCAGATCACCAAAGCCTTGGGCCAGCCGCAAGTCGCTGCGGTGGCGAAGCAGTTCGGAATCGATCCGCAGCAGGTATCGAGCCTGGTCGCGCAGAACCTGCCCGGCCTGGTCGACAAGCTGTCGCCTGGCGGCGCGCTCTCCGGCAACCCGCAAGACCTGCTGGCGCAGGGCGCCTCGCTGCTGAAGGGGTTCATGAAATAAGCGGCTTGCTCCGACACCCCTCTCCCCTGCCCTCTCCCCGGAGGGGAGAGGGGGAACGGCTGACGCCTTGCACTCTGCCCGGCGAAGAGGAAGAACTGCTGGCGCCTTGCCCTCTCCCCTGTGCAGAGGAAGAACTGCTGGCGCCTTGCCCTCTCCCCTGCGGGGAGAGGGTGCCCGAAGGGCGGGTGAGGGGATTATTTCAGCCTGCGCCCCTTGCCAGCCTGAATACGCATGCGCAGCGCATTCAGGCGGATGAAGCCCTCGGCGTCTTTCTGGTTGTACGCGCCCTTGTCGTCTTCGAAGGTGGCGATGTTGGCATCGAAGATCGAGTCTTCCGACTTGCGGCCAGCGACGGTGACATTGCCCTTGTACAACTTGATGCGCACCACGCCGTTCACGTACTCCTGTGACGCATCGATCATCTGCTGCAGCATCAGGCGCTCCGGCGACCACCAGTAGCCGTTGTAGACCATCGACGCGTAGCGCGGCATCAGTTCGTCCTTCAGGTGCGCCACTTCACGGTCCAGCGTCAGCGACTCGATGGCGCGGTGGGCGCGCAGCATGATGGTGCCCCCGGGCGTCTCGTAAGCGCCGCGGCTCTTCATGCCGACGTAGCGGTTCTCGACCAGGTCCAG
>JBKHWN010000082.1:0-21945 GCA_046566505.1 Gammaproteobacteria bacterium
ATACTGAACGTCATGCCGGAAAGTTACGGGCATGGTCCGCTGGCTACGAGGCTTCCATGGACAACACCCGGCTCATCCGCATCCTGACGATCGCTGCACTGGCCATTGCCGTCGTGCTGCAGTTGCAGTTGTGGTTCGGCGAGGGTTCGCGCATGCATGTCTACCAGTTGCGCAAGGAAATCGCGGTGCAGCAGGAGACACTGGCCACGCTGCGCGCCCGCAATGAAATCCTCGAAGCGCAGGTGCGCAGCCTCAAGGAAAACCTCGATACCGTCGAGGGCCTGGCGCGCAGTGACCTGGGCATGATTCGCCGCGGCGAAACCTTTTTCCTGGTGACCGAGCCGGAAGACGAAGCCACGAAGGAGCCACAGGAATGAGCGTCCGCCTGTACGCTGTGGTGCCGGCCGCCGGCAAGGGCGCACGCATGGGTGGGTCGTTGCCCAAGCAGTACCTCTCGATTGACGGCCGGACGGTTGCCGAGCACACGCTGTCGCGTCTGCTTTCTTTCGCGCGTTTTGTCCGCGTGGTGGTTGCCGTCGCGCCGGATGATCCTTTTTTCCCGCAACTGTCCGTCGCGGCCGACCCGCGGCTGCTGGTGTGCGCGGGCGGTGCCGAGCGCGGCGATTCGGTCGCGAACGCGATGGCTGCCCTTGAGGGCATCGCCCGTGACGGTGATTTCGTGCTGGTGCATGATCTGGCGCGGCCCTGTGTGCGGTTGTCTGATATGGCCAGGCTGGCCGATGTCGTCGGCAGCCATCCGGTCGGTGGCCTGCTCGCCCATCGCGCCACGGATACCGTGAAGCAGGCCGGTGACGACGGCGCAGTGGCTGCGACGCTGGATCGCAACCGCATCTGGCTGGCCGCGACACCGCAGATGTTCCGTTTTGGCCTGCTGCGCGATGCACTGGCTGCCGCGCGGCGCGATGGCGTGACGGTCACCGACGAGGCCCAGGCCGTCGAGCGTCTCGGCCACGTCCCGTGCCTGGTGGAATGCGCGCGTGACAACATCAAGATCACGCGCCCGGAAGACCTGGCACTGGCCGCATTCTGGCTGCGCAGGCAACAACAGGAGGCGGGCACATGACGGACATCCGTGTAGGTCAGGGTTACGACGTCCATCGCTTCACCGAAGGCGACCATGTGACGCTGTGTGGCGTGTCCATTCCCTGCAACCAGGGCATCCTGGCGCATTCGGACGGCGATATTCCGCTGCACGCGCTCTGCGATGCCCTGCTCGGGGCGGCCGCCATGGGTGACATCGGCAGGCACTTCCCAGATACCGATGCCCGCTGGAAGGGAATTGACAGCCGTGTCCTGTTGCGCGAGGTCGTTTCGCTGCTGGCGGCGGGTGGCTACCGCGTCGGCAACGTCGACATCACCATCATCGCGGAGCAGCCGCGGGTGACTCCGCATGTCGAGCCGATGCTGGCGAATCTGGCAGCGGATCTCGGCATTGCTGCCGACCGTGTCAACGTCAAGGCGACCACCAACGAGAAGATGGGCCATGTCGGCCGTGGCGAGGGGATCGCCGCGCATGCCGTCGCGCTGATCCTGCGCGACGCATGATGAATACCGGTGATCTCCCGCGCGCCTTCGGTGCATTGCCTGGCACTGCACGCTTTCGTGTCCATCCCGAAGATTTTTTTGTCGATGAAGAACTGCCGTTCACTCCGGATGGTGCCGGCGAGCATCTGCTGGTGCAGGTCGAGAAGCGCAACAACAACACGGCCTGGGTTGCGCAACGGCTGTCGCAATTCGCGGGTATCCATCCGCGTCTGGTGAGTTTTTCCGGCCGCAAGGACCGGCACGCCGTCACCCGCCAGTGGTTCTCGCTGCAGTTGACCGGCTTGCCCGATCCCGACTGGTCGCTGTTGACCGAGCCGGGCGTGCAGGTGCTGGCCGCCCATCGTCATGGTCGCAAGTTGCGCACCGGAACCCACCGGCTCAACCGGTTCGTCATCGTGCTGCGTGACGTTGATGCCGATCCGGCGGCGGTCGACGCGCGGCTCGAACGCATTGCGGCGGAGGGCGTCCCCAACTACTTCGGGGAGCAGCGGTTTGGCATGCCGTCCGTGGTCGGGGATGCCGCCGCGGAGGATACGCGCGCCGTCGGCGGCAACCTCGCGCTGGCGCGCGCCGCGGTGGCGAGTGGCCGCCTGCCGTCCAACCCCGGCCGGCGGGGGATGGTGATCTCGACGCTGCGCAGCGCCATCTTCAACGAGGTGCTGGCAGCGCGCGTGGCAGATGGCAGCTGGTCACGGATCCTGCCTGGCGAACTGGTGATGCTGGATGGTGCCGGCGGGCGCTGGTTTGCCGAAGACGGTGATCCGGTGCTGGCGCAACGCTGCGCTGCGCTGGATATCCACCCCGGCGGCCCCCTGATCGGTACCGGCGGGGCGCAGCCCTCCGGTGTCGCGGCTGAACTGGAGGCTCATATCACGGGCCGCTATGATGACGCGCTTGCGGCGCTGGCCCGCTGGCGCGTCGAGAGTGATCGCCGTGCCCTGCGCAGCCGGGTCGTTGACCTCGCGCATGAGTGGCCGGAACCGGGCGTGTTGCGCCTGTCGTTCACGCTCTGGCGCGGCTGCTACGCGACGGCGGTGCTGCGTGAACTTCTTTGTTGTGTCGACGCGTCGGCCGGCCGTGGCGATTCCCGCGATGCAGAAGCCGGTGGCAGTAACGATACCGGCGCTTTGGATGATTGAGGCCTGACCACACAAGATGAGCAATTCCCGTCCCGTATACCTGGTCAGCAATGACGACGGCGTTTATGCGCCGGGCCTGCAGATCCTTGTCGAATGCGCGCAGGCGCTCGGCGAGATCGTGGTCGTCGCCCCCGACAGCAACCGTTCGGGTTTCAGCAATGCCCTGACGCTGGACAAGCCGCTGCGTGTCTCGCGCACGCAACTGGGTTACTACGCGGTGAACGGCACGCCGGCGGACTGCGTGCACCTGGCGCTCAACGGGCTGCTCGATGAAGACCCGTACCGTGTCGTCACCGGCATCAACGCGGGTGCCAACCTCGGTGATGACTCGCTCTATTCCGGCACAGTTGCCGGCGCCACCGAGGGCCGTTTCATCGGCCGCGCGAGCATCGCCTTCTCGATCACGGCACACGTGCCCCGGCACCTGGACAGCGCCAGGGCCGTCTGCTCGGAGATCCTCAATCGCGTCGAGCAGATGCAGTTCCCTGTGCGAACCATCCTCAACGTGAACATTCCAGACCTGCCGCTGGATGCCATCCGTGGTTACCAGTGGACGCGCCTCGGGCACCGCCAGCGCGCCGGCGATGTCATCCCCTTCACCGATCCGCGCGGGCACGAGTGCTACTGGATCGGCGTGGCCGGTGAGGGCGAGGATGCCGGGCCGGGCACTGATTTCCACGCCATCGAGAATGGCTTTGTATCGATCACGCCATTGCATGCCGACATGACGCGCTACGACGTCCTGCGGCAGCTTGGCGAATGGCCGCGCTGAGGACTCGACGCAGATGGTTTCCGACCAGCAAATGAACGGCATCGGCATGACGTCGCAGCGGGCGCGCGATCGCCTGATCAAGCGGCTGGAGGAAAAGGGCATTGCCGACCGCCGGGTGCTGGAGATCATGCGCTCCACACCGCGCCATCTGTTTGTCGACGAGGCACTCTCGCACCGTGCGTACGAGGACTCCGCGTTGCCGATTGGTCACAACCAGACGATCTCGCAGCCTTACATCGTCGCGTTGATGACGCAGGCGGTGCTGGCTGGCGGCCGGCCGAAAAAGGTGCTGGAGATCGGCACCGGTTCCGGTTACCAGACGGCAATCCTGGCGCAGTTGTGTGACGAGGTCTGGAGCGTCGAGCGCATCAGGCCGCTGCAGGAACTCGCCCGCCAGCGCTTGCGCCTGCTGAAGTTGCACAACGTGCAGTTGCGCCACAGTGACGGCGGGTTCGGCTGGCCGGAACAGGCACCGTTCGAAGCGATACTGTGTGCCGCGGCACCGGGAATCATCCCGCAGGAACTGCTCGACCAGCTTGCCCCGGGCGGGAGGCTGGTGATCCCGGTTGCCACGCGGGATGACCGCCAGGAACTGCAACTGGTCATCCGCACTGACAGCGGCTACTCGAAACAGGTACTGGAGGAAGTGCGCTTCGTACCATTTCTGCGCGGTTCATTGTCGTGATGCCGGCGTGCGCACCGGTGCCGGTTGCGCTCGTGGGGTTGTTGCTCCTGGGCCTGGCGGGTTGTGCCTATGACCCATTGCCGGTCAGTGAGTCGAAGGTCGTCACCAAGCGGGTCGGCGGCAGTACGACCGTTGCACCGGCCGCCGCCCCGGGGAAGACTCCCGAGCACTATGTCGTGCAGCAGGGCGACACCCTGTTTTCCATCGCCTGGCGCCACGGACTCGATTATCGGGAGGTCGCGGCGATCAATGGCATCGGCGAGCCTTGGGTAATCCGGGTCGGGCAGAAAATCCGCCTGCTTGGCAAAAAACCGAAGCAACAACAGGCTGCCGCAAGTCCGGCAGTGGCCCCGGCCCGCACTGAGGCCGCCGCCGTCAAGCCTGCGGCACCGGTCGCTGCGGCGCCGGCTGCGGGGTCCGGTGCCGCGGCGGGCGAAGTCGGGCGCTGGCAGTGGCCGGCCGATGGTCGTGTCCTGGCCCCGTTCAGCGCCAGCGGCAGCGGGCCGAAAGGCATCAGCATCGAGGGCAAGTCGGGGGACCCGGTCCGTGCCGCCGGTGATGGGCAGGTGGTCTACACCGGCAGCAGCCTGGTGGGTTACGGGCAATTGGTCATCCTCAAGCACGACGAGGTATTCCTCAGTGCCTATGCCCATAACAGCCGGCTGCTGGTCAGGGAGGGCGAAAAAGTAAAGGCCGGCCAGGCAATCGCCGAGATGGGGTCAACCGGGGCTGACCGCGTGAAACTGCATTTCGAGATACGCCGCAATGGCCAGCCCGTGGACCCCGTCGGGGTGTTGCCGACACGTCGCTGAGTGCTGGACGCCTGGCAGGGATCAGGTTCCTTTCAGGCCTGGCTGTTCCCCCGTGGCAATTCGCTCTCCCGATTCGCCCTTTGGCATGTGCGATATCTCGCACATTGCCGTAGGTGTTCTCCGCAAAGTTGTTTCGGAGAGTGGCGGCCTGCCATCTGCCGTAAACGTCAACCAACTGAATTGGAAGGGAAATTCACCTTGTCGTGGGTTTCCTCGGGATTGGCGATCGGTCCCGCCGTCCTGCCGACAGCCTCTCGGAATTCCGTCGTAGCGCTACAGTGCGCTCGTGTTCAGGGATGCTCGAGCACAGGGAATCGAGGCAAAAGGATTTGCCGGCTCATGGATGAGATTGTTCAAGTCCTGCACGGACGCAGGGGTCAGGGTTATCGAACGGAGTTCGGTCAGGGATGAGGTGTTCTGTCAGGGACGCATGGCGACAGGGAGCAGGGATTGCACCGGTTGCGGAGCAGGGGGACGGGTAACACCGTCCCCTTTTTTTGTCTTGCGTACAAACAAAAAGGCCGGCGATCAACGCCGGCCTTTTTGCAGGAGCAGCGCCGGTTTTTACCAGTCCCGCTTCAGCAGTGCGAGTTTGCCGGGCTTGCCGTCCCACGCCTCGGCGTCCGCCGGTGCATCCTTCATCTGGGTGATGTTCTGGCCGCTCCACTTTTCAGAGAGTTCCCGGTTGATTTCCAGGAATGCCTTCTGGTTTTCCGGCAACTCATCCTCGGAGAAGATGGCGTTCACCGGGCATTCCGGTTCGCACAACGCACAGTCGATGCACTCGTCCGGGTGGATCACGAGGAAGTTCGGACCCTCGTAGAAGCAGTCGACCGGGCACACCTCGACGCAGTCGGTGTGTTTGCAGTTGATGCAGTTTTCGCCTACCACAAACGTCATGGAAGAAACCTCGCAAAGGGCTGCGGAACTCCGCAGGCAGACAGTGGGACAGCGGCAGGGGCCGGCAGAGCGGGCGCTAGTCTAGCGGTGGGCGGGGGTGCCCGCAAACCGCGAAAACCGGACAGGCTTTTCGGATAGACGACAGGTTACCGGGCGCGAATCATTCCCGTTTGGCCGCCTCAACCAGTTCGTACAGCAGGTCGTGGGCGGCACGCGGACTCAGCGTGTCGGCATCAACTGCCCGGAGCCGGGCGAGCGTCGGGCTGGCGGCCGCAAACAGGTCCGGCTGCGGGGCAGGCGCACCGGCGGCAGCCATGACCGGTGCCCCTTTCTCCAGTTGTCCCAACTTGCGTTGCGCCTCCCGCAACACCTCGCGGGGAACGCCGGCGAGTCGGGCGACGGCGATGCCGTAACTCTTGCTTGCCGGGCCCTCAAGGACACGGTGCAGGAACAGGATGTCGTCGCCGTGCTCGGTCGCGGACAGGTGCACGTTCACCACGGCGGGCATGTCGTCGGCCAGTGCCGTGATCTCGAAATAATGCGTGGCGAACAGCGTGAACGCCTGTGTCCGGTGCGCAAGGAAACGCGCGCAGGCCCAGGCCAGCGACAGTCCGTCGAAGGTGCTGGTGCCGCGCCCGATCTCGTCCATCAGCACCAGCGAACGGGTCGTCGCGTTGTGCAGGATGTTCGCCGTTTCCGTCATCTCGACCATGAAGGTCGAGCGGCCGCCGGCGAGGTCGTCGGAGGAGCCGATGCGCGTGAAGATTCGATCAAGCGGGCCGACGATGGCCTGTTCGGCCGGCACGAAACTGCCGACATGCGCGAGCAGCGCGATCAGCGCCGTCTGCCGCATGTAGGTGCTCTTGCCGCCCATGTTCGGGCCGGTGATGACCACCAATCGGCGCGTGTCGCTGAACAGCACGTCGTTGGGAACGAAGGCCTCCTTGAGCACCTGCTCCACCACCGGGTGTCGGCCACCGATGATGGTGAGCCCCGGCGTGTCGGCGAGTTGCGGGCGGCGGTAATCGAGTGCGAAGGCACGCGCGGCAAAGGTGGCCAGTACGTCGAGTTCGGCCAGTGCCGCGGCGGTCGATTGCAGGAGCGAAAGTTCGGCGGCAACCTGGTCCAGCAGGGCTTCGTACAGTTCCTTTTCGCGGGCCAGGGACCGGCTTTTTGCCGACAGTGCCTTGTCCTCGAATGTTTTCAGTTCCGGGGTGATGAAGCGCTCGTAACCCTTGAGGGTCTGTCGACGCTGGTAGTCGATGGGTGCGTTGTCTGCCTCGTTGCGCGAGAGCTCGATGTAGTAACCGTGCACACGGTTGTAGCCGACCTTCAGTGTCTTGAATCCCGTACGTGTCTTTTCTCGGGCTTCCAGATCGATCAGGTATTGACCGGCGTTTTCACTCAACTGGCGAAGTTCGTCCAGTTCGCTGTCGTAGCCTTCGGCGATCACGCCGCCGTCGCGGACCAGCATGGGCGGGTTGTCGACCAGGGCGCGGGCAAGCAGTTCATGGAGTGCAGGCTGTGGGCGCAGTGCGTCGCGTAGTTCGCACAGGCGTGCGGCGGACCAGGCACTGGACAGCTGCTGCATCTCCGGCAGCAATGCCAGTGCGTCGCGCAGCCGGGTCAGGTCGCGCGGGCGTGCCGAGCGCAGGGCGACGCGGGTGAGGATGCGCTCGATGTCGCCGATGCGCGCCAGCAGTTCGGCGAGCGGTTCGTGACGGTAATCGGTGACCAGTTCTTCCACTGCATCCAGGCGCGCATTGATCAGGTCGTGCCGGCGCAGCGGCCGGTGCAGCCAGCGACGCAGCAAGCGTGAGCCCATCGACGTGCCACAACGGTCCAGCACCCAGGCCAGCGTGTGTTCGGTGCCCCCGTTCAGGTTCGCGCTCAGTTCCAGGTTGCGGCGCGTGGCCGCGTCCAGCAGCACGGTGTCCTCCTCGCGCTCGACGCTGATGCCGGACAGGTGTGGCAGGGCCGAGCGCTGGGTGTCCTTGACGTACTGCAGCAGGCAGCCGGACGCACCGACCGCCAGGCGCAGTTCAGCGCAGCCGAAACTGGTGAGGTCGCGCACGGAAAACTGCGCGACCAGGTTGCGCTCGGCTGATTCGTCGTCGAACTCCCAGGGCGGCCGCCGACGCACGCCGCTGCGGCCTTCCAGCAGCGCCAGCGCCGAACAGTCTTCACTGACCAGGATCTCGGCGGGGTCGAGCCGGCCGATGACCGCTCGCAGGGCGTCCTGGTTGTCGACTTCCAGTACGGAAAAACGCGCGCCGGCGAGATCGATCACGGCGATGCCGAAGCGATTTCGACTTTGTGAAATGGCCATCAGGAGGTTGTCGCGCCGGTCGTCGAGCAAGGCCTCGTCGGTCACCGTGCCGGGCGTGACGATGCGCGCGACCTTGCGTTCCATCGGTCCCTTGGTGCTGCCCGGGTCGCCGACCTGCTCGCAGATGACCACGCTCTCGCCGCATTTCACGAGCCGCGCGAGGTAGCCCTCGGCGGCGTGGTACGGCACGCCGGCCATCGGGATGGGAGCACCGGCCGAGGCGCCACGCACGGTGAGCGTGATGTCCAGCAGCCGCGCCGCCTTCTCGGCATCCGAGTAAAACAACTCGTAGAAATCGCCCATGCGGTAGAACACCAGCTCGTGCGGGTGCCGGGCCTTGATGCGCAGGTACTGCTGCATCATCGGGGTGTGCTGGGCGAAATCGGTGTTTTCGGTCACAGGCGGGTTCCGGGGCCGGGGCCGGTGATGGCGGGGCGGGGAGCCGGGGATGCTACCGAATAATCAGCCCGACCCCCATTGGTCACCGATGTTTTGCCAGTCTTGCGCTGCATCAGGTACAGGCGGCGGGTGCCGGCGATAGGATTGCGCGTCCGGCCCGAGGGTCGTTTGTCCGGAGTGCCTTATGTTCCGTTGCCTGCTCGTGCTGTTGTCCCTGGTGCTGCTCAGTGGCTGCATGTCCATGCGTTTCAAGACCGACGTGGAGCCTTCCGTCCATGACGTGAGCCGATGGGGCGGCATGAAATTCCGCATCGCGGAGATCGACAGTTCCGGACTGCGCTTGCCGGCCTCGGGTACGGCATCCCCCCAGTTGGTCAAGGGTGACCACGGTGCAGCCTGGGACCTGGCCGATGTCCGCACGACCCTGGCGAATGCCTATCCCGGACTCTTTTCCGGGGATGCCACGGCCATTCCGCTGCGCCTTGTCATAAGCGGCGAGGCCGGTGACAACATGCCTTTCGGGCCCATGTTGACCGCCTTTACGCTGGGCGTGATCCCGTTTCCGGACAAGACGTTCCTCAAGGCAACGGTGCGTGCCGAGGTCATGTTGCCGGGCGGGCAGTCGGTTCCCATGCCGGCACAGACATCGTTTGTGAACCAGCGGGTGATGCACATGTCTCTCATCGGTCCGCTGGGGACGCTGATGATGGCCGGGCCGTCCGACGCGCCGCGGCGCGGCATGTTCCTGTTCATTCCGCTTACCTCGGGCGTCTACAGCAAGGAGAGTCCTTCGCAGGACCTGGCGCGCCGCGCGATGGCCGAGTCCGTGATGCGCGCGCTCGACTCACTGGACCCGGCATCGCTTGCAGATGCGCGGCAGTCGCAGCAGCGCCAGCAGCGGACGGCGGATATCGATGGCCGGCGTTTTTACCTGGTGACGCGCTATGGCCCGGCCAAACCGGATGGCAAGGATATCGACACGACGTTCGTGGATGTCCACGACCAGCCGCCAACGGGGGCCACGACGCCCACGGCTTCGGTTGCCGTGGCGACGCGTGATGCCGGTGGCCGCTGGACCCTCCGTCGTGCCCTGGTGCACATCGGCGATGACGATTACCTCGTATCGGCGATGCTGGAGAAAGGCATCCCGGTGGTGCCGGTGATGCAGCGTACGGAATTGCAGTTGGCCGACCTGTTGCCCGTGGCGTCCACGCTGGATGGCGTGCGCTGGAGCAACGGCCGCCTGCTGAGATTGAAGAATGAGCGCTGGTCCGGGCAGGTGCAGGCGATGACCACGGAGCAGGTGGCGGATCACATCACGAGGATAGAGACGGTGATCATGGAGCACAGTGCGAGCGTCGAGCGCGCCAACGATGCGGCACAGGATGCGCTGGCCCAGGAGAAGGATCCGCGCGAGCCGCGCGAGTGGGCGATCGTCCTGCGCCAGCGCATCGAGATACTGAAAGCGTTGCTGGTGCCGTTGAAAACGCGCTGAGACTGAATGGGTTGAGGGGGTACGGCCGGCTTGCCGGTCGTGCCTGCGCTGTGGCGAGCCAGGGTGGGCCTGCAACCCGGCACCCGGTTGTCACTCAGTCATCGGTGGCCAGCCCGTATTTTTTGAGCCGGTTTTCCACCGCCCAGCTCCTGAACCGGTTCCAGGCCATGCTGCCGGCATCGCTGGCGCTTACGCTCCCCCCGGTACCGAGTTGGTAGATGCTTTCTGCTTCCTGTGCCGTCGGGCCGTCCGGGCCCATGCCCAGGGTGAATGCTTCCCGCTCGATCTCACCGGTGCGCCTGAGCACTTCCCGCGTGTAGCGGCCGTCGGTGCTGACGGCGGCGCGCGTCAGGAGTCCCGGGTCCAGTTTCTTCATCATGTTGTCGACCCAGGCTCGGGTTCGCTCGCCGTAGTCGATCGCCCGCTCGGCGCTGTGCAGTTGTGGCGGCGTGACCGCCTTGCCGATGACCTTGGCGATGTCGGTGGCGATGTCCTGCAGGCCGTCGCTGCCCTTCTCGAGCAGCGTGGATGCATCGGCAGGCCAGGTTGGCTCGGGCGGCAGCGCCACGGCAGCCGGCGTGGCAGCCGGCGTGGCAGCAGGTGCGTTGGCCAGCCAGTCGAGCGTTGCCGCGTCGGCACTGCTGGTCAGCTGCCCGAAGAACGAAGTGCCGCTGGACAGCGCGCCGGCCAGCACGTCGCCCATGGCGTCGTCGCGCGCCTGCCAGGCTGAACGCTGTGCGGCAGCCTGGCGCAGCCGCTCGACACGCTGGCGCTCTTCCTCCAGTGCGCGTGCACGCGCTGCCTCGGCTTCGGCGCGGGCATTGGCATCCGCAGTGTCCATGGCAGACAGCAAGGACATCACGAGCATGCCCGCGACCATGGCGTTGACAGCGGATTCCTGGCTGCGTGTGGAGGGTCGGGATACCGTCTTGCCGGGTACGCGGCTGACGGTAGACCTGGGCAGGTTGCGCGGATTCGGCGGCGGGGCACGGTAGGACTCGCCGTAGTGCAGCCCGCCCGGCGTGGGCCCCGATGAGCCACCGCCACTGATCTCCCGCAACTGGTCGAAGGCGCCGCTGGACTGGGTGCCGGTGTCGAACTTGCCAAGATCCGCGGCGCGCACGGCCGGAGAGAAAACGAGGGCGCCGCTGATGAGCAACGCCGCCAACCGGTGACCGGGTTTCATCATTGTGCACCTCCGGCGGCATGGCCGATGGCGTCGCGCGCGCGACGGACTTCTGCATCGTTCGGCGCCAGTTGTTCGGCGATGGCCAGTTCTGCCCGCGCGACGTCCAGATTGCG
Source organism: Gammaproteobacteria bacterium (assembly GCA_046566505.1). Taxonomy (GTDB): domain Bacteria; phylum Pseudomonadota; class Gammaproteobacteria; order Pseudomonadales; family JADFDG01; genus JADFDG01. The sequence goes on from JBKHWN010000082.1 coordinate 11,400, forward strand.
CAGGGCCGCGTTGACGCGGGCACAGGTGGTGAGCACCAACGGCTGGCGCGGCAGCAACTGTCGTGCGCGTTGACAGTAGCCGAGCGCAGCACCGGCATCGTTTTCCAGAAGCGCGATGTCAGCCAGCACCAGCATGGCCATCGCTTCGCGGGGCGAGAGTGCGAGGGCGTTGGCGGCGTGGTCGCGGGCAGCGTCAGTTTTTCCCTGGCGGAACAGTGCGAAGGCGGTCAGCGCCAGGGCCTCGCCGTCCTGATAGGTGTCGGCCAGCGGTGCCAGCAGACGAACGGCTGACGGCCAGTCTTCCTCGGTGGTCGCCAGGCGGGCCAGTTGCAGGCGCGCCTGCCGGTCTTCGGGATAGGCGGCGAGCAGCGCTTGCCAGGTGGCGTTTGCCTCCTGCGGGTTGCCCAGTTCCTCCTGTGCCGTTGCGAGTTGGCGACGCAGGCGTGGATCATCAAGACCACTGGCCAGCGCGTGCGAGGCGTACTGCTGGAGCGCAGGCCAGTCCCGCAGTGCCAGCGCGCTCTGGCCGATCATCGCGTAGGCATCGGCGGAAGGTTCGAGCAGCAGCGCGACGTAGGCGTCGCGACTGGAGGTTTCCCACAAGCCCATCTGTGCCGAGGCTTCCGCGCGCCACAGGTGCCACGCCGCCGGCGCGATCCGCACGCGGCCGATGGCTTCGTTGAGCGAATCGTAGGCTGCGCGCGACTGCCGTTCACCCAGTTGGCATGCGCCGCGCAGCGCCAGTGCGGCCGGATGGCCGGGCGCCAGTTGCAGGATGCGCTCGGTGTGCGTCCTCGCCGCAGTGCAGGTGCCGTCGCCCAGATGAGTCTCTGCAACGACCAGGTGTCCGCTGATGTTGTCCGGCTGCAATGCCACCAGTCGCTGGCCCCGGTCGCGCATGCGGGCCTGGTCGCCGGTCATCACGGCGAGCTTGAGGGCGGTGTGCAGCAGCGCGGCGTCCGTATCCAGTCGTGATCGACAGGTATCCAGTGCGGCCGCTGCTTCGTCCCAGAGACCCAGATGCACGGCAGCCTCGGCGTGTGCGTGCAATGCGGCGGCCTGCGCATCGTCACCACAGGACCCTGGCCGGCTGCGGGCATCTGCCAGGATTTCCGGCCAGTTTCCGCCGCGAATGAGTGCTGGCCAGTCTGCGTCGGCAGCGGTCTGGGTTGCTGCGGTGCCGGCAATCGCCTGGCCGCCGAGAAGCGCAAGGAAGAAGAGGATGTTTTTCACGCGGGGATCCGGACTCGTACAGGCATGGCGTCGCCCCACGATAACCGGAGACAGCCCTTTCGGGATTGATCCGTACCGGGGTTCGACGTAAGGGATTTCCGTGGCCGTTGAAGATCCGCCGGCAGCCGGCAACAATCCCCGCTCCGATACTGTGCTGGTGGATGCCCCTGTCGTGAACACCGACCCTGTTCTCTTGCGCGATATCGACCGCCTCGCCAGCGAGGTGGGTGCCCTGCTGAAAAAGACCAGTGTGAAGCTCGTTACCGCCGAGTCCTGCACCGGTGGCTGGGTCGCCCAGGCGATCACCGCCGTGCCGGGCAGTTCGCAGTGGTTTGACCGCGGCTTCGTCACCTACTCCAACGAAGCAAAGATCGAGATGCTGGGCGTGTCGACGGCGACCCTGGCGCACCATGGCGCGGTGAGTGAGCAAACCGTGCGCGAGATGGCGCAGGGCGCGGTGAAGCACAGCCGCGCGCATGTGTCGGTGGCGATCAGTGGCGTCGCGGGTCCGGATGGCGGTACGGCGGAACGGCCGGTCGGTACCGTCTGGTTCGCCTGGGGGCAGAAGCGGGGCTACGCGGAGACGGAACGCCACCAGCTGACCGGTGATCGGGCGACGATCCGGGCCCGCAGCGTGGTGATCGCCCTTGAGGGCCTGCGACAGCGGCTGTCGTGAAACGGGGGCATGCTCTGCTTCACGGTGAACGGGGACGACGGCAACAATACTGTCCCTATTGACAGTGTCCTGCGACGCGGCGAGGATACTGTCCACATGACCAGTACATGCTGGTCCCGCACCGATTCCCGCCGCACCCATTCCGTAGCAGAGGACCGATCCATGGATGCCAACAAGCAGAAAGCCCTGAGTGCCGCCCTTGCCCAGATCGAGCGCCAGTTCGGCAAGGGGTCGATCATGCGCATGGGCGACCACGAGCGGCAGACCATCCCGTCCATTCCCACCGGTTCGCTCGGGCTGGACCTGGCCCTGGGCATCGGCGGGCTGCCGCGCGGCCGGATCGTCGAGATCTACGGGCCGGAGTCCTCGGGCAAGACGACCCTTACCCTGCAGGTGATCGCCGAGGCACAGAAGAAGGGCTGCACCTGCGCCTTCGTCGATGCCGAGCATGCGCTGGACCCGGAATACGCCCGCAAGCTGGGCGTGCAGGTCGACGATCTGCTGGTATCGCAGCCGGACACCGGCGAGCAGGCACTGGAAATCGTCGACATGCTGGTGCGTTCGAACGCGGTGGACGTGGTCATCGTCGACTCGGTGGCGGCACTGGTGCCCAAGGCCGAGATCGAGGGCGAGATGGGCGACTCGCACGTCGGCCTGCAAGCGCGCCTCATGTCCCAGGCCCTGCGCAAGGTGACCGGCAACATCAAGAACGCCAACTGCCTGGTGATCTTCATCAACCAGATCCGCATGAAGATCGGCGTGATGTTCGGCAATCCGGAGACCACCACCGGCGGCAACGCGCTCAAGTTTTACGCGTCGGTGCGCCTCGACATTCGCCGAATCGGTGCCGTGAAGCAGGGCGAGGAAGTGATCGGTTCCGAAACCCGGGTGAAGGTGGTGAAGAACAAGGTCGCGCCGCCGTTCCGCCAGGCCGAGTTCCAGATCCTGTACGGGGAAGGCATCAACAAGCGCGGCGAGATCATTGATCTCGGCAGCAAGCTGGGCCTGATCGAGAAATCCGGTGCCTGGTATGCCTATCAGGGCAACAAGATCGGACAAGGCAAGACCAATGCTTGCGATTACCTCAAGGAAAACCCGGCCGTCGCGCTCGAACTCGAGCAGCAGATCAAGGCGCAGTTGATGGACATGCCGATGGCGGTGGCGCCGGAAGGCGACGACGTCGACGAGGAAGTGGATGCCTGAGCAGGACGACCAGGCACATGAACCACGGGCGGCGCGCAAGCCGCCGCCCGGCAAGAACTCCCTGGTGCCGTCTGCTACCGGCATCCGTCGGGCTGCCATGGACCGGCTGGCCCGCAGGGAGCACTGCCGGCACGAACTCGAACAGAAATTGTGCCGTCAGTTTCCTGACGCTACCGCGGCGATAGGCCCAGTGCTCGACCAGCTCGAGCATGAGGGCCTGCTGAGCGACACAAGATTCACTGCTTCCTTTCTGCGCAGCCGTGCGGCGCGTGGCCAGGGTCCGTTGCGCATTGCTGCTGAATTGCGCCAGCACCAACTTGCTCTTCCTCTCGATCAGTGCATCGACTGGCTTTCCCGTGCCCGTGATGCGCGCAGTCGTCGTTTCGGTGATGCACCGCCGGCCGATGCAGTCACCCGCGCGAAGCAAATGGCGGTCCTGCAGCGGCGAGGGTTTCCCCTGGACATCTGTCGTGCAGCCTGCCTGCCGGTGCGTGATTCCTGACATAGACTTGGCCTGCCGCCAACCTGTCCGCCTCCCGTACCGGAATCCGTCGCATGAATGATGCCGCACCATCCATGGGCCTGTTTGTCGCTTTCCATATCCAGCCGGACGGGAACTTCCGACGGCTGGACGCTGGTGAGGCATTTTCGTTCGATCCGGGTGAGGGTCTGGTCTGGCTGCATCTGGATCGTCGGGCCGACGTCGTGCAGACCTGGCTGTATGAGCATAGCGGCATCAATGAAATCGATGTCGATGCGCTGTTGTCCGAGGAAACGAGGCCACGTGCCTATCGTCCCCACCAGCAATCCAGCCTGCTGGTGATCCTGCGCGGCGTGAACAACCAGCCGGGTGCGAATCCGGATGACCTGGTCTCGATGCGGCTGTGGGTCGAGAAAAACCGGGTGCTGGGTTTTTCCTCGCGTCCGCTGGCACCGGTGGAAGACGTGGCTGCGATGCTGGGTGGTGAATATGCCCCAAGCACCAGTACGGATCTGCTGGCCGCGCTGGCGACGCGAATGGTGGCGCGGATGGAGCCGGCCATTGCCGCGCTGGGCGATGCCCTTGACGTGATGGAGGAGCTCCAGGACGGCGGTCATCGGATCGATACGGCCCAGTTGATGTCGATCCGGCGCCAGTCGGCTGCGTTGCGACGGTTTCTGGGGCCGCAGAAGGACGTGTTCGTCATCATCGATTCGCTGCATTTGCCCTGGCTTGGGCTCTCGGTCGACGGCGAGTGGCGCGAGGCCACCAACACGCTTTACCGTTACCTCGAGGAACTGGATGCGATCCGGGAACGGGTCGTGATCATCAATGACACGCTGAATGCCCACATCGTGGCGCGCGCAAACCGGACTTTTTACGCGGTAACACTGGTTGCAGCGTTTTTTGTGCCGTTGACGTTCTTTACCGGGCTGTTGGGCATGAATGTCGGTGGCATTCCCGGTGGCACTACACCGTGGGGTTTCCCGGGTGTCCTGCTGTTCCTCGTGAGCTGGTCGGTCATCCAGTACCTGGTATTCCGCCGGTTGCGCTGGCTGTGATGCCGGAACGTTCGTCACATTGCCGTGCTCAGAATTCGAAGGTGTAGTAGACGTCCAGAGCGCTCTCGATGCCGGAGATCGCCTCCATGACCAGCCGTCTGGTCATCCGCAGTCTCAGCATCAAACTGTCCTCACCGGAGAAGACGCGCCGGTTGTAGCCGACGTAGACGCGTTCGTTGAGTTCGGTGCCCACCTCGACTTCGGTTTCGTCACCGTCGCTGCCGGCACTGAGCTGGAATTCCTTGAGCCCGAGTTGCTTGCCGGCCTGGTTCAGCAGCGCGCTGCCCTGGGCCATACCCAGTGACAGGGCGGCCGAGGCGGCTTCGTCACGGTAGTTGATTGCGTCCGTGGAGGGCGCACGGCCGGTGAGTAGCCAGGTCAGCGCATCGTTTTGCGGAACTTCCGGCGTTGACCAGAGCGTGGTTTCCGGCTGGCGCAGGAACCCGGACAGCTGGACGCCGACTTCCTTCATGGCAGGATCGTTGATTTCACGCACGGCGATGGCATCGACCAGCGGTTGGTCTGCCGGGCCGTTGAAGATGATGTCCGCCTGCCGCAACTGCAGGGACTGACCGAAGGCACTGTACTTGCCATCGGTGACATGAAGCTCACCGTCGACCAGCAGTGGCCGGTCCGGATTTTTTCGCACGCGCAGGTTGCCGGCCACACCGCCTTCCGCACCGAAGGCCTTGAACTGCACGTCGTCGCCGATCTGCAGGCCGATGTCGATGTGGTTGGAAAACAAGGGCTTTTCCGCAGCGAATTCCTGATCCTCACGCATGACAATCACGTCGCGTGAGAGGGCGACGGATTGCGTGGGCAGCGTCTTGATCTCGATGCGGCCGTATGGAACATCCACCGTGCCACCAAGCAGCAGTTCCCGGTCGTCCAACCGCAATGTCAGGTCCGGGACGGTGGTGAATTGGTACTGTGGCGGCAGCGCGACAACCAACGCATTGCCCCTGGCGGTGGCTGCACCATGCCAGCTTCTTCCCCGCAGTTCGAAAGCGCCGTCGATCAGGACGTCATCGGCAGAGCGGGGAGTGCGCAGGCGACCGCTGAGCACCATGTTCCGGCCATCGAAACGGCCGTCGAGGTTCACGTTCTCCACGGACAGCGGTGTACGCACGAGACTGCCGCGACCGTCGTGCAACGCGGCCTGGCCGGTCAGTTGCGGCGCGTCGGCGCTGCCGCCCAGATCGATGCGCGCATCAAGCGTCCCGCCGATGTCGTGGGCAAGGTAGGTGAAGGCATCGGCAATGCCGACGTTCAGCTTCTTGACGTCGACGAGACCGGACAGTGCCTGGCTTGCCGGCCCCACGTTTGCCGTTGCGTCGATGGCTCCGATGGATTCGCCTGACAGGTGAACCTCGGCGTGTCCACCGCCGTCGGCGGCGCTGAGCAGGGCGAGCAGTTGGTCGATGCGGGCCACTTCGCGCAGGCTGCCGTCGTCGCGCTGCTCGGAAAATGACAGTGGCGATGCGTTGCGCAGGTCTGCATCCAGCGCGGGAGGCATCCCGGGTGCCCAGCGTGCGTGGAACGTGGCGCCGACCTGCCCGGATACCGAGGCCTCCAGTGGCAGGAAGTCCGCGATGAAGATACCGGGCGACAGGTGGAAAGCTTCACCCTGCAACTCGCCATTGCTGCCCAGCACGGCAGGTGCGGTGATACAGGCGCGTGCGGTGTCGTCGGTCCAGCAGTGGGGATCGAGATGCAGTTGTTGTGCGCGTATCGACAGGGCAGGGTTGCCGACGGCAGCCCACTGCCAATCACGCCAAGCGGCCTGTCCGCGTGACAGGTTGCCCTGCCAGGAGAATGCGTTGAGGTCACTCCCGGTACTGCCTCTGGCGGTCAGTGCAACCTGGAGCGGCCCCTGACGGGCGTCAATGCTGATTTCGTGCGCATCCCGCGTCCCGCCGGCGACTGCCGCGATGTCCGCATTTTGTGTGCCACCCAACTTGAGGCCGCTTAGTGCAATCGAGGCGCGTGATGGCTCGGTGGCGCCGGCGGCCAGCGAAGCGGCGACGCTCAGGTTGTCAATCCGCAACGTACCGTGGTGCAGTGCGGCGGCCTCGACAGTGAGCACGGCATCCGGGGTGTCGCTGCTGCCAAATACGCGGCCGTGGGCGGTGATGCTGCCTTCAACATCACGGAAACTCATGGCGAGCTGCGGCGCATCGATGTCCAGTTGCAGGTCGACATCGGCGGCCGTCCAGTTGCCGTGTGCCTGCAGGCGATTGTCCCCGTGCCGCAGCGTCGCCTGATGAACGGAAATATTGCCCGGCAGGTAATCGACCAGCGTGCTTAGCGAAAGGGGCAGGTCATCGAGTTCGCCGATCAGGCGGGCATCCACACCGAGCGCTTCGATGCGCTCCCGCCAGGTGCCGTGCGTTGACAGCGGGCCACTGAACCGCCCGCCCAGCTCGGGCGCGAGGCGATGCAGCGGCAGGTCCGCCAGCAACAGTTCGATGTTCCAGTCGAAGCCGTCCTGCCAGCGGACGTCGCCTGTGGCACCCAGCGTGAAGTCGCCGCCATCGGCTTGCGCACGGTGGATGTGGACGCCGTGCCTGCCCACCTGCCCGCCGACGATCCAGTCTGCCGTGGGCTGCTGGATCCGGCGGCCACCGGCGACCGGCAGCAGCACCTCCGGCAGCGTGAGTGCCTTGATGGCGAGATCGAAATCTGCGGAGGGGTCCGTCGGTGCGCCCCCCACGCGGGCTTTACCCTGCGCCGAACCGCCGATGGCCGCGTGCAGTTCTTGCAGGTCGCCCAGGTCCAGCGCCGCATCCAGCGCCCAGGCGTCGGCGAGGGTGCCGTTGAATCGCGCCCGGTTGTTGCCCTGCTGCACCAGCAGGTCCGAAAAGTGCAGCTGCTGTGCGTGCCAACGCAGTCCGCCGCGTGCACTCAATGCCCGCGCCCCGACCCGGCCTTGCAGCGCCGGGATCTCGATGTGCACGTCGGTGGCGTCACCGGCGAGGGTGCCGGACAGCCGGGCTTGTCCGGCGATGCGCGAGGTGAGCGCCGGTGCGAGCAGTGAAAGATCCAGATGGCGGATGTCGGCATTCAGGTCGAATGTCTGCGCGCCGACCCAGTTGAAACGGGTTTCGACCAGGGCATTGAGTTGCCGGCCGTCAATGGCGAGCGTGCCTTCCTGTATGCCCCGGATTGTTGCGATGACGTCGGCGGTGACCGGCAACGATGGCATCCACGGCGTTTCGACCTGCAGGTTGCCGGTGATGCCGAAGCGGCCGGTCAATGACCCGGTGGCAATGAGATGGATGTCCCGGACCAGTGTCGCCTTGTCGTCGGACGCGGAGGGCGGCAGGCGAAGTCCCGCTGCTTCGCCAGCGAGCCTGAACGGCATGCCGGGCGTGAGCATCGACAATGAACCCTGTAGTTGCGCCTGTATCACGCCGCTGCTTCTCGCAGCCAGTTCCAGTTCCGCCAGCGACCCGGTGGCCTCGCCGTCCAGCGCGAAAACCGGGTCGCCGGTGCGTGGCGTACGGAATTGCAGGCGGGCAGCCAGAGGCCAGTCGCCGGTGCTGCCCAGCGTGCCGCTGGCGCGCGCGGACCACTGCGGCATGGCCACCGAGAGATGGTCGATGGCCATGCTGCCGTCGGCCCAGCGCAGGGCGGCATCGACGTCCAGCAGCGTCGTCACCTGTTCGCCGCGCACGATGTCGAACTGCCGGACGTAAACGTGGCCAGCATCGATCACCGTGGGCAGCCGCAGTGACGGCAGGCGGACCGGTGCGGGTGTTTGCGCCGTGCCGGGGGAAGCGGGTGACAGGGTCAGCACGAAACGTTCGGCGCGCAGTTCCCGGATACAAAATTCCCCGACCAACAGGCAGGAGGGTGCCCAGTCGAGCGCGACGTCATCCAGGCGGACGCGTGACTTCTTCAGCTTGATGTCGACGATGCGCAACTGCAGCTGGCCGAGCAGTATCCCGCTTTCGTGGCGCAACTTGACGTTCGGCAGTGCGCCGCTGATCCAGGTGATCACGACGCGCGCGCCGGCCGGGGTGCCGAGCAGGAAGGCGCTGCCCGCCAGCGTGCCGAGCAGGATGCCCAGCAACAGGCCGAGGCCCAGGCGCCGGATCACAGTTCCGGCCCCATGTAGAAGTGGATGTTGAAGGACGGCTCCGGCAGCGAAACGCCGTAGGCGAAATCCAGGCGCAAGGGGCCGATCGGGCTCAGCCAGCGGATGCCGGCGCCAAAACCGTGGAAGAAATCGGGGGATTGTTGCTCGTCGAACGCGGATCCGCTGTCCGCGAACAGCGCCACCAGCCAGCGCTCGGCAAAGCGGTAATCCATTTCGACGCTGCCTTCCAGGTTGTAGCGACCGCCGATAAGCAAGCCCTGGGCGTCGACCGGACCGATCGACCGGTAATCGTAGCCACGAACGCTCTGGTCGCCACCGGTGAAGAAGCGCAGCGACAGCGGGATGTCCTGGAAGTCCGGCGTTGCCATCGCGCCCACGGCGCCGCGGACAATGCCACGTGTTCGCGAACCAAAACTGTGGATGCCCTTGGCACTCAGTGTCATGCGCAGCATTTCCGCGTCGGACAGCAGTTCGCGTGATGCGGCCTGCAACTTTCCAGTGGCTCGCCAGCCGTGGTCGACCAGCAACGTGCCCTCGCTGTCGGTGCGTGAAAGCGTGACGCCGGGTATCACCAGCGTGGTGCTTTCTTCGCGCAAGCCGAAGTCATCTGTTTCACGTTCGACCTGCACGGCACGCGTCAGGCGCCACTGGTTACGCAGGCGCTTGCGGTGCTCGATACCGGCGGTCGTGCGCCAGAAATCGTAGTCCTGCAATTCCTCCAGCTGCAGGCCATAGGTGAATGCCAGTTGTGAGGTCACCGGATCCTTCAGCGGGATGACGTAACTGGCTTCGAACTGGCTGCGCACCTCGGACACTTCCGAGTAGGCACCCATCGAGTGGCCACGCCGGTTGAGCCGGGGCTTTTCCCACTGGACTTTCACCCGCGGGCCTACGTCGGTGCTGAAGCCCGCACCGAGCCCCACGCGGTTGCGCTTGCGCAACGTGTAGCGGATGACTACCGGCACGGTGAGTGGTTGCGCGGGATCGGATCGGTGATGATCCTGACCGACTCGAACCAACCTGCGCGCACCAGATCGCGATGCAGTTCGGCGATCTGCGTCGCGTTGTACCAGTCGCCGGAGCGAAACCGGGGGAAGCGGCTGACCAGATCCAGGTTCAGCCCTTCGCCCTCGATGGTGATGTCGCCGATGCGGTGGCGTGCGCCGGTGGCCAGTGCCAGCACGACCTCTGCGGAATGAGTGGTCGGGTCGACCCTGACTTCCTGCTGCGTGTAGCGCGCGTCGAAATAGCCGAGCATCAGTGCGCTGCGCTGGAAATTGTCGCGGAAGGAATCGTACGCACCGTGGTGGAAAATATCGCCGACGCGCGGTGCGCTGGCGGCAATCAGTTCGTCGAGTTCCCGGTGGCCTTCGCCGCTCAGCTGGATATCGATGCGGGTGATGCGCACCGGTTCCCCGGCGTCGATCTGCAACCGGCAGGCGATCTGGTTGCCGTTGACCTCACGTTCTGTCGAGATCACCGGGTCGTAGTAGCCCAGCGCCTGCAGCGCCAGACGGGATTTTTCCGTGGCGTGCTGCTCCAGTGCCCGGAAGGTCATGCGGTCGGTCTCTTCGGCGGGACCGATCCAGGCCTTCACGTTGGCAAGCAGCTCGTCGTCGATGCCTTCGATGCGCAGCGTCACCTCTGCCGATGCCGTGGCGGCGGCCAGCAATATGAGCAGGGTGGCGAGCAGGTTGCGCATCAGCGTCATCGGCGGGACGGGCTGGCGTCAGCGGGCGATACGGTAGCAGGGCACATACCGGTCCTGCCCGATCTTCATGCGCCGGTGC
>JBKHWN010000083.1:0-2244 GCA_046566505.1 Gammaproteobacteria bacterium
GTTCTACGTGCCGATGGCCACCACCGAGGGCACGCTGGTCGCCAGTTATTCGCGCGGCATGCGCCTGTGCCGCGAGGCCGGCGCCATCCGCACCACGGTGATCGACGATGCCATGCAGCGCGCGCCGCTGTTCGTCTTCGCCGACGCGCGCGCGGCGCGCGATTTCGGGCTGTGGGTGGAGGCGAATTTCGCGGCGATCAAGGCAAAGGCCGAGGAAACCACGACCAGTGGCCGGCTGCGCAACATCGAGCAGCACGCGCTGGGCAAGATGCGCTGGCTGCGCTTCAACTTCACCACCGGTGACGCCGCCGGCCAGAACATGGTGAGCAAGGCCACGCGCCATGCCTGCCAGTGGCTGATGGCGCAGGGCATTGCCGGGCTGGAGCACTTCACGCTTGCCGCGCAGATGGATACCGACAAGAAGCACTCGACGCTCAATAACCTGCATACGCGCGGCAAGCGGGTGGTCGCCGAGATCACCCTGCCGGACGCCCTGCTGCGCGAGGTGATGCACACCAGCGGCGCCGCCATGTTCAAACAGCGGCAGCTCTCGAACATGGGCACGCTGCTGTCCGGGTCGATCAACAACGGCGCCCACTTCGCCAACGGCATCACCGCGCTGTTCATCGCCTGCGGGCAGGATGTGGCCAACGTCGCCGAGTCATCGGCCGGTTTCGTTTACGGCGAAGTGAAGGACAACGGCGACTACTATTTTTCGGTGACCATCCCGTCGCTGATTGTCGCCACCTACGGCGGTGGCACGGCCCTGCCGACGCAGCAGGAATGCCTGGCGCTGCTCGGTTGCGTCGGCACCGGCAAGGTCAACAAGCTGGCGGAAATCGTCGCCGCGACGGTGCTGTGCGGCGAGCTGTCGCTGGCGTCGGCGATCGTCGCCGACGAGTGGGTGTCCAGCCACGACCGCTACGGGCGCAACCGCAAGTAAGTCAAGTGGCGCCTCGTGCGACGGGTCGCGCGCGGCAATTTTTCAGGGTGCTTTCCGGGAGATCCAGCGCATGACTTCGTTCAATACCGACCGCAAGTTCTGGGGCTGGGGTTATACCTCGGTGGTGTTTCCCGAAACGATGCGGCTGCTCGCGCAGGCCTTCCTGCAGGCGAAGTTCGGCACGGCGCCGCCACCGCAGCGCCCGGTGCCGACGCTGGACAGCCTGCGCATGCCGGAACCGGCACTCACCGTGCCGGCGCAGTTTGCCGACATCATCGCCAGCGACCGCTACCACCGCGCGGTGCATACCTACGGCAAGGCATTTCGCGACCTCATCCGGGCGCTGGACGGGGATTTCACCTGCGCGCCCGATCTGGTGGCCTATCCGCGCGACGAGGACGACGTGTCGCGCCTGCTGCGCTGGGCGGCCGATGCGCACGTTGCGGTGATCCCGTTCGGTGGCGGTTCCAGCGTGGTCGGCGGCGTCGAGCCTGATCGAGAGACGCGGGCGAATTTCGCCGGCGTACTGACGCTGGACCTGTGCCGGCTGGACCGCGTGCTGGAAGTCGACCGCGAATCGCGCAGCGTGCGCGTGCAGGGCGGCACCTACGGGCCGGCGTTGGAAACCCAACTGAAACCGCATGGCTACACGCTGCGCCATTTCCCGCAGAGCTTCGAGTTCTCCACGGTTGGTGGCTGGATCGCGACGCGCGCCGGCGGCCACTACGCCACCAACTACACGCACATCGACGACTTCGTGCAGAGCACGCGCCTGGTGACGCCGCAGGGTGTGCTGGAAACCCGCCGACTGCCCGGCAACGGTGCCGGCCCGCAAGAGGACCGGCTGGTGCTCGGCTCCGAGGGTGTGTTCGGTGTGATCACCGAGGCCTGGCTGCGCGTGCAGGACGTGCCGCGCTGCCGTGCCGGCTGCACGGTGCTGTTCGAGACCTTTGCCGCCGGCGCGCAAGCCTGCCGCGCGCTGGCGCAGAGCGGACTGTTTCCGGCCAACGCGCGGCTGATCGAGCGTGACGAAGCACTGTTCATGGGTGCCGGCGACGGCACGCACCACATCCTGGTGCTCGGTTTCGAGTCGGCGATCCTGCCACAGGAAGACAAGCTGCAGGCGGCGCTGGATATCTGTCGCGCCGCTGGCGGCAAGCCGAAGAAATCAATCATCCGCAACGACCTGCAGGCCGGTGCCGCCGGACAGCAAGCGGATGAAAGCGCTGACCAGTGGAAGCAATCCTTCCTGCGCGCGCCCTACCTGCGTGACGAGATCGCGCGCATGGGCTATGTCAGCG
>JBKHWN010000084.1:0-9504 GCA_046566505.1 Gammaproteobacteria bacterium
CCCCCGATCCGGCCACGTCCCCTATAATCCGGCCCTTCCCGAATCCCGGCCCAGTGGAAACGCCTGATGGAACTGATCCGCGGCGCGCACAACCTGCGCCCCCGGCACCGCGGCTGCGTGGCGACCATCGGCAACTTCGATGGCGTTCACCGCGGCCACCAGCACATCGTCGCCGCCGTCTCGGCGCGCGCGCGGGAGCTGGGCGTGGCCTCGACGGTGATGCTGTTCGAGCCGCAGCCGCAGGAGTTCTTCGCCGGCGCCCGGGCGCCGGCGCGGCTGATGCGGCTGCGTGACAAGCTCGCCGCGCTGGCGGCCCTCGGCGTGGACCGGGTGTTTTGCGTGCGTTTCGACGAATCCTTTCGCGCGCTGACGGCGGGCGACTTCGTCGAACGCCTGCTGGTGGAAGGCCTCGGTGTGCGCCACCTGGCCATTGGCGATGATTTCCGGTTCGGTGCCGGCCGCCACGGCGACTACACCTTCCTCTGCGAAGCCGGTGCGCGGCACGGCTTTACCGTGCAGGACACCGCCACCATCGTCGTCGACGGCGAGCGGGTGAGCAGCACGGCAATCCGTGACGCGCTGGCCGCCGGTGATTTCGATCACGCCGCGAGCCTGCTCGGCCATCCCTACGAAATCGCCGGCCGCGTGCGTCACGGCGATGCGCGCGGCCGCGAACTGGGTTTCCCCACTGCAAACATCGCGCTGCACCGCCTGCGTTCGCCACTGTTCGGCGTGTACGCCGTCGAGATCCGTGGCATCAATGGCGTGGTGATGACCGGCGTGGCGAACGTCGGCCGACGTCCCACCGTGAACGGCCTGGACGAGCGACTGGAAGTCCACGTTTTCGATTTCATGGAGCGCATCTACGGGCGCCACATCACGGTGCGTTTCCTCGCCCGTATTCGTGACGAGATGCGCTTCGACGGGCTGGATGCGCTGAAGGCGCAGATTGCCTGCGACGTGGCCGCAGCGCGGGCAATCTTTGCGGCACGGGCGACACCCTCATCCGGCACTTCGCGCCACCTTCTCCCGGGGGGGGAAGGGAAGTCATGAGCAATCTGCCTTGATTTGGCAGCCAATACAGACACAGAGTGAACCGGCAAAACCATGAGCACCGACTACAAACCGACACTGAACCTGCCGGAAACGTCCTTCGCGATGAAGGCGAACCTTGCCCAGCGCGAGCCGGAAATGCTCAAGCGCTGGCAGCAGCAGGACCTGTACGCCGCCATCCGCAAGGCGCGTGCCGGCCGGCCGCAGTTCATCCTGCATGACGGCCCGCCCTACGCGAACGGATCGATCCATATCGGCCACGCCGTCAACAAGGTGCTCAAGGACATCATCGTCAAGGCGAAGACGCTGTCCGGTTTCGACGCGCCCTATGTGCCGGGCTGGGATTGCCACGGCCTGCCCATCGAGCTGAATGTCGAGAAGAAATTCGGCAAGCCGGGGCAGAAGATCGACGCGAAGCAGTTCCGTGCCGAATGCCGGAAGTACGCGCAAGCGCAGATGGAAGGCCAGCGTACCGATTTCCAGCGCCTGGGCGTGTTCGGCGACTGGGACAACCCGTACCTGACGATGGATTTCCGTTTCGAGGCGGACATCATCCGCACGCTCGGGAAAATCATCGCCAACGGCCACCTGCACAAGGGCTCCAAGCCCGTGCACTGGTGCCTGGACTGCGCCAGCGCGCTGGCCGAGGCGGAAGTCGAGTACGAGGAGAAGACCTCGCCGGCGATCGACGTCGGTTTCCGCGTGGTCGACCTCGCCGAGTTCAATCGCCGCACGCACCTCAATGCCGAAGGCGAGGTGATGGTGGTGATCTGGACCACCACGCCCTGGACGTTGCCGGCCAACCATGCGGTGAGCCTGAACCCGGCGCTGGAATACGTGCTCGTCGCGGGCACGCACGAAGGCCGGCCGGTGCAACTCGTGCTGGCCGAGGCGCTGATGAATGGCTGCCTGGCGCGCTACGGCATCGAGGACGCGAAAGTGCTCGGCCATTTCCACGGCGAGCGGCTGGAGCACCTGAAACTGCAACATCCGTTCTATGCGCGGCAGGTGCCGGCGATCATCGGCGACCACGTGACGATCGAGGCCGGCACCGGCTGCGTGCACACCGCGCCCGGCCACGGCCATGACGACTTCGTGGTCGGCGCGAAGTACGGCATCCCGGTCGACAACCCGGTCGACGGCAATGGCCTGTTCGTGCCCGGCACCGAATTCTTCGCCGGCATGCACGTGAACAAGGCCAACGAGCCGGTGATCGCGAAACTGGCGGAGAACGGCGTGCTGCTCGCGCACAAGCCGCTGGTCCACAGTTATCCGCACTGCTGGCGCCACAAGACGCCGATCATCTTCCGCGCCACGCCGCAGTGGTTCGTCTCGATGACGCAAAATGGCTTGGCGGAAAAATCCCTCGACGAGATCAAGCGCGTGAACTGGGTGCCGACCTGGGGCCAGGCGCGCATCGAGTCCATGATGCAGGGCCGGCCGGACTGGTGCATCTCGCGGCAGCGTACCTGGGGCGTGCCGATCGCGCTGTTCGTGCACAAGGACACGCAGCAACTGCACCCGGACACCGTGGCGCTGATCGAAAGGGTCGCGCAGGTGGTCGAGCAGCAGGGCATAGACGGCTGGTTTGATCTCGACGCAAAAACCCTGCTCGGTGCCGAGGCTGACCAGTACGTGAAAGTCACCGACACGCTCGACGTCTGGTTCGACTCCGGCGTCACCCACGCCTGCGTGCTCGATGCGCGCGAGGGCCTGCGCAGCCCGGCCGACCTCTACCTCGAAGGCTCGGACCAGCACCGCGGCTGGTTCCAGTCCTCGCTGCTGACTTCGGTCGCCGCGAAGGGTGCCGCGCCGTACCGGACGGTGCTCACGCACGGCTTCACCGTCGATGCGCAGGGCCGGAAGATGTCCAAGTCGCTGGGCAACGTCGTCGCGCCGCAGGAGGTGATGAAGACGCTCGGTGCCGACATCATCCGCCTCTGGGTGGCGGCGACCGACTACCGCGGCGAGATGACCGTCTCCGATGAAATCCTCAAGCGCATCGCCGATTCCTACCGGCGCATCCGCAACACCGCGCGCTACCTGCTGGCCAATCTCAACGGGTTCGACCCGGTCGTGAACAGCGTGCCGGATGCGCAGTTGCTGGAACTCGACCGCTGGATCCTCGGCCGTGCCGCGGCGCTGCAGAACGAGATCATTGCCGCCTATGACGAGTACAACTTCCACCTGATCTACCAGAAGGTGCACAACTTCTGCGCGGTGGACCTCGGCGGCTTCTACCTCGACATCATCAAGGACCGGCAGTACACCACGCAGGCCGATTCGCTGGCCCGCCGCTCGGCGCAGACCGCGTTGTTCCACATTGCCGAGGCGCTGGTGCGCTGGATTGCGCCGGTGATGTCGTTCACCGCCGACGAGATCTGGCAGGCGATGCCCGGTCCGCGCAGCCAGAGCCTGTTCACTGCCGAGTGGTACGCGCTGCCGGCGGCGATTGCCGACGGCGTGCTGGGCACCGCCGACTGGGACGTCGTGATGGCAGTGAAGTCGGCCGTCAACAAGCAACTGGAGATCGCCCGCAACGAGGGCGTGATCGGGGGCGGCCTGGAGGCGGAAGTCGACCTGTACTGCAGTGCGGACATCCGCCGCGTGCTGGACAGGCTGGGCGACGAACTGCGTTTCGTGCTGATCACCTCCGCCGCGCAGGTGCAGGACCTGCACGACACCCGGGGCCACGGCACCGACCTCGACGGACTGCGCGTGTGGGTCCGCAAGTCCGCACACGGCAAGTGCGTACGCTGCTGGCATTTCCGCGAAGATGTCGGCACGCATGCCGCGCATCCCGAACTCTGCGGCCGCTGCGTCGAAAACGTGGAGGGTGCCGGTGAGCAACGTCGCTATGCCTGAGGCCATGCCTGCCAACAATGCCGGCAACCTGCGCCGCACGCTGGCCTGGCTGGCGCTCAGCGTTGTCGTCATCGTGCTGGACCTGTGGACCAAGTCGCTGGCGACCGCACATCTCGTGCTGTACGAGCCGGTGCCGCTCGTCCCGCACCTGAACCTGATGCTGGCGCACAACGAAGGCGCGGCCTTCAGTTTCCTGGCCGATGCCGGCGGCTGGCAGCGCTGGTTCTTCGCCGGCATCGCGCTGGTCATCACTGCGGTGATGGTGGCCTGGATCTGGAAGCTGGAGCGCGGCCAGCGCTGGCTGGCCTGCGCGCTGGCGCTGGTGATCGGCGGCGCGCTGGGCAACCTCTACGACCGCGTCACCCTCGGTTACGTCGTCGACTTCATCGACTTCTACTGGGGCGCCTGGCATTTCCCCGCCTTCAACATCGCTGATTCGGCGATTACCGTCGGTGCGGTCATGCTGGTCGCCGACATGCTGTTCAACCCGCAATCCTGAGCCGACATGAACGAACCCCTGCTGATCGGCCCGGAAACCAGGGTCACGCTGCACTTTACGTTGCGGCTGGCCTCGGGCGAGGAGGTCGACACCACGCGCCATGGCGCGCCGGCCACCTTCGTCATGGGTGACGGCAACCTGCTGCCCGGCTTCGAGAGCGTGCTGCTTGGCCTGCGCGCGGGCGACCGGCGTTCGGTGCTGATTGATCCGCAGGAGGGTTTCGGCGCCCACAATCCGCAGAACGTGCAGCTCATCGACCGCGCGCTGTTCGCGCCGGATGTCAGGCTGGAGCGCGGGCTGGTCGTCTCGTTCGCCGATGGCAAGGGTGAACTGCCCGGCGTGGTCATGGCGGTGGACGGCGATCAGGTCACCGTTGATTTCAACCATCCGCTGGCCGGCCGCGACCTCACCTTCGAAGTGGAAATCCTGGACGTGCAGAGCGCGGCGCCGGCGGTGCCTGTTGCCTTGCGCGATGCCACGCCGCGCCAGGGCGGTGCGGCATGAAGATCCTGCTGGCCAATCCGCGCGGCTTCTGCGCCGGCGTCGACCGTGCCATCGACATCGTCAACCGCGCGCTGGAAGTGTTCGGCGCACCGGTCTACGTGCGCCACGAAGTGGTGCACAACAAGTTCGTGGTCGACGACCTGCGCGCCCGCGGCGCGGTGTTTGTCGACGAGCTGGACCAGGTGCCGGACGGCGCGCTGGTCATCTTCAGCGCGCACGGCGTGTCCCGCGCCGTGCAGGACGAGGCGAAGCAGCGCGGCCTGAAGGTGTTCGATGCGACCTGTCCGCTGGTCACCAAGGTGCACATGGAGGTGTTGCGCTATGCGCGCGCCGGCCGCGAGACCATCCTGATCGGCCATGAAGGGCACCCCGAGGTCGAGGGCACCATGGGCCAGTACGACCGTCGCCACGGTGGCGACATCTACCTGGTCGAGGATGAGGACGATGTCGCCGCGCTCACCGTGCGCCACCCGGAGGCGCTGAGTTACGTCTCGCAGACCACGCTGTCGGTCGACGACACCTCGAAGGTGATCGATGCCCTGCGCGCGAAGTTCCCGGCGATCCGCGGGCCGCGCAAGGACGACATCTGCTATGCCACCCAGAACCGGCAGGACGCGGTGAAACAACTCGCGCTGGAAGCGCAGGTGGTGCTGGTGGTCGGCTCGGTCAACTCGTCGAACTCCAACCGGCTGCGCGAACTGGCCGAGCGCTGCGGCGCCCGCGCCTGGCTGGTCGACGGCGCGGCCGACATCCGCCCCGAATGGCTGGCGGGTGCGGAGACCGTCGGCGTCACCGCCGGCGCCTCGGCCCCGGAAGTGCTGGTTGCCGGCGTCATCGCCCGGTTGCGCGAGCTGGGCGGCGAGGCCGCCGCCGAGATGTCCGGCCGCCCGGAAAACATCACCTTCTCCATGCCGCGCGAGCTGCGCTGAGCGGCAGCACGTCAGCCGGCGTCATTTCGTCTGCGATTCATGCCGTCCATCCCGGCTGCCGGTCATCCCCGGCCGGCTTTGACTACAGTTGCCGCGCTGCGTCGGATGCTGCCGATACGCGTCAGTTGTGGCCCGGGTTCCATACCGGTTGTGCGGCAAGTCGCATTGCGCTCGGTGGATATACCGTCGGTCGATGATTCAGGCCTCCCGTCGCGCCCGGTTTGTTCCGGCGAAATGGAATTACTACAGTCAGATCAGGAAGTTGCGGAATACAAGGGAGCAAGATGAACGTACGGGTTGTGGCGACGGACGGTAGGGGCGCGGTGCAGGGCTTCACCCTCGTCGAACTGATGGTCACGATCGCGGTGCTTGCCATCATCGTTTCGCTGGGCGTGCCGATGTATGGCCAGTTCACCCAGGGTGCGGGGCTGGCTTCCCGCACCTCGGAACTGGTGTCCAGCATCAATCTGTCCCGTTCGGAGGCGGTGACCCGGCGTGCCCCGGTTCGGCTGGCCGCGATAGACGGGGACTGGACGCTGGGCTGGGAAGTCCACGATGACTCGGTTGTGCCTACGCTGCTTCGGATAACAGACCTGCGGGACAGTGACCTGAACTACGACATCGCGGAAGTCAGCGGCCTGGCGGTATTGACCTTTGACGGTCAGGGCCGGGTGTCCGACCTGGCCCGGTTCACGCTCTGCCGGCGCGGTGCAGGCAACGACAACGGCCGCCTGCTGACCCTGAGCCGGTTCGGGCGTGTCGAGACAGTAAACATCGCCGGTTCGGGGGTTGATTGCCCATGACGACTCAGCAGCATGCCGCCGTGAGCCGCCGGCGCGGGGAGGCGGGTTTCAGTTTCTTCGAGGTGCTGATCGCCGCACTGGTCCTTGGCATCGCGGTGCTCGGCTTTGCGGCACTGCAGGTGCGCGCGCTGGATACCACCGGGGTGTCCCACTTCCGCGCCCAGGCGGCCGTACTGGCGGCCGACCTTTCCGAGCGGGTACGGATGGCGACGGCGGACCAGACCATGACGCAGATACTCGCCACGTGGGCAGCCATCACGGATATCCCATCTGAACTGCCTGCCGGCAACGACACCTGCATGTCCACGGTTGCCGCTGTCGGCGGGTGCACCCCGGCGCAACTCGTGGCCGCCGATGTCCGGGAGATGCGTTTCCTGGCCGGCCAGTTGCTGCCGGCCGGCAATGTCGATGTGCGTGCCTGTAATGCCGGCAGCGACCTGACGTGTGTGTTCGTCGCCTGGCGCGGGCAGGAATCCGCAGCCTGCGCATCCGGTGACGGCAATCCCGACTGCCTCTCCCTGCAGGTGTTGTTCTGATGCGCGTCTTTGCCCTGACATCATTGCGCCACGGGCGCGCCGCGCGAACCCAGGCCGGCGTCGGCCTCGTGGAGCTCATGGTGACCTTGCTGCTGGGCGCACTGCTCACCGCCGGCATCATTGCCCTGTTCAATGCCAACCGGCAGTCGTTCCGGTTGCAGGACAACCTGTCGGTGGCGCAGGAGGCCGGAAGTTTTTCCATAGAGCTGCTCGCCAACGACTTGCGGATCGCCGGTTATCCCGGGGACATGTACAACACCGTCGGCGTGCTGGACCTGGCCAATACCGTGAATGACCGCGTCGAGGCGCGTGTCCGCCCGGTGAATGGCGTCAATACCAACGTCAACTTCGTTGACGACGAATTTGCCACGATCTTCATCGCCGACACCTTCTCGCAACTTACCAGCTGTAATGGCGAAGCCCTTCCGGCCGAGGCCTATGTCGGCAACCGTTACTGGGTGCGGGACACCGCCGACGGCCTAGACCGCGAACTGGTTTGCCAGGGCGTGACCTACACCCTGACGGGGTCGGCGGTCACGGGGCGCACCAACCTCGGGAATCCGGAGGCACTGATGAGCGGCGTCGACAGTTTCCAGGTGCTGTACGGCGTGGATACCACCCACGCGCGGGACACCGCCGTGGTGACCGGCTGCCCGGCGGATGACAGCCCGGAGCTGCCCAACCGCTACATACCCGGCAGCGTGCTGGCGACAGCCTTCGCCCTGGCGCGTCCGGCACCGCAGGAGTGCTACCTGCCGTTCACCCAGTTTGCCGCCCTGCGTTCCATCCGGATTGGCCTGCTGGTGCGCACCGGCGCCGATGTCGATGCCATCACGGCGGCGGGCCAGACGTACACCGTACTCGACCGCACGATCACTGCGGCCGACTTCCCGCTCATCAACGACGGCCGTATTCGCCGCGTATTCACCACCACGGTGGGGTTGCGCAATACGGAGAGGGTGATCCGATGAATCGCATGCACTCATCCCGGCAGCAGGGCATGGCCCTGCTGGTTGCCCTGGTCGTGCTGGTCGTGGTCAGCATCCTCGGCGCGACCGCGATGCGATCCGCACTGTTCCAGAACCGCGTGTCGATCAACCAGCAGATGTCACAGATGATTTTCCAGGGTGCGGAGTCGGGCATTCGCGCGGTCCTGTTGTGTGCAGACCCCAACGAGTTCGGCCGTTGCGGCAAGCCCGACGCGCCGAACCCGGCGGATCCCGACAACCCGGACCTCAACAAGATCCTGCCGCAGAATCCCCTGCACATTTTCTTCCAGGCCTACATGGACGGAGTGCCGCAGCAGATCTGTTACGACGAATCCGGCGACCCGACGGCCACCGACCTGCCGACGGACGCCGTGGTGGTGGTCGGCGACGAGCTCGAGTACGACTTCGTCCCCTGTCCGGCCAACGCCGGCAGCCCGCTGCGCGTCACCGCGATCGTCTCCCAGCCGCCGCCCGGGCTGCCGGCCACCATGCCGGTCGAAGGCTACAACCTGGGTCATTTCGATACCGCGCAGATCTATTCGCGTTCGTTCGCCGCAATCAACAACGTGACCGTGCGCTCGTCGCACGTGCAGATGTGGGGCGTCATCGCCCCGTCCCCCGACGAGTAAGGGAGGAGCCGCCATGACGATTTTTTCCACAGACCAACGCCGGGCAGCAGCCGCTGCCGGCATGCCCGGTAACGAGGTGACCCCCATGAACGCCAAACCAGTGCTTTCTCGTGCGCTGCAACATGCACGGCGATCGCTGCAGCGCATCTTCGCGCGTCTGCGCACCGGGCTGGCCGTATTCGCCTACCTGATGCTGGGCATGTCGCCGGCGATGGCGGACGACATCGACGTCTACACCAAGGCCGTGGCGGCCGGTGGCGGCGGCGCCTCGGTGATCATGTTCCACATCGATACGTCGAAGTCGATGGACTACGACTTCTTCGTCAAGGAAGCGAACGCCAAGATGGATTGCAACCCGCCGGCCACGGATTGCGACGCCGGCGCGCTGCCGACGTCGTTGCTGGACAAGCGCTTCTTCATCCTCGGCGACGCCATGCGCGGGCAGATCACCTCGCTGAGCGGCAACTTCAAGGTGGGCATCGTCGGGCAGGACGGCATGGCCGGCGGAACCGTGCTGGCCGAGGCGTTGCCGCTCTCGTCCGGCACGACCGCGCCGGCCGGGCAGGTGCCCGAGAAGACCTACACCACCGCCACGTCCACCGAGGACGTGACGCAACTGGCCAGCGGCTCGATCGAGCTGGACAACACCTTCCTGAGCATTGGCGCCGGGAACAAGGCCGGCCTGCGCTTCACGCTG
>JBKHWN010000085.1:0-32179 GCA_046566505.1 Gammaproteobacteria bacterium
ACGCCCTGGACCATGAATATCCGCATGATTTCGCCCGGGCTCGCACCCAGCGTACGCAGGATGGCGATATCGCCCTTCTTGTCGGTCACCACCATGACCAGGCTGGATACGATGTTGAACGCTGCCACTGCCACGATGAACAGCAGCAGCAAGGTCATCATCGTCTTTTCCATCTTCACGGCCTGGAACAGGTTGCCGTGGGTGCGCGTCCAGTCAACGCCGTAAACCTCTGCGTCCGCCGTCATGACCAGATCGCGCACTACCGCCGGCGCTGCAAAGAGATCCTTCACCTTTATCCGCAGCGCCTGCGCCGTGTGCGGGTAACGCAACAGCACCGCCGCATCATCGAGATGGATATAGGCCAGCGAGGCATCAACCTCCGCACCCACCCGGAATATCCCGGTGACCGTAAAACGCTTGAAGCGCGGCATGACGCCGGCTGGCGACACGGTCGCCTCCGGCAGGACCAGCGTCACCTTGTCACCCGGCACGACGCCCAGTCGGCGGGCGAGTCCACTGCCGAGCACCATGCCGAACTCTCCGGCTGCCAGACTCTCCAGCGACCCTTCCTCGACATGCTCCGGCAGGATGGAAACCGCGCGCTCCGTCTCCGGAAGGATGCCGTTGACGATCGCCCCCTCTACCGTCCCGGCGTTGGAGAGCATTCCCTGCATCTGGCTGAACGGTGCCACGCCGGCCACGCCCGGATGTTGTGTGGCCCTTTCGGCCAGTCGCCGCCAGTCCGTCAGCGGCTGGTGGCCCACCAGGCTGCCGTGCGGCACCATGCCGAGAATTCGCGTCTTGAGCTCCCGGTCGAAACCATTCATGACCGACAGGACCACGATCAGCACGGCCACACCCAGCCCGAGCCCGATGATGGAAGTCAGGGATATGAATGAAATGAAATGATTACGTCGCCGGGCACGCGTGTAGCGCAAACCGACGAACAACGAGAGGGGTCTGAACATGGCGCGGCATTTAAGCACAGCCGAGGTGTAGCAGCCACTTGCCGATGCGGTGCGGGCAGCACCGGGCACCCTGTCTCCAATCTGGTTGAATAGCCACTCCTAACTCATTATCATCGCTGGGATTCTGTGCCTCGCCAGAGTGGGAACGACAATGACAATAATGCGCCGCAACTGCCTGCTGATCGGATCCCTGGTCCTGGCACCACTGATGGCCTCAGCGCAGGAAGAACCCCGCCAGGGCATGTCCATGGACGAGGTCCGGGCATCCCATGGCACACCCGCCTACGATCTTGGCGCAGTTGGCTCTCCTGCGATCACCCGCTGGGTTTACGACGGATACACCGTTTATTTCGAAAACCGTCGCGTGCTGCACACCGTCCGTACACAGCCGCTGACGGGTTCTTCCCCGGCACCCGCACCCGCACCCGCGCCTGCCCCGCGGCCTGTCGAGCCGGTCGCACTGCCCGCACCGGTGCCGGCCCCCTCCGCGACACCGAAGATCACGGCCACGCCGGCGCCCGAAGCACCTGCACTTGAGCCGGTTAGCGACCCCGAGCCCGCCGCCGCGCCGGTTGCCGTACAACAGACTCCCGAAACGGCCACCCAGCCAGCGCCCCCGGTGCAACCTGAGTCGGTCACCACACCGGCACCGGCCGCCGCGCCCAAGACCTCGGGCTTCCGTTTCGACCCGGCCACCGGGCGCCTGATCCTCGATTCGGAGGACGCACCGCCAGAGCCTGCTGCCGCACCGCAGACGAACGTGCCTGCCGAGGAACCGGATGCCTCTCCCGAGCCCGCCACCGGAACCCCGCCGGCCGCCGGGAGTCCGGCCCTGAAGAAAAGCACCGGGACTGCCAACGACAACCTCGGCAGTGCGTTGGACGAAACACTGGAATTTGACCCGAATACGGGCACGTTCCGCTCAGCCCACTGAATCAAAGACCCCTTACAGGAAGCAGCATGTCGTCACGCCTGCTCCCCGAGTGGGCGCCGCAGTGCGGCGTCATGCTCGCCTGGCCAGCCCCGCACACGGACTGGGTGGATATCCTCGACGACGCAGAAGCCAGCTACGTCGAGATCGCGAGCGCGATTGCCCTGCGCGAAACCTGCGTCATCCTCTGCGTCGACGAAACCCACAGGGAACACATCCTGGGCCGCCTGCGTCCCCGGGCAGTGAATGAAGCCAACCTGCGCTTCGTACACGCTCCCTACAACGACACCTGGATACGCGACTACGGACCGATCAGCGTCGCCGAAGGCCTGCAACTGCTCCTGCGTGATTTCGGGTTCAATGGCTGGGGACGCAAGTTCGAAGCGGGACGCGACAACGCCGTCAACCGCAACCTTGCCGCGCAGGGCCTGTTCCGCCCGGCACTGGAGTCCATCCCCCTCTTCCTGGAGGGCGGAGCACTGGAAACCGACGGCAAGGGCACCCTGCTCACCACCTCGGCATGCCTGCTGTCACCCATGCGCAATCCGCACCTTGATCGCAGGGACACCGAGAAAAAGCTGCAACAGACGCTGGGCATCGACCGCGTCCTCTGGCTGGAACACGGCCACCTCGCCGGTGACGATACCGACAGCCACATCGACACCCTCGCCCGCTTCTGTGACGAGCACACCATCTGCTACGTGGCCTGTGATGATCGCGAGGACGAACACTACGACGACCTCGCCGCGATGGCTGAAGAACTGCAGGATTTGCGCGACCGGGACGGCAATCCCTACAAGCTCGTCCCGCTGCCCTGGCCCGCCGGCAAATACGCACCGGACGGCCATCGCCTTCCGGCCAGTTACGCCAATTTCCTGATCATCAACGATGCCGTGCTGGTCCCGACCTACCGTGACAATGCCGACCCGGATGTGCTGTCCATCCTGACTCGCTGCTTCCCCGATCGCCAGGTTATCGGCATCGATTGCCTGCCGTTGATACAGCAGCACGGAAGCCTGCACTGCGTGACCATGCAGTTGCCGAAGGGCGTACTCTGATCCACCCACCATCCCGAGTTTTCAATCCAACGGCAGCCAGACCATGATCGTGATCGGCCATCGCGGCGCACGCGGCGAAGCACCGGAAAACACGCTCCCGTCATTCCTGCACGCCATGACGGGCGGCATCCGCAACTTCGAGCTCGATGTGCGGCTTTCCTGGGACGAGCGCCCGGTAGTCATCCACGACGAGCAGGTTGACCGGACTACCGGAGAAACAGGGGCCGTGGCCGGTTTCCCGGCGTCACAACTCGCCGCCATGGATGCGCGCACCAACACCCCGCGCTGGCCGGTTCCTGCAGGCATACCGACCCTCGAGGAAGTACTGCTGGCTTGCGGCGACGTCGACCACTGGCAACTGGAGATCAAGGCCGACAAGCCGGCACGCATCCGCATCCTGGTGGGCAAGATTGCAGAATTGCTGGCGCGGCTGAAAATGGCCGACCGCGCGACACTGACATCGCTGGACAGGAACGTACTGAAAATCGCCAGGCAGGAGGCGGCACTGCTTGCGCGCGGCTACGTGGCGGAGACCAATGAACCGGCGCCGGTGGCTGCTGCCGAAAAACTGGGTTGCTCGCTGCTGGTCAGCAACTGGCGCATCACCGGCGACGACCTCGTGCGCGACGCGCATGCTGCCGGTCTGGCCGTGTCGGTATGGACGGTGAACGACCTGATGATTGCCGAGCGTCTTATCAACCTCGGCGTCGACAGCATCATCACCGACTTCCCGACGGCGCTTCTGGCACACGTGCGCATGCGTGAACAGTTGGCCGGAACCAGGCCTTCCTGAGTTATTCCTGGAATGTCGGCATCTCGGGGGATGCCGGAGAGCAGGCATGGTCTATGCCGAGAAATGCCGCGATCTCCTCGCGACGGGCAATGGCGTCCTGATATCCCAGCGTCATCAGGGCGCGGCAGAAGCCCTGTTCGAACAGCAGGTAACTGACTGCCGTACCGCCGGTACGGCGCGTGGCACCCCAGCCTGAAAGCAGGGCACGCACGTTCCTCGGCAACTCGTGCGCATGCTGTGCAGCCAACTCGTCAAGCGGCTGCGATGGCATGATCTTCAGCAATTCCACTTCACGAAGTTCCATGCGGTTCGCACGCTTTACGTCATCCGGTATCAGCCGCAACGTGCGGTTGATCCGCTCCAGGCGTTCGACGTCCGCCTCGAACGCGTCGACGAATGCGCTGTTGAGCACGTGGCCGATGATCTGCGCGGTGCTCGGATAACCACTGCCTGCGACGCGCTTTGCCAGCTCCTTCGGCCCGCCACTGACACCGATGACCAGGATCCTGTCCGCACCCAGATGTAGCGCCGGACTCAGCGGCGCCAACTGCCGGATCGCGCCATCCCCATAGAAATGCTCGCCGATCCGCGTCGACGGAAACAGCAGCGGCAAGGCAGATGACGCCAGCAGGTGCTCGGCGCGGATTTCGGCCGGCACGCCCACGCGCCGGACCCTGCGCCACGGCTGTATATCGGCTGCACCCTGGTAGAAACTCACCGATTCACCCGTCGAATAGCCGGCCGCCGTGATGCTCAGCGCATACAGATGCCCCTCCTCGATCTGGCGCCGGATCTTCTTGAAATTGATTACCTGCGACAGCAGTTGTGCCAGAGGCTCGCTGTCGAACAGCGAATACGGCGCGTCAGACTTGCCACCACGCGCACTGGCGAACAACCAGCGAAAAACAAGCTGCAGAAAGGACGTCCAGTCGGTGCGATAGACCTGCTCCGCACTGAGGTTGGCCCAGACACGCTCCAACCCCCTGACCCCCGCACGAAAACGAACGGCCTGGCTGGCCAGCACCGCCGCATTGAGTGCCCCGGCAGATGTACCGCAGATGATGTCGAAAGGATTCTTGGCATCGCGGGGCAGGCAGTCGGCTATCGCCATGAGCACGCCGACCTGGTACGCGGCGCGGGCACCGCCACCGGACAGGATCAGTGCCGTATGACGCCCTGCCGGCCCACCGGGCAGTGTCACGATGACGCCTCGTCGATGCGCTGCATGCCATCAAGCGCGGCCAGCCGGTACGCCTCGGCCATCGTCGGATAGTTGAACGTCGTATCGAGGAAGTAATCGATGGAATTGGCTGGCGCAGGCTGGCGCATGATTGCCTGCCCGATATGGATGATCTCCGATGCCTGGTAGCCAAAGCAGTGAATGCCCAGCAGCGCACGCGTTTCCCGGTGGAAAAGTATCTTCAGCATCCCGACACGTTCGCTGGTGATCTGCGCACGCGCCAGGTCACGGAAAAATGCCTGGCCAACCTCATACGGAACGCGTGCCTGGGTCAGCTCCCGCTCGGTGCGACCCACGCAGGAAATTCCCGGGATGGTATAGATGCCCGTAGGCACTTCATCGACAAAATCGTGACGGCCACCATGCATGTGGGCGACCGCAGCGCGCCCCTGATCATAGGCGGCACTGGCAAGGCTCGGCGCGCCAATGATGTCACCTGCCGCGTAAATGCCCGGCACGGATGTCTGGTAGTGCCGGTCGACATCAAGGTTGCCTCGCTGGTTGCCGGCAAGGCCAACCTGCTCGAGACCGAGGTCTGCCGAGTTCCCCGTGCGACCGTTGCACCACAGCAAGGCGTCGGCACGAATGCGCTTTCCGGAACGCAGCATCAGCACGACACCGTCATCATCGGCAACCACCCGTTCGTATTCCTCGCCGTGGCGTATCGTCGCCCCCTGCTCGCGCAGGTGATAGGACAACGCATCCGATATTTCGGTATCGAGGAAATCGAGCAGGTGCTGTCGAGTGTTGACCAGGTCGACCTTCACGCCAAGCCCGCAGAATATCGATGCGTATTCACAGCCGATCACGCCAGCGCCGTAGATCACGATATGCTGCGGCGTATGCTGCATGGAGAGCAGCGTGTCGCTGTCGTAGATCCTTGGATGGCTGAAATCGACATCTTCCGGATGGTATGGCCGCGACCCGGTCGCCAGCAGGATGCGCTCTGCATGCAGCGTCTCACTGCTGCCGTCACGCCCGGATACTTCCACCCGGTGGGCATCAAGCAGTCGCGCGCGCCCGTTCAAAAGCGTGACGCGTGTACGGCGGTAGGAATCGCTGCGCACATCGACCTGGGCGGCAGTCACCCCCCGCGATTTTTCAACCAGTTGCGGCCAACTGACCCGGGGCGACTCGCCCCAGGTGCCACGGAACAGGCTGTTGCGGCCGACCCTTATCAACTGCCGGACATAATGCCGCAGCGCCTTGGAGGGAATGGTGCCGACGTGGGTGCAGTTACCACCAACCTGAGACTGTTCCTCGACGAGGGCAACCCGCCAGCCCTTGCGCGCCGCCGAGGTGGCAGCGGCCTCTCCGGCAGGACCGGAACCCACAACGAGCAGATCAAATCTGTTTGCTTCCGACACGTCAGGCTTCCCGGCTTTTCACGCTATGGACCTTACGTCCTCACAAACGGCATGGTCAACGTGGCGCGCGCGGATCGAAGCGCTCCACCTTCCCTTCGGCGGAAGAATCGCCTTTTGCACCCGGGTTCGGCTCGCCATTGATTTCCTCGCACCGGACACGGTCTCCGCCACACAGGTCGCAGGTCCGTTCGCCGGTCAGTGCAGCGATGCCACCGCAGGATCCCTTGATGGGGCCGCGACCCAGCATCAGGCCCACGGCCATCGCGGCGAAGATGATCAGCAGGAAAACCAGGGTAATCAGTACGATCTGCATGGTGTTGCCCTCCCAACAGGATCCAGAGTCACACGACGGTGGTCAGCGCGTCGCGAGATAGGGTGCGAAGCGTTCATTGTAGACCTCGCGGAAGCCCTCGGCCTCTCGGACCAGCATGTAGACGGCCAGCGCATGCGACCCGGCGAACGCCATGCCCTTCTCCGGCCCCATCACCATGATGGCCGTGGCATAACCATCGGCTGCCATGCCGGTGGGCGCCAGCACCGTGACGGATGCGAGCGAGTGTTCGACGGGGCGGCCGGTAACCGGGTCCAGGGTATGGGAGTAGCGCTTGCCGTCACGCTCGAAAAAGGAACGGTAATCACCGGACGTGGCCACGCCGGTACCGCTGACCGCAATGACCTGCTCGACGACACCACGCTCGGCAACGGGCCGCTCGATACCCACCCTCCAGGCGCTGCCGTCGGGCCGGAGTCCTTCCGCCCGCAACTCCCCGCCGACTTCCACCAGATGGTCGGGGTGACCACTGCCCGCAAGCCAGGATGACAACACGTCCGCCGCATAACCCGGCGCAGTGGAATCGACATCGACCGAGACGTCCGCCGTGCGGCGCCAGCGGGTGCCGTCGGGAGCAGCCTCAAGGTAGCGGCTGCCGAAACCGGCCAATACCGCTGCAATCTCAGCATCCGACGGCGGCGCAGTCCTCGGCTCGGCGGCACCGAACCCCCAGAGATTGACCAGGGGCCGCAGCGTCATGTCGAAGCCACCGCCGGACGACTCGTGCAACTGCTTGCCGAACGACAGGACGGCAGCAAGATGCGCGGGCAGCGCGTGCCATTCGCCGATCGGCGACCGGTTGAACACGGACAATGCCGTATCGGGCTGGTAGCCGCTCAGCTGGCGATTCAATTCGGCCAGCTCGGCCTCCAGCGCGGCGCGCACCGCGTCGACATCGACATCACGACCACCGACGAAGCGCACGCTCCAGGTGCTGCCCATCGTGTAGCCATCGATCGCATGGATGACCGGCCGACCCTGCTGGATCAGGATGAAGGCGGTGAGCGCCCCCAGCACCAGACCCAGCGCCAGCAGCGGGCGCCACGGGAAACGAAAAGGGCCGGTGTCCCGGCCCTTCCCTGTGCTTTGCAGATCAGCCGCCGAAGTCATCGAGCAGGATGTTGTCTCGCTCGACACCCAGATCCACCAGCATCTTGATGACTGCTGCGGTCATCATGGGCGGCCCGCACATGTAGTACTCGGCATCTTCCGGTGCCGGGTGATTCTTCAGATGGTTTTCGTATACGACGTTGTGGATGAAGCCGGTGAGGCCCGTCCAGTTGTCCTCGGGCTGCGGCTCGGACAGCGCGAGGTGCCACTTGAAGTTCGGGTTGCTCTTGGCGAGTTCGTCGAAATCCTCGACGTAGAATGCCTCGCGCATGGAGCGTGCACCGTACCAGAACGTGATCTTGCGGTCCGATTGCAGGCGCTTGAGCTGGTCAAAAATATGCGAGCGCATCGGAGCCATGCCGGCGCCACCGCCGATGAACACCATCTCGTTCTGCGTCGGCTTGGCGAAGAACTCGCCAAACGGACCGTAGACCGTGACCTTGTCGCCCGCCTTCAGGCTGAACACCCAGCTCGACATCCGGCCAGGCGGCAGCCCCTGCGTACGCGGCGGCGGCGTGGCGATACGGATGTTGAACTTGAGGACGCCGTACTCTTCCGGGTAGTTGGCCATCGAGTAGGCGCGGATCGTCGGCTCGTCGGTCTTCGCCGTCATGTTGAAGAAGCCGAACTTCTCCCAGTCACCGCGGTATTCCTCGCCGATGTCGAAATCCTTGAACTTGACGTCGTAGGGCGGGCACTCAAGTTGCACGTAGCCGCCAGCGCGGAAGTTCACCACCTCGCCTTCCGGCAACCTCAGGACCAGCTCCTTGATGAAGGTGGCCACGTTGTCGTTGGAGACCACCGTGCACTCCCACTTCTTCACGCCGAAGAATTCGTGGGATACCTCGATCTTCATGTCCTGCTTGACCGGTACCTGGCAGCCCAGGCGCCAGCCTTCCTTCACTTCACGCTTGTTGAAGTGGGACATCTCGGTCGGCAGGGCGTCGCCGCCACCGGACAACACCTTGACCTTGCACTGGCCGCAGGACCCGCCGCCACCACAGGCGGAGGACAGGAAAATCCCGCTGTCGGCGAGCGTGAACAGCAACTTGCCGCCGGCAGCAGCGTCAATGCTCTTCTCGGGATCGTCGTTGATCTCGATATGCACATCGCCGGAGCTCACCAGCTTGGCGCGGGCGGCAAGGATAATCGCCACCAGCGACAGCACGATGGTCGTGAACATCGCGACGCCGACGTAGATGGTCGTCATGTCAATCATGATTGCTCTCCCCTGTCAGCCGCTGGTCAGAGTTGCACGCCGGCGAAGGACATGAAGCCCAGCGACATGAGTCCAACCACGATGAACACGATACCCAGACCCTGAAGACCGGCCGGGATGTCGCTGTACTTGAGTTTTTCCCGGATCGCCGCCAGCAGGATGATCGCGATCGCCCAACTGGTGCCCGCACCAAGACCGTAGACCGCGCTCTCGGCAAGGTTGTAGTCACGCTCCACCATGAACAGCGAACCGGCCATGATCGCGCAGTTCACCGTGATCAGCGGCAGGAAGATGCCGAGCGCGTTGTAGAGCGCCGGGAAGTACTTGTCGAGCGTCATCTCCAGGATCTGCACGATCGCGGCAATTACGCCGATATAGGTCAGGAAGCCAAGGAACGTGAGATCCATGTCACGCAGGTCCTCGCTGAGCCAGGCCAGCGCGCCGGGTTTCAGCACGTAGGTCAGCACCAGGTTGTTCACCGGCACGGTGATGAACAGGATGATGACAACAGCGATGCCCAGCCCGGTCGCGGTCTCCACCTTCTTGGACAGCGCCAGGAAGGTACACATGCCCAGGAAGAAGGCCAGCGCCATGTTCTCGATGAACACCGCGCGGACGAACAGACTTATGTAGTGCTCCATGGTTCAGTCTCTCCGGCGGGTTCAGTGAGCGAGCGCCTTGCTCTGCGGGGACATCACGAAGTCCGGCTTTTCCTGCTGCTCCGGCTTCCAGGCGCGCAACGCCCAGATCATCAGGCCGATCAGGAAGAACGCCGACGGCGGCAGCAACAGCAGGCCGTTCGGCTCGTACCAGCCACCGTTCTTCACCAGCGGCAGCACTTCGTAGCCAAGCAACTTGCCGGCACCGAACAATTCACGGACGAAGCCGAGCGCGATCAGCAGGGCGCTGTAACCCAGGCCGTTGCCGATGCCGTCCAGGAAACTGATGCCCGGCGGATTCTTCATCGCGAAGGCCTCTGCGCGGCCCATGACGATGCAGTTGGTGATGATCAGGCCGACGAACACCGACAGCTGCTTGCTGATGCCGTAGGCGTAGGCCTTGAGGATCTGGTCGACCACGATCACCAGCGAGGCAATGATCACCATCTGCACGATCATGCGGATGCTGCTCGGCGTTATGTTGCGAACCATGCTGATGAACAGGTTGGAAAAACCGGTAACCAGCGTCAACGCGATCGCCATGACGATCGCAGTGTTCAGGTTGCTGGTAACCGCCAGTGCAGAGCAGATGCCCAGCACCTGCAGCATGATCGGGTTGTTGTTGAAGATCGGGCTCAGCAGGACCGACTTCGCATCGTTCTTCTCTGCCACGTTCATGCCCCCCGCTTGAGTTTCTTCAGGAACGGACCGAAGCCTTCGTCGCCCAGCCAGTAATGCACCAGATGGTTGACGCCGTTGCTGGTCAGCGTGGCGCCGGCCAGCGCATCCACCATGTGTGCGCGGTCATGCTCGTTGTTGGGATCGACACCACCCTTCTTCAGGCCGGCGACTACCTTCCCGTCCTCGTTATAGACCTGCTTGCCCGGCCACTGCGCCTTCCACTGCGGGTTGTCCACCTCGCCGCCGAGCCCGGGCGTTTCTGCCTGGTCGGTAAAGGTGATGCCCACCACCGTGTTCAGGTCGTCGGCCAGCACCAGGTAGCCGTACATCGTCGACCACAGGCCATAGCCTGAAATCGGCAGGACCACCTTCTCGATCGAGCCGTCGTCACGCTTGATCAGGTAGATCTTCGCGTAATGCGCCTTGCGCTTGAGCGAAGCGATGTCCTTGTCCGCCGGTATGAGCGCGCTCAACTTGGGATCCTTGGTCGCCACCCGCTGGTCGTAGGCAACGATGTCCGGGATGCCTGCATCGGCGGGTTCGACGAAATCACCGGTACGCAGGTCGACCAGCCGCATCTCGATGCGTTGCTCGAACAGCGCCGGGATGTTGACGCCGTCCTGATAAAGGCCTGACGCAACCAGGATGTTGCGCTGCGTATCGAGATTCTTGTTGGCGGCCTGCACCGGACGCAGCACCACCACCGAACTGGCGACGAAAATCGCGCAGACCAGGCAGACAACGAACGCGACGGTGAAGACGCGGGAAATCGAATCCTTGTTAGACGACATGGCGTGCGGCCCTCCGCTTGATATTCGCCTGCATCACGTAGTAATCGATGATCGGCGCACAGAGGTTGCCGAACAGGATCGCCAGCATCATGCCCTCCGGATACGCGGGGTTCACGACACGTATCATCGCCACCATGAAGCCGATGACTGCGCCATAGATCCACTTGCCGGTGTCGGTCATGGCCGCGGACACCGGGTCCGTGGCCATGAACACCATGCCGAAGGCGAAGCCGCCCAGCGTGAGGTGCCAATACCAGGGCAGGTCAAACATCGCATTGGTGTCACTGCCGATGTTGTTGAACAGCAGCACGGAACCCACCATGCCCACCATCACGCCGGCCATGATCCGCCAGGAGGCAACCTTGGTCAGGATCAGCGCAATGGCACCGATCGCGATCATCGCCGTGGACACCTCGCCGATCGAACCCTGGATGTTGCCGAAGAAGGTGTCCATCCAGGTGATGCCGGCCTGCTCCAGCGCCATGACGCTGCCCACAGCCGGGTCAGCCGCCTTGGCGATCGACAGCGCTGTCGCGCCGGTGAAGTTGTCCACCGCCGACCAGACCATGTCGCCGGACATGTATGCCGGATAGGCGAAGAACAGGAACGCACGACCGACCAGCGCCGGGTTCAGGAAGTTCTTGCCGGTGCCGCCAAAAACTTCCTTGCCGATCACCACGCCGAAACTGATGCCCAGGAAGACCAGCCACAGCGGGATGGTCGGCGGCAGGATCAGTGTGAACAGGATGCCGGTGACGAAGAAGCCTTCGTTCACCTCGTGGCCACGCTTCCAGGCGAACAGGCCTTCCCAGATCAGGCCGCCGACGTAGGTGACGATCAGGATCGGCACGTAGTAGACGAGGCCGTGCAGGAAGTTGGCGAAGAAATTGCCCGGGTCGAAGCCGGTCAGGAGCATGACGAGATCGGAACGCCAGCCCGGGATGGCCTCATGGCCACCGGCGGCGATCACACTGTTGGCCTGGAAACCGACGTTCCAGATACCGAACAGCATGGCCGGCCAGGCACAGAACCAGACCGTCATCATGATGCGCTTGAGGTCAACCGCGTCGCGCACGTGAGCACCGGTGTGCGTCACGGTCGGCGGGCTGTACAGCATCGTGTCGAACATTTCGTAGAAGACGTAGTACTTCTCGTACTTGCCGCCTTTCTCGAAGTGCGGGGCGATGTTCTTGTCGAGGTATTGGCGCAGGCTCATGCTCATCAGCCCTCGTTCTCGATGCGGGTCAGCACGTCTCGGAGGATCGGGCCGTATTCGTACTTGCCCGGGCAGACATACGTGCACAGGGCAATGTCTTCCTCGGCCAGTTCCAGCGCACCCAGTGCCACGGCGCGATCGGTGTCGCCGACGATCAGATAGCGCAACAGCCAGGTCGCCAGGATGTCCAGCGGCATGACTTCCTCGTAGGTGCCGATCGGCACCATCGCGCGCGCACTGCCGTTGGTCGTCGTGGTCATCGCGAAACGCTTCATGCCGCCCAGCAACTTGCCGAGGAACATGTTGGAGGCACTGTGCGAATCGAAGCCGGGCATGACGTAGCGCAGCACCTTGCGCTCGCGGTCTTCGCGCAACACGGTCAACTGCTGGGCGTAGCGCGACAGGTACGCCAGCGGACCGGCGGCGATGTGGCCGTGCAGCGCGGAACCGGAGACGATGCGGCTCTCGCCTGCCCCGAGTTCCATCCGCGTGAGATCGGCAACCGCCGCGCCCTGGCGCGTGGCGATCAGGCGTGGACGGTCGACCTGCGGGCCGGCCAGCGCAATCACGCGCGACACGTTCAGTTTGCCCGTGAGGAACAGTTCGCCAACCGCAACGGCATCCTGGTAGTTAAGGTGCCAGACGGTCTTGTGCGGGCCGACCGGGTCCAGGAAATGGATGTGCGTCCCGACCAGGCCGGCCGGGTGCGGGCCGTCGAACTCCTGTTCGGAGACGCGTGCCACGCCGTTGAGGCGCGGCTGCTTGCTGCTGGTCTTGCGGCAGACGAAGACCGGGCCGTCGGTCAGGCGCGTCAGCACCGTGACGCCGGCCTTGAAGGCTTCTTCATGGCCGGCCAGCACCACATCCGGATCGGCGGCCAGCGGATTGGTGTCCATCGCGTTGACGAACACCGAGTGCGGCACGGTTCCCGGCACCGGCACCTTGTCGTAGGGACGCGTCCGCAGCGCGGTCCACAGGCCCGAATCGACGAGGTTCGCCGTGGCGTCTTCCCGTGACAGGCCGCCCAGTTCGCTCGCCGACCAGGAACGGAAGGTCTCGGCCTCGTCGCCGTCGACCTCGATCTCCAGCGACAGGAACACCCGCTTCTCGCCGCGGTTGACCGCGACCACCGTGCCGGCGGCCGGTGCCGTGTAGCGCACCTGCTCGTTCTTCTTGTCGGTGAACAGTGTCTGGCCAAGCTTGACGCGGTCGCCTTCGCGCACGCACATCGTCGGCTTCATGCCCGGGTAGTCGGCACCGACCAGCGCGACGCGCTTGACGGCAGGACCCGGATGGATGACCTGCTGGGGCTCACCGGCAATCGGCAAGTCCAGCCCGCGGTTGATATAGATCATGCAGTCCCGTCTCCGGAATCAGCGTGGAAAGAAAATTCGGACAGGGCGCAACGGGGAACTGCGGTATCCGGCTGGCACCGGACCCCTCCGTCGGGCGCGCGGATTATAGGAACCGTGACTGATCATTGCCAGCGCCCCCTCAACCAAACCCGGGTTTTTTGACCAAACCCGACGTCTCTGCCGAACATCGGCCGAATATCAGGAAGCACGAACCGACTCGCTCGCCACTTCCTTCTCGCAACTTCCTGAGGAAAAGCCCGAAGCCGGGTAAGGACTTCGGGCATCCCGCACCCGCCCGCCTGGTTCAGGCGACCGGGAACTGCGGGTACTCGACCCCGGTGATGTGCTGGACCACGCGGATTACCTGGCAGCTGTAGCCGAACTCGTTGTCGTACCAGACGTAAAGCACGACGTGCTTGCCGTCGACGATGGTGGCTTCGGCATCGATCACGCAGGCATGGCGGGAACCGACGAAGTCGGTCGACACCGCATCCGGCGAGCTGATGAAGTCGATCTGGCGCTGCAGCGGCGAGTGCAGGGACACGTCACGCAGGTACTCGGTGAGCTCCTCGCGCGTGGTTTCCTTGCCCAGCGTCAGGTTCAGGATCGCCATCGACACGTTCGGCGTCGGCACCCGGATCGAGTTGCCGGTGATGCGACCCTTGAGTTCCGGCAATGCCTTGGCAACCGCAGAGGCAGCGCCGGTCTCGGTGATCACCATGTTCAGCGGCGCCGCACGGCCACGGCGGTTGCCCTTGTGGTAGTTGTCCAGCAGGTTCTGGTCACTGGTATAGGAGTGCACCGTCTCGACATGGCCGTGCTCCAGGCCGAAGCGGTCGTTGATCGCCTTGAGCGGCGGCACGATGGCGTTGGTGGTGCAGCTGGCACAGGAGATGACGTTGTCGTCAGTGGCCAGCGTGCCGTGGTTCACGCCGTGGACGATGTTCTTCACGTCACCCTTGCCCGGCGCGGTGAGGATCACCTTGGCGACGCCGGGACGCAGGTGCTTGGACAAAGCCTCCCGGTCCCGCCACTTGCCGGTGTTGTCGATCAGGATGGCGTTGTTGATGCCGTACTGCGTGTAGTCGACCGTGGTCGGGTCGTTGGAATAGATGATTTTGATCTCGTTGCCGTTGGCGATGAGCGTTTCATTCTCCTCGTCCACCGAGATGGTGCCGTTGAACTGGCCGTGCACCGAGTCGCGGCGCAGCAGCGAGGCACGCTTGGCAAGATCGTTGTCGCTGCCCTTGCGGATGACGATCGCACGCAGGCGCAGGCCGTTGCCCGAACCGGTTTTCTCGATCAGCAGGCGGGCCAGCAGACGGCCGATGCGGCCGAAACCGTAGAGCACGATGTCGCGCGGGCCGTTGGTCTGGACCTTGTTGCCGTCGACGGCGCCAGCCACCGCCTGGCGGGTGTATTCCTCGACGGACAGGCCTTTTGAGTCCTTGCGGTACTCGATGGCCAGTTTGCCGATATCGACACGCGACGGGCCAAGGTCCAGGCCCATCAGCACCTGCATGAACGGATAGGTGTCGACCACCGACAGTTCGGCGTTCTCGATCTGGCGGACGAAACGGTGGGCCTTGAGCAGCGTGATGACCGACTTGTTGACCAGCGACCGGCTGTAGACCTGGATGGTGACGTCACGCTCCCGGTAGAGCTTGCCGATCATCGGCAGCATCGCCTCGGCGATCTCTTCGCGGTTCTTCCAGCGGCTGAAATGGTCGTCGGCCTGGGTCACGGTGCTGTCCTCTGTCGTGGTTGAGGGAAGGAACCGGTCACTCCGTCAATCGGGTCGCCGATTCGGGCGCGCGCATTCTAGGGGCTGAACCCCCTCATGACCAGAAAGGAAAACCGGTGCCCGGGACCCTATGCCCGGTCAGCCTCCTCGACTGACGGTTTCCCGGATGCGCTGCAGGCCCTCCTGGGCGACCGAGCAGACCAGCCGGCCGTCCTGCGACCAGATCTTCCCGAAATTGAGGCCACGGCCACCGACCGCGGTCGGGCTCGCCATCTCGTAAAGCAGCCAGTCGTCGACGCGGAACGGGCGGTGGAACCACATGGCGTGGTCAAGGCTGGCCGCCTGCACCTGCGGGCTGAACCAGGTGATGCCGTGCGGCTGCATGGCGGTGCCCATCAGGCCGAAGTCAGAGGCATAGGCCAGCAGCGCCTGGTGCAGCGCGGGATCGTCCGGCAGGCAGGCGTCGACCCGGAACCAGGCCATCTTGGCCGCCGGGCGCTTGTCCGGCACGAACGGGTGCTGCGGATCCACCGGCCGGATATCGACCGCCCGCCGGCGGGTGAAGATCGTGCGCACCCGCTCGGGCAGGTGCTCGGCCCACTCCTCGCGCCATTCACTGTCGGACTTGAGGGACTCCGGCGCCGGGGCATCCGGCATGCCGTCCTGGTGCTCGACGCCGTCCTCCGGCACCTGGAAAGAGGCCGCCATGTTGAAGATCGCCTCGCCGTGCTGGATGGCACGGATGCGCCGGGTGGTGAAGCTCTTGCCGTCCCTGATGCGGTCCACGTCGTAGACGATGGGCACCTTCACGTCGCCGGGACGCAGGAAGTAGCCGTGAAGGGAATGCACCGTGCGGTCGGCATCGACCGTGCGCAGCGCTGCGGCAAGCGCCTGCCCGAGCACCTGGCCGCCGAACACCGCCTTGTTGCCCATGTCGTGGCTCTGCCCGCGGAACAGGTTGTTTTCCAGCGGCTCGACGTCGAGGAGATTCAGCAGGCCCTGCAGCACATCGGTCATCATCAGGCTCCGCAACCGGGGGGCGGCTACTATAATGCGGCCCCCTGACACCGACACCCGCAAATACCCGGACAACACACGCCATGCGCAATCGCCTCGCCACCGTCGGACTCTCGCTGCTCGTCACCCTCGTGGCGGTCGCCTGCGCGGTCTCCCCGACCGGGCGCAAGCAACTGCTGCTGTTCCCGGAAGGCGAGGTGGCCACCATGGGCGCCACGGCGTTCGCCCAGCAGAAGCAGGACATACCGGTCAGCCAGGACAGCGGCCAGCGGGCCTATGTGCAGTGCGTCACCAACCACCTGCTGACGGCCATGGGCCAGCAACCGTCCGAGTGGGAAGTGGTGCTGTTCGACGCCAACCAGGTGAATGCCTTTGCGCTACCCGGAAAGAAGATCGGCGTCTACACCGGGCTGTTGGCCGTCGCCAGCAACCAGGACATGCTTGCCGCGGTGATCGGCCACGAGATCGGCCACGTGATCGCCAAGCATTCGAACGAGAGGCTGTCGACGCAGTACGCGGCGCAGACCGGACTGTCGGTGATCCAGGCCCTCGGCGGCGAGATGACCGAGCAGAAGCGGCTGGTCTACGGCGCACTGGGCCTCGGTGCGCAATACGGCGTGATCCTCCCCTACGGTCGTCAGCAGGAACTGGAAGCAGATCGTATCGGCCTCGAACTGATGGCCCGGGCCGGGTTCAACCCGCAGCAGGCCGTGGCGCTCTGGGAAAACATGGCGCGCGCCGGCGGCCAGCAGCCGCCACAGTTCCTGTCCACCCACCCTTCGAACCAGACGCGTATCCGCGACCTCCAGTCGGCCATGCCGCCGGCACTCGCTCTGCTGCAGCAGGCGCGTACCGCCGGCAAGACACCCCGCTGTCGCTGACTGCGTCGCCACACTCGTGCAAGGCTCACTGAACTTCGGCGCTGCCGGCATTTTTTTCCGCGACATCGCCACGCCGGGAACCGGCGCCCGCGTCAGTACCGGTGCGCTGCCGGGTGCCGCGCGCGCGCTGTTCATCGTTGAGCGCGCGCTGCGTGCCACAACTCCAAGCCTGGTGGTGACGGCAACCACCGCCGAAGCCTGGCAACTCGAGGAAGAACTGAGGTTCTTTGCCGGCGACCTGCCGGTGCTGCATTTCCCTGACTGGGAAATCCTCCCCTACGACAGTTTTTCACCGCACCAGGACCTGGTCTCCCAACGGCTGAGCACACTGGCGAAATTGCCGGGCCTGGGCAGCGCCGTGCTGGTGGTGCCGGTGACGACCCTGCTCCACCGCATCTGCCCGCCCGGTTTCGTCGCCGCCGGCCTGTCCCTGCGCAAGGGCGACCGCCTCGATGTCGGCCGACTGCGCAGTGCACTGGAGCAATGCAGCTACCAGTGCGTCGACACCGTGTTCGAGCACGGCCAGTTCGCGGTCCGCGGCGCACTGGTCGACCTCTACCCGATGGGCGCGGACACGCCGCTGCGCATCGAACTTTTCGATGACGAAGTCGAAACACTGCGCACCTTTGATCCGGAAACGCAGCGCTCCGGCGGGAAGATCGACAGCATCGACCTGCTGCCGGCGCGGGAATTCCCCTTCACGAAAGAATCCAACGAGCGATTCCGGGCCCGTTTCCGCGAACGCTTCGACGTCGACTACCGGCAGTGCCCGGTGTACCAGGACATCGGGCGCGGCATCGCCGCACCGGGCATCGAGTATTACCAGCCGCTGTTCTTCGACCAGCTGGGCGTACTGACCGATTACCTGCCTTCCGGCAGTTCGCTGTTCATTGGCAACGACGTCCATGCCGCCGCGGAACGCTTCTGGCAGGAAGTGCGCGAGCGTTACGAAGAGCGCCGGCATGATCGCCTGAACCCGTTATTGCCGCCGCAGGAACTTTTCCTGCCGGTGGAAGACCTCTTCGCCAACCTGAAGCCGCTGGCACGCTACGACCTTCGCGCTGCCAGTGATGCCCTGGCAATGGCCGGCACGCCACCGGCACTGCCGGTGCAGGCGCGCGATGCGGATCCGCTGGCCGCACTGCGCAGCCACGTCGCGATCACGAACCGCAGGACACTGCTGTGCGCCGAGAGCGCCGGGCGGCGCGAGGCGCTGATCGAGCTGCTCAACCGCAACGGCCTGAAACCGGTCCCCGCCGAAAGCTGGCAGGACTTTGTCACCGGCAGCAGCACACTCGCCATCACCACGGCGCCGTTGCAAGGCGGCGTCGAGTTGCCGCAGGCCAGCCTCTCCGTCGTCGCCGAACCGCAACTGTTCGGCGAGCGCGTGATGCAGACCCGACGCCGCGAGCGCCAGCAGGCACAGGCAGCGGAAAACACCATCCGCAACCTGTCGGAACTGCGTATCGGCGCGCCGGTGGTGCACATTGATGCCGGTGTCGGGCGCTATCGCGGGCTCACCAGCCTGACCGTGGATGGGCAGGCGCTGGAATTCCTCACCCTTGAATACGCCGAGGGCACGAAACTCTACGTCCCGGTCTCCAACCTGCATCTGGTCTCGCGCTATGCCGGCGGCGATGAGGATGGCGCGCCACTGCATCGCCTGGGCTCGGACCAATGGGCAAAGGCGCGACGCAAGGCCGCCGAGCAGATCCGCGATGTCGCCGCCGAGATGCTCGACGTGCATGCCCGCCGCGCCGCGCGCAAAGGCACCGCCTTCAGCCGCGACGAGCACGAATACGAAGCCTTCGCCGCCGGGTTCCCGTTCGAGGAAACACCGGACCAGCAGGCCGCGATCGAAGCCGTGCTGTCCGACCTCAAGGCGGCCAGGCCAATGGACCGGCTGGTCTGCGGCGATGTCGGCTTCGGCAAGACCGAGGTCGCCATGCGCGCCGCCTTCGTCGTCGCCCAGGCCGGCCGGCAGGTTGCCGTGCTGGTGCCCACCACCCTGCTCGCGCAACAGCACTACGAATCCTTCCGTGACCGCTTCGCCGACTGGCCGGTGACCATCGAGGTACTGTCCCGCTTCCGCAGTACCCAGGAAGTGAATGACGCACTGCAGCGCATAGCGGACGGCAAGGTGGACATCGTGGTCGGCACGCACAAGCTGCTGCAGCCGGACGTGAAATTCTCAAATCTCGGTCTGGTCATCGTCGACGAGGAACACCGCTTCGGCGTGCGCCAGAAGGAACAGCTCAAGCACCTGCGCGCCGAAGTCGACATGCTGACGCTGACGGCAACGCCGATCCCGCGCACACTCAACATGGCGATGTCCGGCCTGCGGGACATCTCGATCATCGCCACGCCACCGGCACGGCGCCTGTCGATCAAGACCTTCGTCCGTGAGGACGGCCCCGCGCTGGTCAAGGAGGCCGTACTCCGCGAACTGCTGCGCGGCGGCCAGGTCTACTACCTGCACAACGATGTGAAGACCATCGACAAGTGCGCGGCAGACCTGGCGGCACTGGTACCCGAGGCGCGCATCGCCGTGGCACACGGACAGATGCGCGAACGCGAGCTTGAAGAAGTGATGAGCGCGTTCTACCACCGCCGCCACAATGTGCTGGTCTGCTCCACCATCATCGAGACCGGCATTGACGTGCCCAGTGCCAACACCATCGTGATCGAGCGCGCAGACAAGTTCGGCCTGGCCCAGTTGCACCAGTTGCGCGGCCGGGTAGGCCGCTCGCACCACCAGGCCTATGCCTGGCTGCTGACGCC
The DNA here is from genome assembly GCA_046566505.1 of Gammaproteobacteria bacterium. GTDB lineage: Bacteria > Pseudomonadota > Gammaproteobacteria > Pseudomonadales > JADFDG01 > JADFDG01. The sequence continues at coordinate 20,143 of JBKHWN010000085.1, forward strand.
GCCGCGCCGCGCAATGACCGACGACGCCGTGAAGCGGCTGGAAGCCATCGCCGGCGCCCAGGATCTCGGCGCCGGTTTCGTCCTCGCCAGCCAGGATCTGGAGATTCGCGGTGCCGGCGAACTGCTCGGTGAAGGCCAGAGCGGCAACATCCAGACCATCGGCCTGTCGCTGTACATGGACATGCTGGATCGCGCCGTGAAGGCGATCCGCGCCGGCAAGCAGCCGAACCTCGACCAGCCGTTCCGGCACGGCGCCGAACTCAACTTCAATGTACCGGCGCTGATTCCCGAGGATTACCTGCCGGACGTACACACACGGCTCGTTCTCTACAAGCGCATTTCAAGCGCACTGAACGAAGACGATCTCCGGGAACTGCAGGTCGAGATGATCGACCGCTTCGGCCTGCTGCCGGCACAGGTGAAGCTGCTGTTCCGCGTGACGTCGCTGAAGTTGCGTGCCGAGCAACTGGGTATCCGCAAGATCGACGCATCGGCGACGGGTGGACGCCTGGAGTTCGACCAGGAAACCACCGTGGAGCCGATGACGCTGATCCAGCTCGTCCAGCGCCAGCCACGCCACTACCGCATGGAGGCCGGCAACCGCCTGAAGTTCACCCTGGAAAGTGAAACGCACGACGAGCGTATCGATGTCGTCGGCACACTGCTCGACACCCTGGCACAGCGTCCTGTGCCGCCTGCCAACAACACGGGGAAAAAGCGATGAACCGCCTGCTTGTTCTGCTGCTGTGCGTGCTGGTCGTCCCGGTCGCGTACGGCCAGGAAATGCGCATTGATGTCATCGTCTTCAGGATGGCGGCGAATGCGGACTCACCGGTCTGGGACAGCGCACGTGAATTGCCGCCCTGTGATGCCGTGCGATTGCGCACCGGTGGTGGTGCCGAGGCCGCATTCAGCCAGGGACAAGCCGGTTGCCGGCTACGAACGGACCGCAGCGCGATGCCGGGAGGACTCAACACCACCGATGCCGCGCCGCTCGCGGAGCATGTCAATCGCCTGCGCAAGGGCGGGTATGTGGTGCTGGCAGCCGAATCCTGGCGGCAGGGCTCACCCAGCGGCGCCCCCGTTTTGCTGCGCGCAGGCCAGCTCGTGCATGAGCATCCCGAACTGGAGGGAACCATCGCCGTATCCGGCGTTGAACGCCTCGCCGCCGTGGAACTGTCCCTGACCCTGCAGAGCATTGCTGCCGAACGTCCACTGTTCGCATCACTGCGCGAAACACGGCGGCTCAAGCCCGGCGAATGGCACTACTTCGACCATTCCCTGTTCGGTGCACTGGTGAGGGTTTCACTGCCCTGATGCAGGACTGCCTCAGGCAGTGCGGCCCGGCAGGGCAAGGAACCGCGAAAGAACTTCCCGTATCCGCCCTGCCCCTGCTGCCAGCACGCTGTTGATGTCGTCCATGCTGATTGCGCCGGCCTCCTTGCCGGCCGCCGGGTTGACCACCAGGCACAACATGGCATAACGCAGCCCCAACTCACGGGCGAGTGCCGCTTCCGGCATGCCCGTCATCCCGACCACATGGCATCCGTCACGTTCAAGACGCAGGATTTCAGCTGCCGTCTCCAGGCGCGGCCCCTGCACGGCTGCGTAGACACCATGATCGCTGTGCGCGTAGCCCAGTTCACGCAGGCAGGCCAGCAACAGTTCACGCATTTCAGCGTCGAAGGGACAGGTGAAGTCCACGTGCATCAGTTCGTCGCCCGGCGAGCCGTCACTGAAGGTGTGCTCACGCCCCCAGGTGTAGTCGACAAGGTCGTGCGGCACGACAAAATGTCCCGCGCCCGTTGCCGGCGCAATGCCACCGACGGTATTCACGGCAAGGACACGATCGACGCCGGCGTCCTTCAGCGCACGAAGGTTTGCGCGGTAATTGATCCGGTGCGGCGGCACACTGTGCGGGTGCCCGTGGCGCGGCAGGAAAACGACGTCTTGCCCGGCGAAGGAACCCGTGCACAACGGGGCGGAAGGATCGCCATAGGGCGTGGCAACCTGCCGCTCGGAATTGATGGCCAGACCATCCAGTGTCGACAACCCGCTACCGCCGATGATCGCCAGCATGCATCCCCCGGTGTTCGTCGATGACAAGCGATCAAAGCCCCTTGACGGCAAAAATGCCCGCCGCGTTGCGCCAATATCCCTGGTAATCCATGCCGTAGCCGAAGACGTAGCGATCGGCGATGTCCAGCCCCGTGTAGTCGGCACGCAGCCCTGGGCGCACCTTGCGCGAGTGCCGCTTGTCGACCAGCACGGCCGTGCGCACGGAAAGAGCGCCCTGCCCGAGGCACCAGCGAACGATCTCCTCCAGCGTCGCGCCGACATCGAGGATGTCATCCAGCACCAGGACATGCCGGCCGGACAGCGACACGGATGGCGAGACCTCCCAGCGCAACCGGTCTCCCTGCGTGCCGTTTTCATAGCGGGTTGCATGGATGTAATCGAAGTCCAGCGGGAAGGACAAACGGGTCAGCAGTTGCCCGGCAAAAACGATCCCGCCCTTCACGACGCACAACACCACCGGCATCGCATCCTGCATGTCTTTCGTGATGCTTCCTGCCACTGCGGCAATCGCGCGCTCGACGGCCTGCTCATCGGCCAGGCAATCTGCTTCGGCCATCACCTTCTGGAGTTCGTCGTGCGTCATGCCGGGCAGCCCTCGCAGGTTCAGCCCGGCATCACGGGCAAGCGGTTTCGCACCTCGTCCAGCCGGCCCCCATCCACTCCGGTAGGCTGCCCGTACAGACGCGCCAACCGCTGGGCTGCGACGGCATCGGGGCCGCGCGCTTCGAGATAGTCCAGCACTTCCAGCGCACCGGCGCGGTGGTTGCAAACCAGTACCATGTCACAGCCCGCATCCAGCGCCGCACGTGCCCGCTCGGTGAACGAGCCGGCAACCGTCGCGCCTTCCATGCTCAGGTCGTCGCTGAAGATGACGCCATCGAAGGCCAGTGCACCCCGCAGCACATCCTGCAGCCAGTAACGGGAAAACCCGGCGGGCTCAGGCGCAACCTGCCCGTAGATCACGTGCGCCGGCATCACGCCGCCCAATCGCGAGGCCAGGCGCCGGAACGGCACCAGGTCGTCGGCCTCCAGTTCATGGATCTGCCGCGTGTCGCGGGGAATATCGGTGTGCGAATCGGCGGCAACGAATCCGTGGCCGGGAAAATGCTTGCCGGTGGCCTGCATGCCTGCTTCGTTCATGCCGTGGATGAAGGCTCCGGCCAAGGCGATGACTGCGGCCGGATCCCGATGGAACGCACGATCGCCGATCACGGCGCTCAACCCGAAATCGAGATCCAGCACCGGTGCGAAACTGATGTCGATCCCGGTGGCCAGCACCTCGGCGGCCATCAGCCAGCCGCAGTCGGTGGCAGCACGCACTGCCGCCTCGCGATCCTGCTCCCAGAGGTTGCCGAAGACACGCATCGGCGGCAGCCGGGTGAATCCGTCGCGCAGCCGCTGGACACGCCCGCCTTCCTGATCGACGGCGACCAAGATCCCCGGCCGACGCGCGCGGATATCGGCCACCAGGTCCGTCACCTGCCCGGCATCCCGGATGTTGCGACTGAACAGGATGAGTCCACCGACCGCCGGATGCAGCAGCAGCGCCTGCTCGTCAGCCGTCAATGAGGTGCCTTCCAGATCGAGCATCAGCTGGCCGGGCTGCATCGTGAAGCGTCTCCTGCGGATATCACACAAGGGCGGCAGTGTACTGAAGGCTGCGCGCAACAACAGCCGCATCACCGCGGAAAAAACTGCTCAGGCCTCGATATCGACCCGCGCACCCACGGGTACGAGCGCGAACAACCTGACCAGGTCGTCATTGCGCATGCGGATACAGCCGTGCGAAAGCGGCACCCCCATCGGCTCGGTATCCGGTGTCCCGTGGATATAGATGTAGCGCCGCATGGTGTCGACCGGCCCCAGCCGGTTGCGTCCCGGTTCAAGACCGCACAACCAGAGGATGCGGGTCAGTATCCAGTCGCGATCCGGATTTGCGGCGGCCAGCGCCGGGCTCCATATCTCACCGGTGAAACGGCGACCACGAAGGACGGCGCCCGCTGGCAACCCGTCGCCGATGCGCGCACGGATGTAATGGGCACCACGTGGCGTCTGGCCGGACCCTGACTGTTCGCCGACACCGTTCCGTGCGGTGGAAACCGGGAACACCGCCAGCAACTCGCCCGCCTGCCACAACAAAAGCTCCTGGCGGCCAACGTCTACATGCAGGCGTACCTGCCTGCTGCTATCCATGGCTCTGCTGCCGTATTCCCGAACTGACAAAACCGAGCAGCCTCCGCACGACTGCCCGAGCATCCTGGCGCTGACCAAAATCGCTCTCGCCTATCGCCTGCAGCGACGACAATCCGGACAGGGTGAACACCACCGACCCCAGCGCGAAGTGGATTCGCCAGAACATCTCCTCGGCCGGCACATCCGGCGCCGCCAGTGCGATCAATCGCTGCAGCCGCCGGAAGGTCGTCCCGTACTGCGTGGCGAGCCATCGCCGCAGGTGGCCCTGGGACTCGTTGTAGGCAAGGCCGATCAGGCGCATGAACACCGCGCCCCGTGCCGGGTCCCGGGCACTGAGTTCCAGCGCGGTATTGGCGAACAATTCGAACAGGTCTTCCGGCGACAGGCGATCACTGTCGACCGCCGCCAGACGGCGGTCCAGCGCAGCATCCAGTGCGGCACAGAAGGGCGTGAGAAAACGGGCGAATACCGCCTGTATCAGCGCCTTCTTGGAGCCGAAGTGGTAGTTCACGGCCGCCAGGTTGACGCCGGCACGACTGGTGATCGTGCGCAGCGACGTCTCGGCAAAGCCCCGGTCGGCGAACAGGTGCTCTGCGGCATCGAGGATTCGCTCGACGGTATCGGGCTGGGCCATGTCACCACCAAAAACATACGTTTCAAACGTATGTTTGCAGGTCGGCGGCCATTCGCCAACTCCCGGCGGATACAAAAAAGGCGCCCCGGTCACGGGGCGCCCTGCTCAAACGGTCAAGCGACCTTCAAAAACCCGATTCGAATAACTCAATTTGCGACGGCGCCCGGCGGCACCTCCGCCTCGTCATTGATGCGCTGCCAGATTTCCTCACGATGCACCGATACATGTCGGGGCGCTTCTATGCCCACCTTGTACTGGTTGCCCCGCACGCCCAGCAACGTGATGACGACATCATCACCGATACGGATTTTCTCACCGATGCGACGAGTAAGAACAAGCATCACGACCCCCTGATTAGTCATCCATGCGACGAGGTTCATGCTACTCAGCCGCCACAAACGGGGAATTCGTACATTCATCAGGGGGCTGCGTAGTCCACGCAGGAACCTCCGGCACTCCTGCCGGGTCAGTGGGTGACACCGAGGTCTATCGCCATCTTGACCAGGTCGGCCAGCGAGCGGGCCTGCATCTTCTCCATGACCCGTGCCCGGTGAATCTCCACCGTACGCTGACTGAGGTCCAGATCCAGGGCGATCACCTTGTTGGCCTTGCCTGCGACCACCATCAACATCACTTCGCGCTCACGCTCGGTCAGGCTTTCGTAACGCGAAGCTATGGTTGCGCGCTGCGTGTCCACCGAGCGCTGGCGGACATCCTGCTCCAGTGCCACATGGATACGGTCAAGCAGGTCCTGGTCCCGGAAAGGCTTCTGGATGAAATCCGCAGCCCCCTCCTTGATCGCCTGCACGGCCATCGGGATGTCACCGTGCCCGGTGATGAAGATCACCGGCAGGGTCGCCCCCAGCTCATGGAGTTTCTGCTGGACTTCCAGGCCGCTCATCTTCGGCATGCGGATATCCAGCACCAGGCACCCGGCCAGATCCGGGCGGAACCGGTCCATGAAGGCGATGCCCGAATCAAAGGTCTCCACCGGCAAGCCCACAGACCGCAGCAACATGGCCAGCGAATCACGTACCGCATCGTCGTCATCGACAACAAAAACCGTCTGTTTGCTGGTGCCGCTCAGGGCACGACCGGGTTCCGGCATCGCTCATCACTCCTTGTTGCGCTGTTGTCGGCTGGCAACCTGAAACGGAAACAGGCGCCCCGTCCAAGGGACTCATCCACTTCAAGTGTGCCCTTGTGCCCCCGGATTATAGACATACAGATCGGCAATCCCATGCCCATCGCGTTCTCCCTCGTCGAGTAGAAAGGCTCGAACAGGGAGGCACGATCATCGGGCGAGATGCCATGCCCCGTGTCCTTGACCTCAACCTCGACATGGCCGTCCAGCCGGCGGGTCACGACACGGATTTCCCGCTCTGCCCGCGGCGTACCGGCCATCGCCTCCAGCGCGTTGTTCAGCAACTGGACGAGAACCTGCTGGATCTGCAGCGGGTCGGCAAGTACTGGCGACACATCGGGAGACAAGTCCAGCACCAGCCGGGTACCACTGGCCTCCAGTTCCTCGCCGAGCAGCAGGGCCACGGACTCGACCAGGCGGTTCACGCAGGCAACGGCATCGCCCCCCCCGGGCGTCTGCACCAGCGAACGTATGCGATGTATCGTCTCGCCCGCTCGCTGCGCCTGGTCGGCAATCCTGTCCAGTGAAACGGCCACATCCTGGCTGCAGGGTTGGTCGTTACGCACCATGCGCCTGCACGCCTGCGCGTAATTCGCAATGGCCGCCAGCGGCTGGTTGACCTCGTGCGCAATGCCTGCCGCCAGTTCGATCAGTGCGCTGCTCCTCCCCGCCTGTGCCAGCCGCTCGCGGGACTCCCGCAGGGCTCGCTCTGCCGCCTGGAGCTCACGCGCCGTGCGCTCCCGTTCGGTCACATCGCGCAAGGACGCGAGCATCAACCGACGATTGCCGTCTTTGAGGGCGCGGAACGCAACCTCGGCCATCAATGACTCGTCATCGGCCCGGGAAAACTCCCACAGGAACGACTGGCGCCCATTCCCCAGGGTACTGGCAACACGCTGCTCAAAGCTTTCCAGGCGCTCGTCACCGCCCGCATAACGCCGGAAAAAATCACGCCACTGCAGACCAACCACCTGGTCACGGCGGCAGCGGAACATCTCGCAGAAACGGTCATTGCACTCCTCGATTTTTGACTCGCCGACCAGAACGACACCCTCGGCCGTACTGGAAAACAAGGTTCGATAGCGCGCTTCGCTCAACGCCATGTGGCGCAACAGCGGTGCCGTCATCCGGTAGAAGAGCCACAACCCGCCCATGACCAGCGCGAGTATCGCCACCAGCGCATGCAGGGCGGCACGCCGATAAGGTTCACGGACGCTGTCCAGGGAAAGCCAGGCGAGTTGCACGCTGTCCGCATCAAGGGGGCGCACTGCCGCGAGATAATCGCCGCCGGATCCCTCCAGCCATCGCAGTTCCCCGGGCGACAAATTTTCGGGCGACACCTGTAGCGGCAACTCCCGCAGGACTACCGGTGGAACATTCCCGAGTTCAACCGACCAGCGCCCTTCCCGCAGCGAAAGCGTGGCCACCTGCCTGAATCCTGCATCGGGCATAACGCCATCCAGGTAGGAAACCAGCGATTCACGCTCCTGGTTCATCGCCGTCACAAAGAGCGACACCAGCGTGATGCCGACCGCCCCGATCGCCACGGCGACCAGGATTACGGCCAGCAAAAAAAGACGGCGGCGTCCTTCCACACCCAACCCCGGCGACCAGCGAATGGGACGAACGTAGCACAGGGACCGGCAGGCCGGTGCCAACGAGTCCCCGATTGGGCGCGCGAACAGTCGAAGCAGGCTAGGTAGTTTCCGCAGGACTCCTGCCCCGGCTACTTCTCTTTCGAAACCGACTCGACCCAGCGGCCATCGCGATAGAAGGCGCGCCATCCCGTCGGCTTCCCGTCCACCTCGGTCTGCACGTACTGCTCACGTGTCTTCTTGCTGAAACGGACCATCGCCGGCCGGCCTTCCTTGTCCTTGACCGGTGCATCAGCGAGATAGCGCAACTTCGGGTCAAGTTGCTCACGCACGCTGCGCACTTCCTCGACCGTCGGCTGACGCGTTTCACGATGGCGCGGATACTTGCTCGCGGCCAGGAACACGCCGGAAGCGCCGTCTCGCAGCAGGTAAAAGTCATCCACTTTCTGGCACTTCAGGTGCGGCATGGGGATGGGGTCCGCCTTGGGCGGAGCAGCCTCTCCACTGCGCAACAACTTGCGTGTGTTGCCGCACTCCTTGTTCGAGCAACCAAAATACTTGCCAAAACGGCCGGTCTTCAGTTGCATCTCGCTGCCGCACTTGTCGCATTCAATGACCGGGCCTTCATAGCCCTTCAGCTTGAACTCGCCGGATTCCACCTCGTGTCCCGGGCAGTCCGGGGCCATTCCGCAAATATGCAGTTTCCGCTTCGCGTCGAGCAGATAACTGTCCATGGCCGAACCACAGACCTTGCAGCGACGCTTACTGTGCTGCAAGCGGGCTTCGGCTTCATCGGCATCATCATCCTCACTCACCGACACCACTTCATCGGCAGAGGTCAGGTTCATGGTCGTCGTGCAACGCTCCTTCGGCGGCAACGCATAGCCGGAGCAGCCCAGGAAAACACCCGTCGACCCGAACCGTATCTGCATCGGTCGACCACACGCCGGGCAGGCAATGGCAGTTTCCACCGGCAGGTTGGCGCGCATGCCGCCTTCGGCCGCCTTGCCCTCGCCAACACCACCGGCCTTTTTCAGTTTCTTGCGGAAATCAACGTAAAACTCGTCGAGTACGTCCTGCCAGTCCCGCCGTCCGCCGGCAACCTCGTCGAGCTGCTCCTCCATCCGCGCGGTAAAGCCGTAATCCATCAGGTTGTCGAAATTCTCGACCAGCCTCGTCGTAACAATGTCGCCGATCTTTTCTGCGTGGAAACGCCGGCTGGCAACCGTGGCGTAACCGCGGTCCTGGATGGTGGAGATGATGGCCGCGTAGGTCGACGGCCGGCCGATGCCACGCTTTTCCAGTTCGCGAACGAGGCTCGCCTCGGTGTAGCGCGCCGGCGGCTTGGTAAAATGCTGGCTCGGCAGCAACGCCTTCAGTTTCAGGACGGCGCCAACTGCAATATCCGGCAGCGGCTGGTCCTCCGGGGCACTCTTGCCGCCCGGGGGGAGCACCCGCGTGAAGCCATCAAACTTCACGACTCGACCCTTCGCACGCAACTCGCAACCAGCCGTTTCCACAGCAATCGTCGTCGACAGGTACTCGGCCCTCGTCATCTGGCAGGCCACGAATTGTCGCCAAATGAGGTCATAGAGGCGGCCGGCATCACGCTCAAGGTCAGGCAGGTCTTCTGCCCGCACCGCGACATCCGTTGGCCGGATCGCTTCGTGCGCCTCCTGCGCGCCCTCCTTGCTGGCATACACGTTGGGCTGTTCCGGCAAGTACCGATCACCGAATTTTTCGCCGATGTAGCCACGCACGGCCTCGACCGCATCGGCACTGAGGTTCGTCGAGTCGGTACGCATGTAGGTGATGTAGCCCGCCTCATAAAGCTTCTGCGCGATGGTCATGGTGCGCTTGACCGAGAAACCGAGCCGGGTGCTCGCCGCCTGCTGCAGCGTCGAGGTTATGAAGGGTGCGTTGGGCTTGGTACTGGTCGGCTTGTCATCGCGGCTGGTGACGGCAAGCGAGGCATTCTGCAGCTTCGCGACGGTCCTGTTCACCGCGCCTTCCGACGTCGGCCTGAATTCCTTGCCATCCTCCCTGGCGACCTGCATGCGCAGCGCATCGCCTTTCGGCCCGACCGTATCGGCGTGCAGGTCCCAGTACTCTTCCGGAACAAAGGCGTGTATCTCGCGCTCGCGCTCCACCAGCAGGCGTACGGCAACCGACTGCACCCGGCCTGCCGACAGACCACGGGCAATCTTGCTCCACAGCAGCGGCGACACCATGTAGCCAACGATGCGGTCAAGGAAGCGCCGTGCCTGCTGGGCCTCGACCCGGTGCATGTCCAGCGTCTTGGGCTGTTCGAAGGCCTTTTTGATCGCCGACTTGGTGATCTCGTTGAACACCACGCGCCTGTAGCGACTGTCGTCGCCGCCGATGACCTCCTTCAGGTGCCAGGCAATGGCCTCCCCTTCGCGATCCAAGTCGGTCGCAAGCCATATTTCATCGGCCTGCTTCGCCAGCTTGCGCAACTCATCGATCACCTTTTCCTTGCCGGGCACGATCTCGTAGCGCGCCTTCCAGCCATGCTCCGGATCCACCCCCATGCGGGTCACCAACTGGTTCCAGGCCTTCTCCTCCCGGCTCGGCTCCTTCGCCTTGCCCTTGGCTGCCGCAGACGCCTTCTTGGCCCCCGGGGCAGGCTCGGCACGCCCACCGCCGCTGGCCGGCAAGTCACGCACATGCCCGACACTGGACTTCACGATGAAGTCCTTGCCCAGGTACTTGTTGATGGTTTTTGCCTTGGCAGGCGACTCGACGATGACCAGTGACTTGCCCATGGGTCCGCTCTGGCGGGGTTGGAAGGCCGGCATTTGTACGGGACGGCAGCGGGGGGGGTCAAGGCAAGACTGCGACCCGGGCGGGCATCGGCATGTCGACTGCCGGTGCCGACAGGAGCCAATAACCGCAACTTCCGGTGGTCGGTTTCGGTTAGGCCTTACTGGCCAGCCCCTCTACACGGGCGCACAGTACGACCTGTATTGTTGGCACGAAAAACAAGAAGGAGACCACGATGTCCCGAATCCTCGCCCGTTTCAGCGGCCAGAAAGACACCCCCATCCTCTTCATACTGCTCACATCCCTGGTTCTCGCGTGGGCGACGCCCGCCCACGCCACCAGGGAAGCCGATGCGCTGGCCGACCTGTACAGGGTTGCCCGGCTCATGGATGCCGCCGCTCTCGACCTGAACATGCTGCTCGGCGAAGAACAGAGCCCCGCCTACAAGGCACGACTCGACGAGACCCTGGAGAAGCTCGACACCGCGCAGAAGGCCTCGGCCGCCTCGCTGGCCGAGGCCGGCATCGAGGCGGCGAAGACCGCGGCCATTGCCGAGAACGTCGGCGCGTTCACGCGGCTCGCTCGCGTCAACCGAGATACCACAATGAAGTCCGGCGCACCGGAACCCGCCGTGGTCGATGAGATGATGCAGCGCCGCAAGGCCGCGCGCGACGCCCTGGACCCCATATACCGGGAGTTTGAAAAGCGCGCCGGCCTGATCGATTCCCCCCTGTCCGAGGCCCGCGCCCTGGCGCTGCTGCTGCAGCAAATGTCTGCGAGCTATGTCGAAAACGCGTCCGCGGCCTACTCGGTACAGCGCCAGATCTCCACGGAAGCCAGCATCGACCAGATGGCCAGGGACTTCGGCAAGCGTCTCTCGCAACTCGCGGCGCGAGCCAAGGGAGACGAAGCAACCAAGCGCGTGCGTGCGATCCAGTCGAAATGGAAGTTCATCGAGCGTTCGGTACTCAATTACCAGGAAAACACCGTGCCCTTCCTCGTTGACCGCTACACGCAGGTGATTGTGGGTGAACTGATGGCGGTGGCAGAACTGCTTCAGTGAGGCGCTTGCTTGTCACTGCCCAGGCCGGCACGTCGCGCATCCAGCCATAGCGCCAGCGGTTCCAGCAGGGTTTCGTCGCGCTCGTCCCACGCAGCCTGCAGCAGGCCATCGCCGACCTGCAGGGCATGGACCCCGGCGGGAACATCCTGCAGGGCGGCCTCGGGACCTGCACCGTCCACCCACCGCCAGGTGCCTTCCTGCGGCACCGCTACACAGGTTGACCCGTTCCCGGGTAGCGGTTGCAGTAGCGCCAGCCCATACCAGGTCAACCCGGACGGCAACCCCAGTCGTTCTCGCTCGGCCCCGGAGACCCACCGCAATTTCAACCCGCGCAGGGAGGCCGCCGCACGCAGTTTGCCCAATCGCCGCTCATCCGCTGAGGGCGCCAACCTGATCCAGGCGCCGACCACAAACGCGAATGCAATGACCAGACTCCCCACGAACAGACCCATCATCGCCTCTCCCCGCCACGGCTCTCACGGCCACCAGACTTATCAGACCCGATACATGCTTGTTCATCCCGGGAACCAGGCGCTACCGTTGCA
>JBKHWN010000086.1:0-9094 GCA_046566505.1 Gammaproteobacteria bacterium
ACCGGCGTGGTGGCATTGGCGTCGAGATAGATCGCGCGTGCATTGCCGAACAGGGACAGGGCCATGGGCATCACCTCCGGGCACTACTTTCGCCTGTTGAATGCGCCGCGCGCCTGCTTATTCTTCCGCGCCCTTGACCATGCCCCGGATTTTCTTCACGTCGAAATCCTTGTCCTCGCCGGGCACGGCGATGCCGCGCTGCACGGCCGGCCGGGCGGCGATGGCCTCCCGCCAGCGCGCCAGGTTCGGCAGGCCCTCGACGCTGACCCCGGCCCAGCCGTGGATGCGCACCCAGGGCCAGGCCGCCATGTCGGCGATGGAATAGTCGCCGGCCAGGTATTCGGTGCGCCCCAGTTGCTGCTCCATCACCTCGTACAGGCGCCGCGTCTCGTTCTGGTAGCGGTCGATCGCCAGCGGCATCTTTTCCGGCATGTAGCGAAACCAGACGTTCGCCTGCCCCTGCATCGGGCCGAGGCCGCCCATCTGGAACATCAACCACTGCAGCACGCGCGAGCGACCCTTGGCGTCCGCCGGCAGGAAACGGCCGGTCTTCTCGGCGAGGTACACGAGGATCGCGCCGGACTCGAACACCGCGAAATCGTCGTTGTCGTGATCGATGATCGCCGGGATGCGCCCGTTCGGGTTGATGGCGAGGAACCAGGACTGTTTCTGCTCCAGTTGCATCAACTTCAGCGCGCGCACGCTGTAGGGCAGACCCATCTCCTCCAGGGCGATGGACACCTTGTGCCCGTTGGGCGTGTTCGCCGTGAACAGCTCGATCACCGGCGTGCCCCCAACCGGCGACGCGCCACGAAGAACACCAGCAGCACCAGCAGCAGCGGCGCGACCAGGATGTTCATCACCTTCAGCGTCGTGCCCAGCGACTCGATATCGCTGCCCAACTGGTGCTGCACGTCACGCAGCGCCTTGCGGGTACGCAACTTTTCGTCGAGGAAACGCTTCATCTCGGCGACCTGCGCGTCGTCCAGTTCGAAGGCCTGGGCATCCTGCTGCTTGCGCGACTCGAGTTCCTGCAGGCGAGCCTCGGTTTCCATCAGGCTGGCTTCGAGTTCCGCCTGCTGCGCCTGCAGATCCTGGTGCGCCTCGCGCTCCAGGCGATCGACGACCACGAACGGCCGCTCGTAGCGCCCGCGGCCGCGGATGCCCATCAGCTCGGCGCTGCCGACCAGGCTGTCGACCAGGTTGATCGCGAAATCGCCGTTGTCGGCGAAGGCGGACGGAATGCGCTCGCCCATGTATTCCTGCATGCGCACCCAGAGCCGGTCGCTGAGGATGTCGGTATCGGCCACCACGACGACATTCAGCGGCTTTGCGTCGACCGTGGCGTCCATGGCAGGTTCCGTGCCCGCTGCCGGGAAAGCCGGCTGGCCCATGCCACCGATACGCGCCGCGACGACGTAACGCTCGCCGCTCGCGTTGAACCCTTCGTACAGCGCCGTGTGCTCGGTGAGCATCTCGAAACGAGACGCCGGGACGAGCATCGCCTGGTCACTCGATTGCAGCAGCGGCATGAACGTGGTTTTCGCGTCCGGCCGCTGGCGCAGCACGCCAACAGAAGCCGCGAGCAGGCGTTCCATGCGCTCGGTCACCACGTCGTTGCCGGGCAACTCCGCCGGGCCGAACTGCTGGATGCCGATATGCGGCACCGCGCGACCGTATTCGTCGCTCGCCACCGGCACCGCCAGTTGCGCGTCGACCAGCACCTGTGCCGGGTCGTAGTCGATGCCCCAGGCGGCGAACAACGGCGCCAGGTCCGACTTCGTCTCGCCGCCCATGCCCATCGGGCCTCCGGCGCGCTCGGCGTGCGGATCGACGAACACCAGCACGGCGCCGCCGGCACGCGCGTAACGGTCGATGGCGCGCAGCGATTTTTCCTCAAGCCCGGTCGGATGCACCAGCAGCAACAGGCGCACGCCATCCGGAATCACGGCGAAATCCGGCGCCAGCGTCTCGAACTCGTAGAGCCCCGTGATCTGCGCCACCGATGCCCAGGGCGGCGTCGGCTGCCGCGACATGAAGTCGAAGCCGCCCTGCACGTCAAGGCCGGCATAAAGCGCGACTTTCGGCGCCGTGGTGCGCGACGCCTTCCAGACGATCTGGCTCAGGTCGTATTCCAGCGTCGCCTCACGGTCCGGCCGGAAGAACGCGATGGTCTCGGTCTTGCCGTTGGCACCGGTGACGGTGAGGCCCAGGAAGATTTCCGGCCCGCCGGGCACGATCGGCACGCTGACCAGGCCGAGTTCGGCGGCGCGGTCCTCGTCCTCGGAAAATGCCTCCGGATCGATTTCCACCAGTTCGAGCTTGCCGTTGGACAGGCGGGCGTATTCGCGCAGCAACTCACGCACGCGCTGCGCGTAGTTGCCCACCTGTGGCACGGCCTGCGCCAGTTCCGCCGAGTAGAAGAACTCGGCCTTTACCGGCGACTCCATGCCGGACAGCATCGCCTTCGTGCCGCCGGCCAGCGTGTAGAGCCGGTCTTCGGTCAGGTCCAGGCGCAGGCCGGGCACCAGCGACACCCCCTGCACCACCACGAGCACGGCCACCAATACGCCAGCCAGACCGAGCCCGGAAAACAGCGCACGCTTCTTCATCTGCGAATTCATCTCGTGCTCCCTCAGCCGGCTTTCTTGCGATCGATCACGATGGCGGTGGCGGCAAGCCAGCCGGCGATCATGACGAGGAAGAACAGGATGTCGCGCAGATCGAGCACGCCCTTGCTGATGGCATCGAAATGCGTGAGGAACGACAAATTGGATACCGCCTCCACCAGCAGCGCCGGCGACCAGCCCTTGAACGCGGCAAGCACGGTCGGGAAGCCGGCGATCACCAGCACGAAGCAGGTGACCACGGTGAGGATGAACGCGATCACCTGGTTGGCCGTCACCGCGGACAGGCAGGAACCGATCGCGAGGTACGCGCCGGCCATCAGCCAGCTGCCGACATAGGCGGCGAGGATCACGCCGTTGTCCGGGTCGCCCAGCCAGTTCACGGTGAGCCACAGCGGGAAAGTCAGCGCGAGCGCAAGCCCGGCGAACAGCCAGCCGGCGAGGAACTTGCCGATCACCACGTCGCGCAGGCGCAGCGGCAGCGTGAGCAGCAGTTCCAGCGTGCCGTTGCGGCGCTCCTCGGCCCACAGCCGCATGGACAGCGCCGGCACCAGGAACAGGTACAGCCAGGGATGGAAGGCGAAGAACGGCTGCAGGTCCGCCTGCCGGCGCTCGAAAAAGCCGCCGATGTAGAAGGTGAACACGGCGGTCAGCACCAGGAAGATGGCGAGGAAGACGTAGGCGAGTGGCGTGGCGAAATACGCATACAGCTCGCGGCGGGCGACGATGAGGATGTTGTTCATGGCATCGGCTCCGGGATCAGGCGGCATGGTCGCGGGTGAGGCGGCGGAACACCTCGTCAAGGCGTCCGCGCTCGACGACCAGGTCACGCGGCTGCCAGCCCTTTTCGTGGGCCAGCGTGAGGAAGGCCGGCAACAGGTCGGCGTGTTCCTGCGCGACCAGCGTGCACTGCTCGCCGTCACGCTCCAGCGCGGCAACGCCGGTCAGTGCGCGCAGCGCGTCGTCGACGCCCTCGCCCGCGAGGCGCATCGACAGCGCACGGAAATAACGCGAACGGCGTTCGAAGTCGGCCGGCGTGCCGTCGGCGACGACCTGGCCCTCGGCGATCACCACCGCACGCGTGCACACGGCGGTGACTTCTTCGAGGATGTGCGTGGAAATGATGATGATGCGGCCGGCCGACAAACGACGGATCAGTTCGCGCACCTGGTGTTTCTGGTTGGGATCGAGGCCGTCGGTGGGCTCGTCCAGCACCAGCAGTTGCGGGTCGTGCAGGATGGCCTGGGCGAGGCCGACGCGGCGCTTGTAGCCCTTGGACAGGGTTTCGATGGCGCGGTCGCGCACGTCGCCGAGTTCCAGTTCGGCCAGCACGCGGGCGACGCGCTCGCCACGCTCGGTGCCGCTGAAACCGCGGACACCCGCGATGAAATGCAGGAAGGCATCGACGGTCATCTCGCCCCAGGCCGGCGCGCCCTCGGGCAGGTAGCCGATGCATTTTTTCGCGGCTTCGGGCGCGGCGGCGACATCGTGGCCGAAGACGCTGACGCTGCCGCGATCAGGCAGCAGGAAGCCGGCGATCATCTTCATGGTGGTGGACTTGCCGGCCCCGTTGGGGCCGAGGAAGCCGAGCACTTCGCCCGGTTGTACGGACAGGCTGATGCCGCGCACGGCAGCCACATGCCCGAACGCCTTGTGCAGGTCGTCGATGCGGATCATGGATTCCCCCGGTCGCGCCGGCCGGGAAGCGGCCGGCGAAGTTCCTTGCTAATGAGCGCGCGCAGTGTAGCGACTGGCGCGCGCGATGGGACAGCGGGACGTCGAGGCGGGTTCCCGGGGATGGCGGTCAGGCGCGCAGCAGGGCCTCGACGTCCTTGACCAGGTCCTCGGGCTTGTCGGTGGGGGCGTAGCGCTTGACGGTCTTGCCGTCCTTGCTGACCAGGAACTTGGTGAAGTTCCACTTGATGCCTTCGCTGCCGAGGATGCCGGGCGCGGCTTCCTTGAGGTGGCGGTAGAGCGGTTCGGCACTGCCGCCGTTGACGTCGACCTTGGCGAACAGCGGGAAGTTGACGCCGAAGTTCATCTCGCAGAACTGCTCGATCTGGTCTTCGGGCGCCGGCTCCTGGTGGCCGAACTGGTTGCAGGGGAAGCCGAGCACGACCAGGCCCTGCTCCTTGTACTTCTCGTGCAGCGCCTGCAGGCCCTTGTACTGGGGGGTGAAGCCGCACTTGCTGGCGGTGTTGACGATCAGCAGGACCTTGCCGCGGTAGTCGGCTAGGTTGACCGGCTTGCCGTGGATGTCGTTGACGGTGAAATCGAAGGCGGTGGTCATGGCAGGAAACCCTCCAGGTTGGTCAGGCGGCGATGCTGACACGATCAGCGGCCGGCCAGCGACCCAATGGCCGCAACAGGCGCAGGGGGTTGCGGGAACCCGCCGCCCGACGGGTCGCCTTGGTCGGGCCGCCGGACCTTGGCTAGACTCCGGGCGCGGCATGTCCGCACCGCCGTCAACACCCGGGTGATCGCAACGGTCACCGCCCCCGTCGAGGACAACAACAAGATGAAGATGACCTCTTCCTGGCGCACCGGCCTGCTCCGGGCGCTCTCCAGGCTGGCCGGCCGGGCCGCCATGGCCCTGCTGGCCACGATGCTGCTGGCCGGCTGCGTCGGCCTGCCGAAAGTCACCCCGCAACCCGCGACGTACGACACCGCTGCCGGTGCCGAGGCCGTGCTGCTGAAAACCGGCGATGGCCTGACCCTGTTCGGGCAATGGTGGAAACCGGACGGCACCGAGCCGCGCGCGGCGATCCTGCTGGTGCACGGCACCATCGCGCATTCGGGTTTCTATGCGCCCTGGGTGAACCAGCTGACGGCCCGTGGCTATGCCGTGTTCGGCATCGACCTGCGCGGCTGGGGCCAGTCCCAGGGCCACGGTCGTCGCGGCTATGTGCGCGACGTCAGCGACTACACCGACGATGTCGCCCTCGCCTACCGCGAAGTCAGGCGCGTCTACCCGGAACTGCCGCTGTACCTGCAGGGTGAGTCGCTGGGCGGCGGCGTCGCCGTGCTCACCGAACTGCGCGGTGACCTGCCGCTGGACGGCCTGATCCTGAACGCCCCCGGCATCAAGGGGCACCTGGGCCGCTTCATGCCCGGCTGGCTGGCCGATGCCGGCCTGTGGACGATCGGCACCGCCGGCGAAGCCTGGCCCAACTTCCCCGTCGTGCCCATGGGCTCGAAATTCCTGTTCGACCGGGTCGGCGCGATGATCATTTTCGACCCGGAAGTGAAGGATCGCGCGTGGAATGACCCGCACATGACGCACAGCGCGCTGCCGGTCGCGTGGCTGACGGGCGTGAAGGACATGAGTGCACGCGCCAACCGGAACCTGCCGAACATGCGCACGCCGTTCATCGTGCTGCACGGTACGAAGGACAACCTGGTCCCGGTCCGCGCCAGCCGCAACCTGATGGAAAAAGCCGGTTCGACGGACAAGACCTGGAAGGTCTATGAAGGCATGTCGCACTGCACGCTGCACGATTACGGCAAGGAACAGGTGTGGGCGGACATCCTCGCGTGGCTGGACGAACGCGTGCCGGCGACCGCCGAGCAGCGTACGGCCGGCACCTCCGTTGCTGCGGACGCCGCGGCCACCGCCGCCTTGGCCACGGACACGCAACGCGATGCGTCCCGCAACGAAGCCGCCATGGAAAACCCGGTGCCGGAACTCGCGCTCTGAAACGAAGCCGCCGGGGCTTTTTCACCCCGGCGGCGACCGCGCGACAGGACGTTCAGCAGTCCCGGGTGACCAGCAGCCGCACTTCCGTCATGTCGGCAATCGCGCTGGCCACACCTTCGCGGCCGATACCCGAATCCTTCACGCCGCCATAGGGCATGTGGTCGAGCCGCCAGCTGGGGATGTCGCCGACGATCACGCCGCCGACTTCCAGTTCGTCCCACGCCTTCATCATCTTCACCCGGTCGCGGGTGAGCACGCCGGCCTGCAGGCCGTAACGGGAGGCATTGACGCGCGCAATTGCGTCATCGAACTCGCTGAACGCTTCCAGCACGCAGACCGGGCCGAACACCTCGCCATCGGTCACCGGCTGGCCGACGGGCACGTCCTCCAGTACGCAGGGCGTGATCATGAGCCCCTCGCGTTCACCGCCGCACAGCACGGTTGCACCGGCCGCACGCGCCTGGCTGATCCACGACTCGATGCGCCGCGCTTCCTTGTCGCTGATCACCGGGCCGCAGAAGGTGGACTCGTGGCGCGGATCGCCGGCAACCAGTGTTTTCGTCTTCGCGACCAGCGCGTCGCGGAACGGTTCGTACAACGACTCGTGGACCAGGATGCGCTGCACGCTGATGCAGCTCTGGCCGCTCTGGTAGAAGGCGCCGAACGCGCAGCGCTCGACGGCGAAGTCGAGGTCGGCATCGGCATCGACGATCACCGCCGCGTTGCCGCCCAGCTCCAGCGTGACGCGCTTCTTGCCGGCACGGGCCTTCATGTCCCAACCGACGGCATCCGAGCCGGTGAAGCTGAGCAGCTTCAGGCGATCGTCGGTGACCAGCGCATCGGCCTCCTCGCGTCCGGCCGGCAAAATCGAAAATGCGCCCGGCGGCAGGTCGGTCTCGGCCAGCACCTCGCCGATGATCAGCGCGCCCAGTGGCGTCAGCGAGGCCGGCTTGAGCACGAACGGACAGCCGGCCGCGATCGCCGGCGCCACCTTGTGCGCCACCAGGTTTAGCGGAAAGTTGAACGGCGTGATGAATGCGCAGGCGCCGACCGGCACGCGCTTCCACATGCCCGTGTAGCCCTCGCCGCGGGCGCTGATGTCCATCGGCAGCACCTCGCCCCTGATGCGGGTGGCCTCCTCGGCGGCGATGGAAAAGGTCTCGATCAGCCGCGTCACCTCGACGCGCGCATCGCGGATCGGCTTGCCGGCCTCGCGGCACAGCGCTTCGGCCAGTTCCTCGCGGCGCTCCTCGAAACGGCGCACGCAATGGCGCAGCACGTCGCGCCGCCGCCAGGCCGGCAGCCGGCGCATCGGCGCTTCCGCCTGCACCGCCGCGTGCACGGCCTGGGATATCAGCGAGGTGTTGGCGACACAAACGTCAGCGAAAACCTCGCCGCTGTACTTGTCGGTAACCGCCAGCGACTCGGCGGTCTCCAGCGGCTGGTTGGCGAGAAACAGCGGGCGCGTCGTGGTCATGGGTGCGTCATCCGTTGGCGCAGCGACAATGGGAAGCTGCCCGGCGCGACCCTCAGGCCGCGCCCAGGCAGCGCTCGTAGATCGCGCGGGCGTCCGCCAGCGAAACCTCGCGCGGATTGTTCTGCAGCAGGCGCTACTGCTCAAGGGCATCGGCGGCCATCCGGTCGAGATCCTTGCCGGCAACGCCGTAGGAACACATCCGCTTGTCGACCTTCAGGTCGATCAGCAGCGCATCCAGCGTGTCGATCAGGAAATCGCAGGCCGTTTCGTCGGGCATCGCGCAGCCGGCCAGCAAACGGCCGATCTCCGCATAGCGGGCCTCGGCAGCCGGACGATTGAAGCGCAGCACCTCGGTCAGCAGCACCGCGTTGGACAACCCGTGCGGCACATGGAACAGCGCGCCCAGCGGATAGGCCAGCGCATGCACGGCAGCCACCGGCGCGTTGGCGAACGCCATGCCGGCCAGGCAGGCGCCGAGCAGCATGTTGCTGCGCGCGATCTCGTTGCTGCCGTCGCTGAACACCACGCGGATGTTGTCGTGCAGCAGTTTCAGCGCCTGCTGCGCCAGCGCGTCGGACACCGGGTTCTTGAGCCGGCGCGAGGTGTAGGCCTCGATGGCGTGCACCATTGCGTCGATGCCGGTATGCGCGGTCACCGCCGGTGGCAGGCTGAGCGTCAGCCGTGCGTCCAGCAGCGCCATGTCCGGCAGCAGGATCGGCGAGATCACGCCGCCCTTGGTCTGGTCGGCCAGGGTGATGATCGCGATCGGCGTCACCTCGGAACCGGTACCGGCCGTGGTCGGTATCAGCACCAGCGGCAGGCGCCGGCCGCGGGCCTGGTTGACGCCGATGATCTGGCGCAGCGTTTCCGCCGAGTCGGCGAAATAGGCAGTGAGCTTGGCAACGTCCATCGAGCTGCCGCCGCCGATGCCGATCACCAGTTGCGCGCCGAAATCCCGCGCCTGACGGTACGCCGCAGTGACCACGTGCTCGCCCGGATCGGGCTCGACACCGGTGAACAGCGAACGCTCCAGACCGGCACTGTCCAGTGCGTCGAACAGCGGCTGCGCGAGGCCCGCCGCCATGACGCCGGGGTCGGCGACGACCAGGATGCGCTTGATGCGACGGTGAACAGCGAAATCCGCGGCCTGGGTGACGGCGCCCGGCGCGCAGACAAGGGAGGGAACAGTGGTGAAGCTGAACTGCATGATCGCCCCAATCAGGCCGGCGCCCCACCTCCCTCGTGAACCCGCCGGCCGCTCGTTTTTTTAATCCACCGCGCACTCTCCCCGAC
>JBKHWN010000087.1:0-5225 GCA_046566505.1 Gammaproteobacteria bacterium
TGCTGGACCTGCCGCGATCCACCATTGAGGCCGAGGCCGTGCGGCGCGGCCTGCGCTGGGTCGAGGATCCCTCGAACGCCGACCCGTCCATCGACCGCAACCTGCTGCGCCATGAGGTGTTGCCGAGGCTCGGCGCCCGCTGGCCAGCTGTCGTCAGGACGCTGGCGGCGACGGCCCGTCGCCTGGCCGAGGCCGACAGCCTGCTCAACGAATACCTGGACACGGATCTTTCCGCGCTGCTGGCAACCGATCCGCTGGCCGGGCGTCCGGTGCTCGCCGTCGAACCGCTGCTCGCGCGGCGGCCGGCCGCACAGCGGGCATTGCTGCGCCGCTGGCTGGCCGGGATCGGCGCACCTGTCCTGCAGGAAGACTGGATCGACCAGCTGTTGGCGATTGCCGCCGCCCGCATCGATGCCGAGGGCGAGTTGCGGGCCGGCGGCTGGGAGTTCCATCGCTACCGGGGACGCCTGTTTGCCTTCCCGCAGTTGCCGCCGTGCGTCGTGGGGCAGGCGATCCCCTGGCCGGCGCCTGACGCCGCACTGGACCTCGGTGCCGCGCACGGCCGCCTGCTGGCGGCAGGTGCCGGCCTTGCGCTGGCACTGCCTGCCGGTGAGCCGCTCGGCGTGCGCTTTCGCGCCGGCGGCGAGCGGCTCACGCCGGCGGGTGGCCATGGCAGCCGGCCATTGAAAAAAGTCCTGCAGGACACCGGCTTGCCGCCGTGGCTGCGGGCCCGCGTGCCGCTGCTGTACGTCGGCGACCGTCTTGCCGCCGTCGGCGACCGCATCGCCGACGCCGCGTTCGTGCCGGCGCCCGGTCGGCCGGCGACCCTGCATCTGCGCTGGGAAACGCCCGGCGACTGATGCCCTGCCGGAGCCCTTCTGGTATCCTGCGGCCCCGTCTCGTTCCCAATCTTTTTTCCCCTCTGCTGCAGTCGGTGGTGACTCGATGGCACGTTTTATTTTTGTGACGGGCGGGGTGGTTTCCTCCCTCGGCAAAGGATTGTCGGCCGCAGCCCTGGCGAGTCTTCTCGAATCGCGCGGCCTGAAGCTCACCATGATCAAGATGGATCCCTACATCAACGTGGATCCGGGGACCATGAGTCCCTACCAGCACGGCGAGGTCTACGTCACCGAGGACGGCACCGAAACCGACCTCGATCTGGGCCACTACGAGCGCTTCATCCGCACCCGGCTCGGGCGCAAGAACAGCTTCACCTCCGGCCGCGTCTACCTGGACGTCATCGAGCGCGAGCGCCGCGGTGACTACCTGGGCGGCACGGTGCAGGTGATCCCGCACATCACCGACCGCATCAAGCAGAAGATCATCGAGGGTGCCGGCGACGCCGACATCGCCATCGTCGAGATCGGCGGCACGGTCGGCGACATCGAGTCGCTGCCGTTCCTGGAGGCGGTGCGCCAGTTGAAGGTCGAGCTGGGCACCAGCCGCGCGCTGCTGATCCACCTGACGCTGGTGCCGTACATCGCCACCGCCGGCGAGACCAAGACCAAGCCGACGCAGCACTCGGTGAAGGAACTGCGCTCGCTGGGCCTGCAGCCGGACTGCCTGATCTGCCGTTCGGACCACGAGATCCCGGCCGACTCGCTGCGCAAGATCGCGCTGTTCACCAACGTCGAGGCGCGCGCGGTCATTTCCGCGCCGGACTGCAAGACCATCTACATGATCCCGCGCATCCTGCACCAGCAGGGGCTGGACGGCATCGTCGTCGAGAAGTTCGGGCTGCAGTTGCCCGAGCCGGACCTGCGCGAGTGGGACGCGGTGGTCGACGCACACCTGAACCCGAAGGGCAACGTGACCGTCGGCATGGTCGGCAAGTACGTCGAGCTGGCCGATGCCTACAAGTCGCTGAACGAGGCGCTGACCCACGCCGGCATCCAGGACAAGCTGAAGGTCACCATCCGCTACATCGACGCCGAGGACCTGGAAGAGGACGGCCAGTCGCCGCTGTTCGGGCTCGACGCGATCCTGGTGCCCGGCGGCTTCGGTGACCGCGGCACGGAAGGCAAGATCGCGGCAATTCGCCACGCCCGCGAGAACAACATTCCCTACCTCGGCATCTGCCTCGGCATGCAACTGGCGGTGGTCGAGTTCGCCCGCCATGTCGCGAAACTCGAAGGCGCACACAGCACCGAGCTGGCACGCGAGACGCCGTACCCGGTGGTCGGCCTGATCACCGAATGGCGCAGCGTCGATGGCCGCGTCGAACGTCGCGACGAGAAGTCAGACCTCGGCGGCACCATGCGCCTGGGTGGCCAGACCTGCCGGCTGGTCGACGGGTCCATCGCCCGCACCATGTACGGGCAGGACGAGATCGTCGAGCGCCATCGCCACCGTTATGAAGTGAACAACAATTTCATCCCGGAACTGGAAGCGGCGGGGCTGCGCATCGCCGGCCGTTCGGTCGACGGTGCGCTGGTGGAGATGGTGGAAGTGCCGACCCATCCCTGGTTTGTGGCCTGCCAGTTCCACCCGGAATTCACCTCGACCCCGCGCGATGGCCACCCGCTGTTCAGCGGCTTCATCCGGGCCGCGCACGAGTACCAGAGCGCCCAGCGGCGCCAGCAGGAGACCGCAGAATGAGCAGCCAGCGCGTGATCGGGGTCGGCAATATCCGCATCGGCAACGAGTTGCCGTTCGTGTTGTTCGGCGGCATGAACGTGCTGGAGTCGCGCGACCTCGCGATGCAAGTCTGCGAGCAATATGTGAAGGTGACGCAGAAACTCGGCATCCCTTATGTGTTCAAGGCGAGCTTCGACAAGGCCAACCGTTCCTCGGTCACCTCGTTCCGCGGCCCGGGCCTCGATGAAGGCCTGAAGATTTTCGCGGAGATCAAGAAGACCTTCGGCGTGCCGGTGATCACCGACGTGCACGAGCCGCACCAGGCGGCACCGGTCGCGGAAGTCTGCGACATCATCCAGTTGCCGGCCTTCCTGTCGCGCCAGACTGATCTTGTGGTCGCGATGGCGAAGACCAAAGCCGTCATCAACATCAAGAAAGCGCAATTCCTGGCGCCGCAGGAAATGAAGCACATCCTCAAGAAGTGCGAGGAAGCGGGCAATGACCGGCTGATCCTCTGCGAGCGCGGGTCGAGCTTCGGCTACAACAACCTCGTCGTCGACATGCTCGGCTTCGGGATCATGAAGCAGTTCGGTTATCCGGTGTTCTTCGACGTGACGCACGCGCTGCAGATGCCGGGCGGGCGTGCGGATTCCGCTGGTGGTCGTCGCGCACAGGTCACGGAGCTTGCGCTGGCCGGGATGTCGCAGTCGCTGGCCGGGCTGTTCCTCGAAGCGCACCCGGACCCGGACAACGCCAAGTGCGACGGTCCGTGCGCGTTGCGGCTGGACAAGCTTGAGCCCTTCCTCGCGCGCCTGAAGGCGATCGACGAACTGGTGAAGTCGTTCCCGCCGATCGAAACGGCCTGAGGACCCTCACCCCAACCCCTCTCCCGCTCGCGGGAGAGGGGCACGGTGACTCGGCAGGACACGCAGGCGACAGAATGTTTTTTCCCCTCTCCCGCTTTGCGGGAGAGGGGCAGGATGACCCGGCAGGACACGCAGGCGGAAGGATGTTTTTCCCCTCTCCCGCTTCGCGGGAGAGGGGCACGATGATTCGGCAGGACACGCAGGCGACAGGACGTTTTTCCCCTCTCCCGCTCGCGGGAGAGGGTGGCGCGAAGCGCCGGGTGAGGGAAAATCCCCGCCCGCACGAATTTCAACTCGCAACAAGACAGTGGAGAAGGAGCGCAGTTCATGGCCAAGATCACCGACATCCGCGCCCGCGAAGTGCTCGATTCGCGTGGCAACCCGACCGTGGAAGCCGACGTCATCCTCGACAACGGCATCGAGGGCACGGCCTGCGCGCCGTCGGGTGCCTCCACCGGTACGCGCGAAGCCATCGAACTGCGCGATGGCGACAAGAAGCGCTACCTGGGCAAGGGCGTGCAGAAGGCCGTTGGCAATGCCAACACGGAAATCCGCGAACTGCTGCTCGGCCGCGACCCGATGGACCAGGCCGGCATCGATCGCGCGATGATCGAACTCGATGGCACCGAGAACAAGGGGCGCCTCGGTGCCAACGCGCTGCTGGCCGTGTCGCTGGCCACGGCGAAGGCGGCCGCCATCAACTCGGGCAAGCCGTTGTACGAGCACATCTCCCTGCTCAACGGCGAGGACGGCCCGTACTCCATGCCGGTGCCGATGATGAACATCATCAATGGCGGCGCACATGCCGACAACAACGTCGACATCCAGGAGTTCATGGTGCAGCCGGTCGGCGCCCCGACCATTGCTGAGGCGATCCGCTGCGGCGCCGAGATCTTCCACGCACTGAAGGCGGTGCTGAAGGCGCAGGGCCTGAACACCGCTGTCGGTGACGAAGGCGGTTTTGCGCCGAACCTCGCCTCGAACGAGGCGGCGCTCGAAGCCATCATGGTCGCCATCGACAAGGCGGGCTACCAGGCCGGCAAGGACGTCACGCTCGCGCTCGACTGCGCCGCCAGCGAGTTCTACGACAACGGCAAGTACAATCTGCACGGCGAGGGCAAGATCCTCACCGCTGCCGAATTCGTGGATTACCTGGCGAAGCTCGTCGACAAGTACCCGATCGTCTCCATCGAGGACGGCCTGCACGAGTCCGACTGGGCCGGCTGGAAACTGCTCACCGACAAGCTTGGCAAGCGCTGCCAGCTGGTTGGTGACGACCTGTTCGTCACCAACCCGTCCATCCTCAAGCGCGGCATCGATGAAGGCGTGGCCAACGCCATCCTCATCAAGTTCAACCAGATCGGCACGCTGACCGAGACGCTGGATGCCATCTACATGGCGAAGAAAGCCGGCTACCGCACCGTGATCTCGCACCGCTCGGGTGAAACGGCCGATTCGACGATCGCGGATCTCGCTGTGGCCACCGCTGCCGGCCAGATCAAGACCGGGTCGCTCTGCCGCTCCGACCGTGTCGAGAAGTACAACCGGCTGATCCGGATCGAGGAGCAATTCGCGCGCGCCCGCTACCATGGCCGCGACGAGTTCAAGGGTTTCATCTGAAACGTTTCTCCTGTAGCGAGCGGGCCATGCCCGCGATACTGAACGTCATGCCGGAAAGTTACGGGCATGGTCCGCTGGCTACGAGGCTTCCATGGACAACACCCGGCTCATCCGCATCCTGACGATCGCTGCACTGGCCATTGCCGTCGTGCTGCAGTTGCA
>JBKHWN010000088.1:0-11829 GCA_046566505.1 Gammaproteobacteria bacterium
CCTGCGACTCGCCGTTCTCGTCCAGTTGCATCTCGTCGGCGGTAACGTAGACGGGCGCACCGGCTCCCTTGTCGTCACCGTCCAGCGGCGGCAGCGGCAGCGCGACGTAGGCGCCGTTGCACCAGGGCATCACGGCGGGCGCGGTCCCCGGCGGGAAGGCCTCGAGTTCCCGGCGCGAATACCAGTTGAGCGGGCGATAGGGGATGGCCGGCGAGAGCACCGGCAGCGGCAGTTCGTCGTCCGCATCGCCGCCATCCGGCTGCTCGCCTGCAGCCGGATCGGCGGGCAGGACGGCACCAGCCGGCGGCGCCGGTTTTTTGTCGGTCGCCAACGCCGCCGCCGGCCACCACAGGGCCAGCAGGGGGACAAGCAACAGGACAAGGCGCGCGGAGGCGCGGCGCGGGATCATGGGCAGAGGGGTCGACCGTAGCGGGCTGTCGCGCGAAAGCGGGCATCATATATGATCAGCCCGCTTTTTTTCAGGAATGACGGGCACTTGCCCGCCCCGCAGCCGCGCCCTCCGAGGTTCTCCCATGCCCGTTGCCGACCGGTCACTTGCCGAACGCGAGGCCCTGCTCGCCGTCTGGGCTGCCGGTGAAGCACGCCGCTGCGGGTACGCCTCGCCGGCCGGTGCACTGCTGCCGGTCTCCGGCGACGCCAGCTTCCGGCGCTATTTCCGCCTGCTGACGGCCGACGGCCCGCTGGTCGCGGTCGACGCGCCGCCCGGCCGGGAAGACTGCCGGCCCTTCGTGGCCGTCGCCCGCGCCCTGCGCGATGCCGGCGTGCATGCGCCGGCAGTGGTTGCCGTCGATTTCGATCAGGGCCTGATGCTGCTGGAAGACCTCGGCGACCGCCTGCTGCGCCCGGCGCTTACCGAAGACAGCGTGGACGGCCTCTACCGGCAGGCGATGGAAGAACTGCTGCGCCTGCAGGAGGTCACCGACACGCCGGGCTACCCGCTGCCGCCGTACGACCGCGCACGCCTGCTGGCCGAGATGCAGTTGTTCGGTGACTGGTTCGTGAAGGTCCACCTTGCGCTGGAACTCAGCGCCGACGAGCAGCAGGTGCTGGACGACGCCATGGCGCGCATCGCTGCGGACAACCTCGCCCAGCCGGTGGTGTTCGTGCACCGCGACTACCACTCGCGCAACCTGATGCTGTGCGACGACGGCACGCTGGGTGTCATCGACTTCCAGGACGCGGTGACCGGCCCGCTGACCTACGACCTCGTCTCGCTGCTGCGCGATGCCTACGTGGTATGGCCCGATGCGCGCGTGCGCGACTGGACGCTCGCTTTCGCGCGATTGCTGCGCGACGAACGCCGCCTTGACGCCGGTATCGACGACGCCACTTTCCTGCGCTGGTTCGATCGCATGGGCGCGCAGCGCCACCTGAAAGTGGTCGGCATTTTTGCGCGCCTCTTCCATCGCGACGGCAAGGCCGGCTACCTCGACGACATCCCGCGCGTGTTCAACTACCTGCTCGGCGAAACCGGCGGCGATCCGCTGCTGGCATCGCTCGACGCGCTGCTGCGCAACCGCATCCTGCCGGCGTACCTGGCGAAGACGCCGGCAGCGCGCGCACAACTGACCCACCTGGCCTGATCGTGATGAAGGCCATGATCCTCGCGGCCGGCCTCGGCACGCGCCTGCGGCCGGTCACCGACAGCATCCCCAAGCCGCTGGTGGAAGCCGGCGGCAAGCCGCTGATCGTCTGGCACCTGGAGAAACTCGCGGCGCTCGGTGTGCGCGAGGTGGTGATCAACCATGCCTGGCTCGGCGACCGGCTGGAAGAAGCACTCGGCGACGGCAACGCCTGGGGCGTACGCATCCACTGGTCGCGGGAAGGCCTGCCGCCGCTGGAGACCGCCGGCGGCATCCGTCGTGCGCTGCCGCTGCTCGGCGACGCACCGTTCATCGTGGTCAACGGCGACATCTGGACCGATTTCGACTTCGCGAAGTTGCCGTCGCTGGCCGGGCAGGACGACGCCCACCTCGTGCTGGTGCCGAACCCGGACTTCCATCCGCGCGGCGATTTCCGCCTTGATCCCGAAGGCCGCGTGCACGCCGACGGCGAACCGCGACACACCTACGCCGGCGTTGCCGTGCTGCGGCCATCGCTGGTCGCCGCGCTCACCGACGGCCCGCATCCGCTGGCGCCGCTGTTGCGCGCGGCGATGGCACGTGACGCCGTGAGCGGCCAGTTGCACGCCGGCCGCTGGACCGATGTCGGCACCCTGGATCGGCTGGACACACTGCGCCGCGAACTCGCCGGCGGCGAAATGTCCCCGCGATAAAAGCCTTTGGCTTGACCACGCCCTCGCCCTTCACCACAATCCGCGCCGCCTCGGGTGCCCGCACTACGGTGTGGGTTGAACGGGAAGCAGGTCGCGGCACATGCCGCCCAATCCTGCGCTGCCCCCGCAACGGTGATTGACGCAAGGCGAAGGCAGGACTGCTGTCCAGCCACTGTTCCGCGCACGTGCAGGCCGTCATGGCCTGGCGCGGCCGGTACGGGAAGGCGCCCCGCCGTGTACGCGATCCGCGTACACCGTCATCAGCCCGGATACCGGCCCGCGGTGCCTGCACGCCATATCGGCGTGCGCGCTCCATTCATCTTCGTGCGCGGGGGAAGCACGCCGGAGGACACATGAAAATCCGTTCGCTCGCGGTGCTGCTCGCTGCCGCTTCCTGTTCGCACGCCGCCGACACCCACACGGCCACCCACACGGCCACCCACACGGCCACCCACACGGTCACCGACACGGCCGCACCCGTCGTGCTCGATACCCTCACCGTCACCGCTACCCGCTACGAACACCCGCTGGCGAGCACGCCGGCCATGGTCACCGTACTCGAGGCCGACGATCTTGCGACGATGGCGACGCTGCCGCTGGAAGACATCCTCGCCCGCCACGCCGGCGTCACGCTGGCCCGCAGTGGCGGGCCCGGCCAGCAGACCAGCGTTTTCCTGCGCGGCACCAACAGCGACAGCACGCTGGTGCTCGTCGACGGCATCCGCTTCAACGGCGGCAGTTTCGGTGGCGCCAACATCCAGCACCTGCGTGGCGCCGACATCACGCGCATCGAGGTGATCCGCGGCCCGCGTTCGACGCTGTACGGCACCGAAGCCATCGGCGGCGTGATCGCCATCAGCACACGCGCGGCCGATACCGCCGACCGCGTGCAGGTGCGCGCCGAAGGCGGCAGCGACAACAGTACGGCGGCACGCCTGTCGGCTGCCACCGGCAATGCCGATCGCGGTGTGAGCGCCGGCATCGGCCATGTGCGCACCGACGGCGACCCGGTCACCGACCGCACCACCATCGAGGGCCGCCACGAAAACCGGTCCGGCTCACTGAACGCACACGCGCGCATCGGCAACCATCGCATCGGCATCGACACGATGGCCGCGCGCGGCAGCACCCGCTACGTCGACTGCCTCTACGATCCGGTCACCTTTGCCTGCACCGGCACCCTGGCGCTGAACCAGGATTTCTACGAGGGCTCCGCCAGCTTCTGGTCACAATCGACTGTCGGCGAGCGAACCGAAGTCCGCACCCGAATCGGTCATGTCACCGACGAAATCGAGCAGCAGGAATCCGCGAACTTCGCGCGCACCGAACGAGTTTCAGCCACCCTCGACGTGCAGCACCGGGTGGGCAATCACCGGCTGGTCGGCGGCGTGGACGCCGAGCGCGAGGAAGTCGACGCCCTGGTCTACGGCGGGCAACTGCGCGCTGCCAACGACCAGCGCTCGCTGTTCCTGCGCGACGACTGGACCTTCGGCAGGCAACAACTGTCGCTGGGTGCACGGCATGCGCGCCATGACAGTTTTGGCGAGCACGTCACCGGCGAAGCGAGCTACGGCCTGTGGCTCGCGGACGGTACCCGGGCATGGCTGGCTGCAGGCCACGGCTTCCGGGCACCGGATACCGGCGAGCGCTACGGTTTTGGCGGCAACCCCGCGCTGGCGCCCGAAAAATCCGCCAGCGGCGAAGCCGGCCTGCGCCAGCGCTTCGGCAGCCACGAACTGACGCTGGCCGGTTTCGTGCAGCGCATCGACGATTTGATCGACTACCCCGCGCCCGCCTACACCGCGACCAACATCGCGCAGGCACGCATCACCGGCACCGAGCTCGCCTGGTCATGGCGCAGCGAACTGACGCGCGCCGAGGCGATGCTCACGTTGCTGGACGCCGTCGACGACAGCACCGGCGACCGGCTCTCGCGTCGGCCGGAAAAGCAGTTGTCCGCCGCGCTGCGCCACCGTACCGGTACCGTCGAGTGGCGGACCTCCCTGCTGGCGATGGACCGGCGTGACAACAGCGCCTTCGACAACATCGAACTGGCGGGCTTTGCCGTGTTCGATCTCGGCGCCGCCTGGAGCGTGACTCCCGCGCTGACGCTGGATGCCCGCATCGAGAACGTCGGCGACAAGACCTACGTGCTCGCCAGCGGCAGCACTGGCGACTACCGTATGCCGGACCAGGGCTTTTTCCTGGGCATCGACTGGCAGCACTGACGCAGCGCAGGACTGGAGTATCCATGGGCGACAACCGCCTCACCCGCATCACCACCCGCACCGGTGACGACGGCATGACCGGCCTGGCCAACGGCACGCGGCTGGCGAAAACGCACCCGCGCGTCATCGCTATCGGCGAAGTCGATGAACTGAACGCCGCGCTCGGCATGCTGGCCGTGTCGCCCGGCCTGGCGCCTTCGCTCGCCGCGCGGCTGCGCGATGCACAGCACCGGTTGTTCGAGCTGGGCGGCGAGCTGGCGCTGCCCGGCCGGGAAATACTCGACCGGCAGGCGCTCGCGGAACTGGAAGCCGACATAACCGCCTGGAACGCCTCGCTGCCTCCGCTCACCGAATTCGTGTTGCCCGGCGGTTGCGAAGCCAGCGCCCGCGCGCACCTGGCGCGGGCCGTGTGTCGCCGCGCCGAACGCGCGCTGTGGCTGCTGCACGCGCAGGAACCCGCCGTCACGCAGGATGCGGCAGCGCGCTTTCTCAACCGGCTTTCGGACTGGTTGTTCGTGGCCAGCCGCTTGCTGGCCCACGAATCCGGCACGGATGCGATGGAGCCGCTGTGGCGGGGAATTGAACCCCTGTAACACGTGTTTCCGACCCTGCCAGCCTGATCGCCGGCATGGCCGGCTCCCCACACCCTATCCCACCTGATCGCCGGCATGGCCGGCTCCCCACAAAGCGAGCGTGGCGAGCCGGCCATGCCGGCGATGGCCCAAGTCACCTGTACTAAAGCAACACCCGCCGCATGTCGGCCAGCAGGCGCGACAGGTAGGTGATGAAGCGCGCTGCCTCGGCACCGTCGATCACCCGGTGGTCGTAGGACAACGACAACGGCAGCATCAACCGCGGCTGGAACTGCTTGCCGTCCCACACCGGTCTGGTCTGCGCCTTCGAGACGCCAAGGATGGCAACTTCCGGCCAGTTCACGATCGGCGTGAACGCGGTGCCGCCGATGCCGCCCAGCGAGGAAATCGAGAACGTCGCGCCCTGCATGTCCGACGGTAGCAACTTGCGGTCACGCGCCTTCTTCGACAGCACGCCCATCTCGCGGGCAATGTCGTTGATACCCTTGCGGTCCGCGTCGCGGATCACCGGCACCACCAGCCCGTCCGGCGTATCCACCGCGATGCCGATATGCCAGTGCTGCTTGACGATCAACGTTTCGCCGTTCACGGCCAGCGAGCTGTTGAAGCGCGGGTACTTCTGCAGCGCGTTGACACAGGCCTTCACCATGAAGGCGAGCATCGTGAGTTTCACGCCGCCTTCGGGCAGCCGGCCGTTCTCGAACACACGGAAATCTTCCAGTTCCGTGATGTCTGCTTCGTCATGCTGGGTCACGTGCGGGATGGTGACCCAGGAACGGTGCAGGTTCTGCGCGGAGACACGCCGCAACTTGTTGAGCGGCTGCTCCTCGATCGCGCCCCACTTCGCGAAATCAATGACCGGCAACTCCGGCAGGCCGGTGCCGGCGGCGCCCGCAGGCGCCGTCAGCCGACGCTTCACGTACGCATGCACGTCGTCCTTGAGGACTCGCTGTTTCGGGCCGCTGCCGCTGACCTCGGCCAGACTCACGCCCAATTCGCGCGCCAGCTTGCGCACGGCGGGCCCGGCATGGACGTTGGTGGCGGGCAACCCCTCACCCCCGTCCCCTCTCCCCGGGGGGGAGAGGGGGGGAATCGCGGAAACCCCTGTCCCTGCTAGCGGCCGCCCGACCCCGTCCTCACGCTTCTCCTCGCTTACCGGCACGTCCCCGCCGTTACCCTGCGCCCCTTTCTCTGGCGCAAACCCGTCGCCGCTCTTCTCCCCTTCCGGTGGCACATCCCCACCGTTGCTCTTCTCCCCTCTCCCCCCCGGGGAGAGGGGCGGGGGTGAGGGGGGCACCGCTGAGGAAGCCGACCCCGCCGCATCCACCACCAGCACCAGCGCACCCTGCGTCACCTTGTCGCCAACCGTCAGGGCCACCGACTTCACGACGCCGGCAACCGGCGACGGCACTTCCACCGTCGCCTTGTCGGATTCGAGCACGATGATCGTCTGCTCCAGCGCGATGACATCACCGGGCCTGACGTTCACCTCGATCACGTCGACCGGCTTGTCGGTACCGACGTCGGGAACCTTTACTTCGATTGCAGCCACGCTTTTCTCCTCACCGAACAGGGGGTCGCCTCGACGCACGCGCGCCACGTTCAACTGACCGGCGGATAACGCTTCTCCGGGTCGATCGCATACCGCTTGAGGGCGTCTGCCACCAGCTTGCGCTCGACGGCGCCGTCATCGGCCAGCGCCGACAGCGCGGCCAGCACGACGAAACGGCGATCCACTTCGAAGAACTCACGCAGTTTTTCCCGCGAATCGCTGCGCCCGAAGCCGTCGGTACCAAGCACCCGGTAAGTGCCGCGCACGAAAGGCCGGATCTGGTCGGCATACAGCTTCATGTGGTCGGTCGCCGCGACGACCGGACCAGCCGTGTCGCCAAGGCACTCCTCCACCCAGGACTGCTGTGGTTTCTTCGCCAGCGGATGCAACAGGTTGTGGTGCTGGGCCTTCAGGCCATCGCGCCGCAGTTCATTGAAGCTGGTGACACTCCAGATGTCAGCGTGCACGCCGTAATCGCTGGCCAGCAGGTCGGCGGCCGCCTCGACTTCGCGCAGGATGGTCCCGCTGCCCAGCAACTGGACGTGCGGCGCCCCCTCTCCCCTGCCCCTCTCCCGGCGGGGGAGAGGGGTTTTGCCGGTGGCGGGTGCCACCGAACGCAACTTGTACATCCCGCGGATGATTCCTTGCCCGGCGCCTTTCGGCATCGGTGGGTGCGGGTAGTTCTCGTTCATCGCGGTGATGTAGTAGTAGACGTTCTCCTGCTCGCCATACATGCGCCGCAGGCCGTCATGCAGGATCACCGCCATCTCGTAACTGTATGCCGGGTCATAGGAAACGCAGTTGGGGATCGTCGACGCCAGCAGGTGGCTGTGCCCATCCTGGTGCTGCAGTCCTTCGCCGTTCAGCGTGGTGCGTCCTGCCGTGGCGCCGATCAGGAACCCACGCGCCTGCATGTCCCCCGCCGCCCAGGCAAAATCGCCGATGCGCTGGAAACCGAACATCGAGTAGTAAACGTAAAACGGGATCATCGGCTTGTTGTTCACCGAGTACGACGTTGCCGCCGCCATCCACGCCGAAAACGCGCCCGCTTCGTTGATGCCTTCCTCCAGCACCTGACCGGTCCGGTCCTCGCGGTAGTACATCACCTGCCCGGCATCTTCCGGCTTGTACAACTGCCCGGCTGCCGAATAGATCGCGTACTGGCGGAACAGTGCTTCCATGCCGAAGGTGCGCGCCTCGTCGGGCACAATCGGTACACAGCGCTCGCCGATGCCCGGCAACTTCATCAGCGCGGTGAGCATGCGCACGAACGCCATGGTCGTCGACAGCGGGCGCTCGGAGCCTTCGAGCATCGCCTTGAAGGTCTCCAGCGGCGGCACGTCGATCCTGTCGGTCGACACCGCACGCCGCTGCGGCAGGTGGCCGTTGAGTGCCGCCCGGCGCTCACGCAGGTAATGCATTTCGGCGCTGTCGGCCGGCGGCACGTAATACGGGACTTTTTTCAGATCCTCATCCGGAATCGGCAAGTCAAAACGATCGCGGAATTCGCGCAGACTTTCCAGGTCGAGCTTCTTGATCTGGTGTGCCTTGTTCACCGCCTCGCCGGCACCGGTGCCGTAACCCTTGACGGTCTTCGCGAGGATGACCGTTGGCTGGCCCTTGTGGTGCATCGCCTTGTGGTAGGCGGCATGGACCTTGTAGGGGTCGTGCCCGCCACGGTTCAACGCATAGATCTGGTCGTCACTCATGCCGGCCACCATGGCCGCCAGCTCGGGGTATTTCCCGAAGAAATGTTCGCGGGTGTAGGCGCCGCCATGCATCTTGAATGCCTGGTATTCACCGTCCACACACTCATCCATCCGCTTGCGCAACGCACCGGTGTCGTCGCGCGCCAGCAGCGGATCCCAGTGCCGGCCCCAGACCACCTTGATCACGTTCCAGCCGGCACCACGGAAGATGCCCTCGAGTTCCTGGATGATCTGGCCGTTGCCGCGTACCGGACCATCGAGGCGCTGCAGGTTGCAGTTCACCACGAAGACCAGGTTGTCGAGTTTCTCGCGGCCCGCCAGCGCAATGGCACCGGTCGACTCCGGCTCATCCATCTCGCCGTCACCGAGGAAGCACCAGACCTTGCGATCCTCGTCGGGCAACATGCCGCGATTGATCAGGTACTTCATGAAGTGCGCCTGGTAGATCGCCTGCATCGAGGCGAGCCCCATCGACACGGTCGGGAACTGCCAGAAATCCGGCATCAGCCAGGGATGCGGATAACTCGACAGGCCCTTGCCGCCGACTTCGCGGCGGAAATTGTCCAGTTGCGCTTCGGTGAGGCGGCCTTCGAGGAAGGCGCGCGCATAGATGCCGGGCGCAGAGTGTCCCTGGTAGTACACGAGGTCCCCGCCGAAGCTCTCATTCGGCGCGCGGAAGAAATGGTTGAAGCCGACGTCATACAACGTCGCGGCGGAAGCGAAGGTGGCGATGTGGCCGCCGAGGTCGTCGTCACTCATGTTGGCGCGCTGGACCATCGCCATCGCGTTCCAGCGAATCACCGCACGCAGCCGGCGCTCGACGAAGTTATCGCCCGGATAGGACGGCTCCTCGCGAACCGGGATGGTGTTCAGGTAGGGGGTGTTCAGGCTGGACAGCTGCAAGCCCTTGCGGCGGGCGGCCTCGGCCAGCCGTTCGAGCAGGAACTGCGCCCGCTCGGGGCCTTCATTGGCCAGGGTCGAGGTGAAGGCTTCGAGCCATTCACGGGTTTCCTGCGGATCGGGGTCTTCGAAGAAGCGCGTCGTATCGGCCATGGTGTGGCGTCCTTACTCTGACAACGTGATGGCGCTTGTGGCGCCGTGACCGTGCGGTCACATTATGCCACGGGTGGCGGGACCAGCCCATGGCTCAGAATCCGACAATCACCGACAGGGCCATCAGCAGTATCCAGAGCACCTGGGTCCGCAGCAGCAGGCCTCGGGCGTCGGTGATGTCCATGGCCACATCCGGCTCGGCGGCCTCGCGGGAGGAGAACCCGGCGGCGGCCACCGAGACCGTCGCCAACAGCTCCTCCGACGGGTCATCGTCGTCCAGCAGCCGGTTGTCCAGCAGCGGCCACGCCCGCGCGGTATTGCCCGTCAGCAGCAAGGACAACGCGAACAGGCGCGACACCAGCCAGTCCATTCGCTCGCCCATCTCCATGGCCGCCTGCTGCAACAGCGAATCGCGCCGGCCTGCAAGGTCGGAGCGCACCGCATCAATCGTCGCCAGCAACAGCAACCCCGGCAGGCCGATCAAGGCAAAGACAACGATCCAGGCAAACTTTTCGCGGTAGGCACGAACGAACAGCGCGTGCAGCACCGCACGATGCACGGCCGCCACCGGACCTTCCGCCGTGACCCCGAAACGTTCGCGGGCAAAGCGGCGTAACTCCTCGTGATCCTCGAGATGCCAGCGGCGCAGGTACTCGTTCAGGTCCGGGCCAAGGAGGTTGTGGCCGAGCAGCACCCACAAGAGCAGCGCATAGATGCACAGCAATGGCAGCGAGAGCGGCGCGTCGCCGATCCCGAAGCGCACCACGAAACCGATGACGGCCCAGAACATCGCCAGAAGCAACAGCCTTCCCCCCGGAGTCCGGGCAAATGCCGCCGCCAGCGGCAGCGGCAACAGCAGGACGCCGTACAGGTGACGGCGCGCCACCTGCGGGTCGTGTCTCCACTCGACACGACGCAGGGCCAGGATGATGAGCAGGGCCAGCAGTTTCATGGGCTCAGCGTGCCGTCGCCTCGACAAGTACCCGGCGATAGCCGGCCCAGTCGAAGGCGGGGCCGGGATCCGTTTTGCGCCCCGGCGCAACGTCGCAATGACCGACGACGCGATCCGGGGCAATGGCCGGGAAAGCGCGCAACAGTAGCACGGAAAGCGAGGCCAGCCGACGGTACTGCTTCTGCGTATAGGGACGGTCATCGGTGCCTTCCAGCTCGATGCCGATGGAGAAGTCATTGCAGTTTTCCCGGCCGCCGAACTGCGAAACGCCGGCATGCCAGGCCCGGTCGGCAATCGACACGTACTGAACGAGCTCACCGTTGCGACGAACCAGGAAATGTGACGACACGCGCAACCCGCGCAGCGCATCGAAGTACGGATGCGCGTCGCAATCGAGCCGGTTGCAGAAGAGGTCGTCGATACAGTTTCCCCTGAAGCGACCCGGCGGCAGACTGATGTTGTGTATCAGCAGCAGGGACACCTGTTCGCCTTCGGGCCGCGCACTGAAATTCGGTGACGGGCAGCGCCGCGCCTCCCGCACCCAGCCATCCTCGAGATGCAGCGCAACACGCATCAGGCGGTCGTCGTCCGTGATTCCTTGAGTTGACGAACCATGTTCTCCAGTGCGCGATCAAACAGCGCGCTGTCATTCACCATCCGCGCGATGCCTGACTGCAGGTCACGGGCCAGTTGCTCCACGGTTTTTTCCAGTATCTTCGCGCCGCGACCGTTGACGAACACATATTTGTTCTGCGCCTTGAGGCGTGCGGCTATCTTTCCGCGCAGTTTGAACGACTCATCGGAAAACTCGACCCATGCCCCCGGCCCCAGCCGCTCCGCTGTTTCCATCCAGACAGGGTCTATCCCGTTTTCACGCGGCTCCGGCTCCGCGGGACGGCTGGCAATCACCACTTCGTCCTCGCTGCTTCGCACCACCTGCACGGCATCCACGCCGGTGCCTGAACGGTTGTCGGCCGCCGCCGTCGGCTCGGCCACGATACGCACGGTCTTGCCGCCGGCACCGCCGGCAAATGCATTGAGTACCGGCTCCAGTGCCGCCAGCAGGGCCTCGCCGCGCGCCACGTCGAAACCCACTGCCGCCATACCCTTGCGCAGGCTGATGACCACGCGGGGAATGAAACCCCGCTGGCGCACACGCGCTTCCTCCTTGTCGTATTGCTGCGCGCACCAGACCAGCACTTCCAGCACCTTCACCCGCTGCTGCCACACCTCGCTGTCGGCGCCGTCGCGCACGGCCGTCAGGTACAACACCCGCTGCCAGGCATCCTGGATCACCGCCAGTGCTTCCGGCGGCAGCGAACGGCCACCGATGCGCTCGGCGACCACGTCACGCACCTGCCCCTGTGCCACATCGGTTCTTGCCTGACCCTCCTCACGATCGCGCAACCGCGCCTCGATCAGCGTCATCCGCTTCTGGCGCTCGGC
>JBKHWN010000089.1:0-25622 GCA_046566505.1 Gammaproteobacteria bacterium
AGCCAGTAGCCGGAAAATCGGTCGTCCAGGTTCACGATGGCCACGCCGTCGCCGGCGAGCGACGCGTAGACCTCTGCCTTGCCCGCCGCAATGGCCTCCATCGAACCGAACCCGCCCAGGTGCGCGCCGGTCACGTTGGTCACCAGCGCGATGGCGGGCCGCGCGATACCTGCGAGATAGGCGATGTCACCCGGCCGGCCCTGTCCCATCTCGATCACGGCGTAACGGTGACCTGCGTCGAGTTGCAGCAACGTCAGCGGCATCCCGATTTCATTGTTGTAGTTGCCGGGCGTCGCCAGCGTGGACGCTGCGCTGCGCAGCACGGCCGCGGTCAATTCCTTGGTCGTGGTCTTGCCGGAATTTCCCGTGATTGCCACGACGGTCACGGGCAGCCGCAGCCGCCATGCCAGTGCCAGGCGCCCGAGCGCCAGTTGCGTGTCGTCGACAACAATGCACGGCGCGCCGGCTCCAGCTTCTTCCCGGCAAACAACGGCGGCTGCCGCACCGGCAGCCAGCGCTGCCGGAACGTACTCGTGCCCATCGTGATGCGCGCCGCTCAACGCGAAGAACAGTGAGCCGGCGGACACACGGCGACTGTCGGTGCTGACCGCCAGGAAGGGCGCATCAGGCCCGCGCAGGACACCCTGCATCGCAACGGCGGCCTCGGCGAGGGTCATGCGCATGCGGCACCGCCCGCTCGCGCCGCCAGCGCCAGCTGCACGCTCTGCGCATCCGAAAATGGCGTGCGGACACCGGCGACTTCCTGGTAGTCCTCATGCCCCTTGCCCGCCACCAGCACCACGTCCCCGGGACGTGCGCTGGTCACGGCACGTGCTATTGCGCGTGCACGATCCTGCTCGACATGAACATTCACGCCACGCGGAATGCCGGCACGGATGTCATCAATGATGGCCAGCGGTGACTCGGACCGCGGATTGTCGGAGGTGAGCACCACCTGGTCAGCCAGCCGCGCTGCCACTTCACCCATTTCCGGGCGCTTCCCCTGGTCCCGGTCGCCGCCGCAACCGAACACGCACCACAAGGTGCCTTTGCTGCGTTCACGCAACGTGACCAGCACGCTTTCCAGCGCCGCCGGGCTGTGCGCGTAATCCACGACGCACAATGGCTGGCCGGCGTCCCCGCCGAATGACTGCATGCGGCCTTCCGGTGCCCGTAACCCGCCGAGCACCGACGCGATCTCCTGCAGCCGGTAACCGAGCGTCATAAGGACGCCGGTGACCGCCATCAGGTTCGCGGCGTTGAAGCGGCCCAGCAGGCGGGTCTCGACCGATACCGGTTCACCACCCGCCACGAGGCGCAACGTGGTCTCCGCCGTTGTCGATGCGATGGCCGACAATTCGATGTCGTGGCCATGCCCGGCGCCGCCGTAGGTCATGACGCGCGCGGCACGAACCCGTCCTTCGGCAAGCCAGCGCAAAGCCGCCGGGTCATCCGCGTTGATGACGGCGCCCGCGAGGCCCGGCCAGGAAAAGAGCGTTGCCTTCGCCTGCGCGTAGGCGTCCATCGATCCGTGGTAATCCAGGTGGTCCCGCGTCAGGTTGGTGAACACCGCAACCTGTATCCGCATCCCGGCGAGGCGCTGCTGCTCGATGCCGATGGAAGAAGCTTCCATGACCACATCCTCGAAGCCCTCGTCACTCAGGCCCGCCAACAGTCGCTGCAGTTCGACGGCACCCGGCGTGGTATTGCGCAGTGCCGCACATTTCCCCGGCGCTCCGACACCCAGCGTGCCCAGTACCGCCGCGCGCCGGCCCAGCATCGACAGCGCGCCGGCAATCAGCCAGCTGGTGGTGGTCTTGCCGTTGGTGCCGGTCACCGCGATCACCCGCATCCTGTGCGACGGGTCACCGAAAAACACCGACGCCAGCGTGCCGGCCTGGGCGCGCAATCCGCGCACCGCTATCACCGGCACGCCGGCAACCTGGCTGTCGATGGCAAGCTGGTCATCGGACTCCGCCAGTACGGCAACGGCACCGCGGCCGATCGCATCGGAAATGAAGCGTCGGCCGTCATCACGCGCCCCGCGCAGGGCAAGATAGACATCCCCCTCACGCACGGCGCGACTGTCGTCGGCAACGCCGGAGACCCTGATGCCGCGTGCATGTTCCGCAACCTGCACGGGTACGCCGGAACTGTCGAGCAATTCGCCCAGCGACAGGGTATGGGTCGTCCTGGCCATCAGCGGACACCCCCCGCCTGCTGGGCGACGACCGGCACGGCATCCGGCCGCACATTGAGCGTACGCAACGCACCGGCCGTGACGGCGGAAAACACCGGCGCCGCGACCACGCCCCCGAAATAGCCACCTTCGCTCGGCTGGTCGACAACCACGACCGTCGACACCCGTGGGCGCGAACCCGGCGCCATGCCGGCGAACACGGACAGGTATTCGTCTTCCGCATAGCCGGCGCCCGTCAGTTTGTGCACGGTGCCCGTCTTGCCGGCCACGGTGTAGCCGTTGATACGTGCCCTTGTTGCCGTGCCGGCATCGGAACTGACCGTGGTCAGCATCTCCACCAGCACGCGGCTGACCTCCTCGCTGAATACCCGCTCGCCCGGCGCCTGGCCTTCCCTGCGCAGCAACGTCACCGGGCGCGCCATTCCACCTGCCGCAAGGATCGCGTAACTCTGCGCAAGCTGAAGCGCCGTGACGGAGACGCCGTAGCCATACGACAACGTCGCCAGTTCGATCGGACGCCAGTTGGCACGCCGCTGGAGCGAGCCGCTGCTTTCCCCGGGGAACCCGGAGTATGTCGACTGCCCGAACCCGACCCGCGAAAACGTCGATACCAGATCGTCCGGCGGAAGCGCCAGCGCGAGTTTGGTCGAGCCGACGTTGCTCGACTTCGTCAGCACGGTCGTCACATCGATCGTGCCGTAGTTCTGGTGGTCACGGATCAGCTTGCTGCCGATGCGCAGGGTGCCAGGCGATGTCTCGATCAGGCTGCCCGGGCGGAATTTTCCGCTTTCCAGCGCCGCGGCGACGGTAAACGTCTTCATCGTCGAGCCCGGCTCGAACACGTCGGTCACGGCGCGATTGCGCAACGAGGCCGGACGCACGCCCGCCCGGTTGTTCGGATTGAATGCCGGCAGGTTGACCATCGCCAGCACTTCCCCGGTCGCGACATCCAGCACGACCACGCTGCCGCCCTTCGCGCGGTACTGGGCAACAGTGGCCGCCAGTGCGCGGTACGCGAGGTACTGGATGCGCAGGTCGATGCTCAGCACCAGGTCCTGCCCGGGCCGTGCATCCTCGATGATCTCGACGTCCTCGACGACGCGCCCCTTCAGGTCCTTGACCACCTTGCGCTTGCCGGCCTTTGCGCCGAGCAGCGACTCGTGCGCCAATTCCATGCCTTCCTGGCCAACGTCGTCGATGTTGGTGAATCCGACGACATGTGCGGCAACTTCACCGGCCGGGTAATAGCGACGGTACTCGGTCATGCCGTGGAAACCCGGCACATCCAGCGCAAGGATTTTTTCCGCCACCTCCGGCGCCAGGTGCCGCCGGATGTAGACGAACTCCCTGCCCTGGGCACGCAACAGGCGGTCTGCCATGTCCTCGTAACCCACGCCGGCGACACGCGCCAATGCCTTCCAGCGATCACGGGCCGTCATGGCCTGCGCGGGGTTTGCCCATATCGAGACCACCGGCGTGCTGACCGCCAGCGGCTGCCCGTTGCGGTCGAGGATCAACCCGCGCGTCGCCGCCAGCGGTTCTATCCGCAGGTTCCGCGCATCGCCCTGGCCACGCAGGAAGTCGGCGTCGCCCACCTGCAGGTACGCAGCGCGCGCGACCAGTGCCGTTGCCGCAAGCAGCAGGGCTGCCGTGACCAGCGTCAGCCGCCATCCCGGTGTCAGTGGCGCAAGCCGGCGATTCATGGCGTCACCACCAC
This sequence comes from Gammaproteobacteria bacterium, assembly GCA_046566505.1. Classification (GTDB taxonomy): domain Bacteria; phylum Pseudomonadota; class Gammaproteobacteria; order Pseudomonadales; family JADFDG01; genus JADFDG01. The sequence goes on from JBKHWN010000089.1 coordinate 3,918, forward strand.
GATTTCCTGCACCGACGGCAGGTACATGTCGATCTCGCCGCGTGCACGCTGTTCGACGCGGGCATAGGAGCCCCAGGTGCTCTTCTCCAGCAACAACTGCCCCCACTCAACCTGCAGCCGCTCGCCCTCACGCTGCAGCCCCTGCAGGTCGTTCACCAGCAGGCGCGAGGTATGCACCGAGTGGATGACGGCAACGGCAGACGCCACGGCAAATACCGTGGCGCACACCAGGAAGACGATCCGGCGACCGGTTTGCAGGTCAACCATCGCCGCCCCCCGCACCGACGGCTGCCACACGCAGCGTCGCGCTTCGTGCCCTCGGGTTGAGCGCAACCTCGGCATCAGCCGGACGCACCGCCTTGCCGACCCATGCGATGCGTGGCGCCGCCGCGCCCGCCGGTATCGGCATGTGGCGCGGCAGGTCCGGGCCGCGCGCATGATGGCTGAAGAACCGTTTCACGATGCGGTCCTCCAGTGAATGAAATGTAATGACGACAATGCGCCCACCCGGGGTCAGCAAGTCGAGCACCTGCGTCAGCGCATCGACCAATTGTTCGAGTTCCCGGTTCACGTGGATGCGCAGCGCCTGGAACACGCGTGTGGCCGGGTGGCGGCCCGGATCGCGGGACGGCACGGCGGCGGCGACGATGTCGGCAAGTTCGCGCGTGGTGGTCAGCGGCTGCACGGCACGCGCGCGCACGATCGCCTGCGCAATGCGCCGCGAGTAACGCTCTTCACCGAGTTCGCTGAACACCGTCTGCAGTTCCTCCGCGCTCGCGCTTGCGATGTACTCGGCCGCCGGCCGCCCCTCCTGCGGATTCATCCGCATGTCGAGCGGCCCGTCCCGCATGAAACTGAAGCCGCGCGCCGGATCATCCAGTTGCGGTGACGAAACCCCGATGTCCATCAGTACGCCACTGACGCGCTCGCGCCAGCCACATGAATCGACAACCGACGCCAGGGCTGAAAATTCGGCGTGCCGCATCGTGAACCGTGCATCCGACTTCGCGAGCAACTGCCCCGCCGCAACCGCTTCCGGATCCCGGTCAATGGCCAGCAGTCGTCCATCTGGACCCAGCCGCGCGAGGATTTCCCGGCTGTGGCCCCCGCGACCGAACGTGGCATCGACGTAGCAGCCGGACGGCACCACCTGCAGGGCATCTACCGCCTCCCGCAGCAAGACGGTCTGGTGTTCGAGTTCCACGCCCGCCTCCGTCAGAAGGAGAGTTGCTGAACCGCCTCGGGCAATCCCGAGGCGTCTTCGAGCGTGGCGTTGATCTTTTCGTTGGCCGCCCACTGCTCTTCACTCCAGAGCTCGAGCTTGTGGACCTGGCCCAGCATCACTGCGCCTTTTTCCACGCGGGCAAAACTGCGCAGCACCTGCGGCAGCAGGATCCGGCCGGCACCGTCGATTTCGCACTCGGTTGCCTGGCCGATGAAGCGGCGCTTGATGTTGCGGACGTCGGCGCTGCCGTCAGGCAGGGCGGATACCCGGCGCGCGATGTCTTCCCAGTCGGCAAGCGGGTACAGCACCAGGCAGCCGTCGTACTGGTGAGCAGTCACTATCACTGTCGGGCCTCCGCGATCGACAATGCCGTCCCGGAAGCGGGTCGGAATGGCGACTCGCCCCTTGGCATCGACTGTGACGGAGGTAATTCCCTGAAACACGCGCTGCTACCCGCTGGTGGAGAGCAATCCGGCCCGGAAATTCCACTTTTTCCCACATTTTCCCACCGGCGGAACTATAGGGAGCGCGAAACGGCAGCGTCAAGCAGAACCCCGGCGGCGCCGGAGTCGAACAAGCCTTTGAAATCAGATGGTTAGCTCTTGATGAGCCGGGCGACACAACGGGAAGCAGGCCACCAGTCATGGGCCTGCGCTGACATCCTGACAAACAACATTAACTTCAAGAATCGTTTGTTATTTGAAAAGGATTTTTAAGAAGAAGTGTGGGTCGATCGATAAGCCGGGTTCTGTCGTGGACAGTCATTCATCTGGGACCTGCGTCGCCGCAGACCTCTAGCAGCCTACCCGGGTCCGGCGCGGGCCGCGCCATAGGACCCCTATTTGGCCTTGCTCCGGGTGGGGTTTTCCGTGCCGCTCCCGTTACCGGCAGCGCGGTGCGCTCTTACCGCACCTTTTCACCCTTGCCTGATCCCTTGCGGGCCATCGGCGGTATGTTCTCTGTGGCACTTTCCGTCGATACACCGGAAACCGGCGCACCTCCCAGGCGTTACCTGGCACCCTGCCCTGTGGAGCCCGGACTTTCCTCCACCGCCACGACGAGCGTGACGGCAGCGACTGTCTGATCGACCCACGGCGCGCATTCTACGCCCGATTCACTCGCCGGCCGCACCCATATCCAGCAAGCGCTGGTAAAGCTCGCGCCGGGGCCGCCCGCAAAGCGCTGCTGCCACCTTTGCAGCGCGTGTCGCGGGCAACTCGGCCGCGAGCGCACGCAGCAGGATCTCCTCGTCCACCACCGCACCCACATCTTCCCCGGCCGCGCCCTCGACCAGGAGGACGATCTCGCCACGCTGCTGGTTGTCATCGGCCGCAACGAATTCACGCAGTTGCGCCAGCGTTCCCCGCCGGATCGTCTCGTAGGTCTTGGTCAGCTCCCGCGCGATGGCGGCCACCCGCACGGGCCCGAACACCTCGACCAGCGCACCGAGCGTGGCCAGTACGCGATGCGGCGCCTCATAGAGCACGAGCGTTCCACGCTGTCCCCGCAATGCCTCCAGCCGACCACGGCGCGCCGTTTCGGTCGCCGGCAGGAAACCCTCGAAGAAGAAACGATCACTGGGCAGCCCGGCGGACGACAGCGCGGCAACCACCGCGCAGGCACCCGGCACCGGGCTGACGCGAATGCCGGCATCGTGCGCGGCTGCAACCAGCCGGTATCCGGGATCGCTGACCAGCGGCGTGCCTGCATCGGATACCAGCGCCACGGTGGCACCCTCGCGCATCGATGCGATCAACTGCGGAACCCGTGCCGACTCGTTATGGTCATGCAACGACAGCAGCCGTTCGCCGGCGACGCCCAGCATCGACAGCAATCGTGAACTGTGGCGTGTATCCTCGGCCGCTATAATGTCCGCCGCACGCAACACCATCACGGCACGCGCGGAGATGTCTTCCGGGTTGCCTATCGGTGTCGCCACGACGTACAGAACGCCAACATCCGTCACGGAATTCTCCTGCATGCGATCAACCCGACTGCCCGTTCGTGCCCTGCTGGTCGTTGCGCTGGGGTTCTGTTTTGCCGGTTGCCAGGCCAACACACCAGGCTATCCGTCAGCACCCGTGGACTCCGCGACCGGAAGCCCCCCGGAAGCAGCGGCGCCGTACCCGGCAGGTTCGATCCACGCGCCGGCGGCGCAAGCCTACGCGAAAGGATTGCCGGGCGTCGATGCGGGCCGCAGGATTGCCGTGCTCATTCCGTTGCACGGAAAACTTTCGGGCGCCGGCCTGGCGATCCAGCAAGGCATGATCGCCGCCTGGTTCAGGCAGCGGGCGACGGGACAGCCCGTGCCCGAACTCCGGTTTCTCGACACCTCCGGCGCCGACTTCGATTCGGTATACGACGCGGCAGTTGATGGTGGCGCCGACATCATCATCGGCCCCCTGCAGAAGAACCACCTTCACGCCCTTCAGCAGCGGCCACAACTCACGGTGACCACCATCGCGCTGAATTACGCGGACGGCGGCGAACAACACGAGCGTCTTTTCTTCTTCGGTCTCGCCGGGGAAGACGAGGCAACACAGGTTGCCAGGCAACTGCTTGCCGCCGGCCACACGCGCCCGGCGGCGCTGCTGCCGGCGGAAGAATGGAGCCAGCGCATCGTCCTGCAGTTCGCGAACACCCTGCGCCAGGGCGGAGCGCGTACGCCGGTCGTCGCCACGTACCAGGGCAACGGGGACTACGGCGAGGTAGTACGGTCATTGCTGGGCATCACCGCCAGTGAAGACCGGCACCGGCGACTGGAGCGCCTGCTCGGCACGTCACTCGCCTTCACGCCTTCACCGCGCCAGGACATCGACAGCCTGTTCGTCGTCGGCAACACACTGCAGGGAACCCAGCTGGTACCGGCCATTCGTTACCACCATGCCGACTACCTGCCGATGTATGCGACATCGCACATCAATGGCCAACCGACAGCCGACGCCATGCGGGACCTCAACGGCATCAGGTTCGTAGAGATGCCGTGGCTCAGCCGTGCGGAGCAGCCCTTGCGTGATGATGTTCGACAGATATCGAACGACGCGGAACCTGCCTACACGCGGCTCAACGCACTCGGTGCCGATGCGCTGCTCGTTGCACAGCAGCTTGATATCCTGCAGTACGGACGCCCGCTGGATGGCGTTACCGGGCGGCTGACGCTGGATGGCGGGCGCGCGGTAAGGCGCGAACTGGACTGGATGCAGTTTCGCAGCGGTGGCGCCACGCCCGATGAACACGCCAACTGAAACCACGAACCGGCGGCAGGCCCGTGGCGCCCTCGGTGAGCGCATGGCCCGCCAGTACCTGGAATCACGGGGACTACGGTGTCTTGACTCAGGCTGGCGCTGCCGGCTCGGCGAACTCGACCTGGTCATGATCGACGAAGATGTCATTGCCTTCGTCGAGGTTCGCGCACGCGGACGAGGCAGCCTGGTCAGCCCGCAGGAAAGCGTCGATCGGCACAAGAAGCGGCGGGTGATACAGGCCGCCCGCCACTGGCTGATGCACCATCCCCGTGAAGCGGAATTGCCCGCACGTTTCGATGTCGTCGCCATCGAAGACGACGGCGGCCGTATCGACTGGATCCGCAGCGCGTTCGACGCCGATGGCCGCTGACGACAAGAGGAACCCCATGACACCCGAACAAGTTGCCCGGGACATATTCCAGCGCCACCAGGATGCCGTGGTCGCCGCAGCAGAAACACAGACGGACGCACTCGTCGGCGCAGCGCAACGTGTCGTTCGCTGCCTGCTGGAGGAGGGCCGGATTTTTGCCTGCGGCACGGGTTGTTCGGCGGCGAACGCACAACACCTTACCGTGAGGCTGTTGAACCGGCTGGAACGCGACAGGCCCGGGCTGCCGGTGTTCTGCCTGTCCGATAGCGCACCGCTGCTGACAGCGCTGGCAGCAGAGGCCGGCGGCGGCGACATATTCGCTCGCCCGCTGCGCGCACTGGGGAGGGCGGGCGACCTGCTCATCGTTTTCTCGTCCGCCGGTACCGCACCGGGGCTGGTCCAGACGGTACTTGGCGCACACGAGCGAGACATGAACGTGATCGCATTCACCGGCCATGAAGGTGGCGATGTCGGCCGCGTACTGCTGGCCAATGACATCGAAGTGCGCATCCCGGTCCATTCACCCGTTCGTACCGATGAAGTGCACCTGCTGTTGCTCAACGTGCTGTGCGAACTCACCGAACGCGAACTCTTCGGAGATGCCTGCTGATGAAATACGTCATCCCCCTGTTCCTGGTCCTGCTCAACGCCGGATGTGCATCCTGGGTTGCGCCCCTGTCACACGACGCCGTGGACCAGGACCATCGTTATCGCACCACGGGATCGCTCATCGAGGACCAGGCCATCGAGCGCAAGGCAAACATCAACCTTTATCGAACCCTGCCGGAAGCGCCGGCCAGCCGCATTGTTGTTGTTAGCTGGAACAGCCAGGTGCTGCTCGCCGGCCAGGTGCCTTCTGCCGAGGCGAGGAAACGCGTGGAAATAATCACGCGCGAAATCCGTCGGGTCGTGCATGTACACAACGAACTTACCGTCGCGGAGCCGGCCTCGCTAGCGGCGCGCGCCAGCGACGCGTGGATAACCGGCTGGGTCAAGACACGCCTGCTGTTCACCCCGGGCGTGCCCGGGCGCCGGGTAAAAGTGGTGACTGAAAACGGCGTGATCTACTTGATGGGATTGCTGACGCGGGAAGAATCGGAGAAGGCTGTCAACGCTGTCCGCAACACCCGCGGCGCCCAGAAAATCGTCAAGATCTTCGAGTACATATCGCCGGACCGGACGGGTACAGCGTCCACGCCGGCTGCCGAAGCCGGCTGATCGGTGCCAGGTTACTTGACCAACTTGAGTGCCGGCCGCACCGGGCCGCTTTTGCTGCCGGACTGCGGCTCCGGGGCTACGGCCTCATTCGTGCCAGCGGCCCCGTCATCTTCCTCTTCAGCACCGAAGAACATCCCCTGCCCGTTTTCCCTGGCGTAGATGGCCAGGATGGACGCGCTCGGCAGTCGAATCTGGCAGGCGACACCACCAAAGCGCGCGCTGAAAGTCGTTTCCGCTATGCCCAGGCTGAGGTCACCGACCGCAGCCGGGGCAACATTCAGCACGATCTGCCCGTCACGCACATGCGAGGCCGGCACGGACGTTCCCGCGACAGAAGCATCGACGAGCAGGTACGGCGTCAACCCGTTGTCGAGAATCCAGTCATAGAAGGCGCGTACCAGGTACGGGCGTGTCGGGGTCATGGAATCTGCGTCTCCGGGCGCCAGGCAGACAGGATGCGGGGTTCGTACTCTACTCAGTAAGGCTGGCGGATTTCCCGCTCACGGTCTGACAGGCTCGCCTGGAAACCCTCGCGCCGGAACAGCCGTTCGCAGTACTTCAACAGGCCGCGCGCCTGCTTGGGCGGCAATTCGATGCCCAGCAGCGGCAACCGCCACAGGATTGCCGCCATCGCGCAATCGACCACCGTGAACTCGTCACTCATGAAAAAAGGCTTCTGCTCGAAGATCGGCGACAGGCTGAGCAGGCTGTCACGCAACTCCTTGCGCAGCTTGGCCGTGACGGCATCCTTTTCCTGACCCGCGAGGATCGTGTCGATGTGGCCACACCAGTCGCGCTTGATGCGCTGCAGGTACTGACGGCTGTGCGCGCGGGCCACGGGATAGACCGGCAGCAACGGCGGGTGAGGGAACCTTTCGTCAAGGTACTCCATCATCACGTTCGGCTCGTACAGCACCAGGTCCCGGTCCAGCAACGTCGGCAACTCGTTGTACGGGTTCAGGTCCGCGACCTCGGCCGGCATCTCGGAAGGATCGATGTCAACGACCTCGACCGGCACGCCCTTTTCTGCCAGGACCATGCGCACACGATGCGAATAGTGATCCATGCCGCCGGAAAACAGCACCATCGAAGACCGTCTGGTGACCACGCCAATGTTCATCGGAACCCTCTCCTCATGACGCGAAAAGGGTAACTGATCCCTCAGCTACCCTCATCGAGATGAAAGACACGACAGAAGTGCGTGTCAGTGTACGTCTTTCCAGAACTCGCGCTTCATCAACCACGCAAACACCAGCAGCACCAACAGGAACGCAATGACGAACCCGCCGATCACCATGCGCTGCACCTGGATCGGCTCTGCGGCATATTCCATGAATGCGGTGATGTCCGCCATGCTGCTCCGGAACTCCTCCTCGGGCAGCGAGCGCTGCATGTCCGCCATGACGTGCGGCATGCCGACATTGGGGAACACGTGGTTATTCACGCCCCAGGGACGGCTTGGATCGTCATAGAAACTGATGAGATAGGAGTACACCCAGTCGGCACCACGCAGGCGTGCTTCCAGGGTGAGGTCAGGCGGTGCGACGCCGAACCATTTCTTGGCCTGCACCAGGTCAAGCCCGTTGAGCATCGGCGAACCGGGCTTGTCCGTGTTGAACATCAGGTTGCCGGGCAGCAACTCCAGCGGAATGTCCAGATCATTGGCCATCCGCTCGTAACGCAGGTACTGCATCGAGTGGCAGCCAAAACAGTAGTTCATGAACAACTGGGCACCACGCTGCAACTGCGCCTTGTCGGTCAGCGAGATTGGCGCCTTGACGACGTGCGCATTGTCACCGCCACCCGCAGCAATCGCGACCGGCGCCAGCAGGGCAAGAACGGCTGCAAGGAAAAACTTCTTCATGGTTTTGCTCCCTTCAGCCCGTCACGCGATCAGGAACCGGCTTCGACGTCTCGAACTTGTGCAGGAACAAGAGCGAGAAGAAGAACAGGAAGTAATAAGCGGTACCGATCTGCGCCAGCAGCGTGTAAACCGTCGAGGTCGGTTGGGTACCGAGCCACGTCAGCATCATGAACGCGACCGCGAAAATCATCGTCGCCACCTTGCTGAGCAAGCCCTTGTAGCGGATGGACTTGACCGGGTTCCGGTCCAGCCACGGCAGGACGAACAGGATGGCAATGGCCGAGAACATCACGATCACGCCCAGCAACTTGTCCGGGATCGCCCGCAACATTGCGTAATAGGCGCCGTAATACCAGACCGGGGCGATATGCGCGGGGGTCTTGAGCGGATCAGCCGGCTCGAAGTTCGGGATCTCGATCAGGTAACCGCCACCGGTCGGGAAATAGAAGATCACGATGGCGAAACCGATCAGGAACACGATGGTGCCGACGGTGTCCTTGACGCTGTAGTAAGGGTGGAAGGGAATGCCGTCCAGCGGAGTGCCCTGGGCGTTTTTCTTCTTCTTGATTTCGACGCCATCCGGGTTGTTTGACCCCACCTCGTGCAGCGCCAGGATGTGCAGCACGACCAGCGCCAGCAACACGATTGGCAACGCAACAACGTGCAGCGCGAAGAAACGGTTCAGGGACGCGCCGGACAGCAGGTAGTCGCCGCGAATCCAGACCGTGAGGTCCTCGCCAATGACCGGAACGGCACCGAACAGGGAGATGATGACCTGCGCCCCCCAGTACGACATGTTGCCCCAGGGCAGCACGTAACCCATGAAGCCCTCGGCCATCAGCACCAGGTAGATCAGCATGCCGAAGATCCACACCAGTTCGCGCGGCGCCTTGTAGGATCCGTAGAGCAGGCCGCGGAACATGTGCAGGTAGATGACAAGGAAGAACGCCGACGCACCCACCGCATGCATGTAGCGGATCAGCCAGCCGTACTCCACATCACGCATGATGTATTCGATGGAGGCGAACGCGCCTTCCGATGTCGGCGTATAGAACATCGTCAGCCAGATACCCGTCAGCAGCTGGTTGACCAGCACGACCATCGACAGCACGCCGAAGTAGTACCAGAAATTGAAGTTCTTCGGAGCGTAGTACTCCGACATGTGCTTCTTGTAGGCGTTGGTGACCGGCAGGCGGGCGTCAACCCATGCCATCAGGTCGGTTGCAGCCTGCGTCAGACGATTGGTCATTTAGGCAGCCCCCTTCTCTTCGCCGACGATGACGACGCTTTCGCTCTGGTAGTAGTGCGGCGGCACTTCGAGGTTCAACGGTGCAGGAACGCCCTTGTAGACCCTGCCGGCAAAGTCGAATTTCGAACCGTGGCACGGGCAGAAAAAGCCGCCGTAACTCAGATCCACCGTCGGCTCCTTGACGTACTTCGGCGAGCAGCCAAGGTGCGTGCAGACGCCCAGCACCACCAGGACATCGGCCTTGATCGAACGTGCCGGGTTCTGCGCATAGACCGGCTGCTGGGGCTCTTCCGAGGCAGGGTCACGCAGGTCCTTGTCCTGGGCAGCGAGCGTCTCCACCATCTCCCGGGTACGCCGCAGAATCCAGACCGGCTTGCCTCGCCACTCGTTGATGACGAAGCCGCCTTCCTCGATCTTGCTGATGTCGATGGCAATGGCGGCACCGGCGGCGCGCGCGCGCGCACTGGGCGTCCATGACATCACGAACGGGACTGCGGCGACGGCCGCGCCAACGGCACCCGTGGCGGCCGTGAGGCCAACCAGGAACGTGCGCCGGCTGTTGTCTACACCCTCAGTGCTCATTGCGCATCTCCTGCATCCCGGGCAAACGGGAAAGGCCCGAAAAAGGGGGGCAAATGTTAATAAAAACACCCACTCTTCACAACACGAGCAACGCCGCCTTCCGTGACGAACGCGCACTCGCCATATACGAAAAAGCGCCCAGACCTCGCGGTTTGGGCGCCCTTTTCGAAGCGCAGCAGCAGATCAGCGCTTGGAGTACTGCGGACGACGACGCGCCTTGCGCAGGCCGATCTTCTTGCGCTCGACTTCCCGCGCGTCACGGGTCACGAAGCCCGCCTTGCGCAGCGGCGAACGCAGCGTCTCGTCATACTGGATCAGCGCACGGGTGATGCCGTGACGGATCGCGCCGGCCTGGCCGCTGGCACCACCACCCTCAACACGGACGACGATGTCGAACTTGTCGGTGGACTCGATCAACTCCAGCGGCTGGCGCACCACCATGCGACTGGTCTGCCGGCCGAAGTACTGATCCAGCGACTTGCCGTTGATGACGATATTGCCCTTGCCCGGACGAACGATCACGCGGGCAGTGGCGGATTTGCGGCGACCGGTACCTATGTTCTTTTCCACGTAACGAGCCTCAACCTACGTTCAGTTCCTGGGGCTGCTGGGCAGCGTGCGGGTGCTGGGCACCAGCGTATACCTTGAGCTTGCGGAGCATGGCACGACCCAGCGGGTTGTGCGGCAGCATGCCCTTGACCGCCATCTCGATCACGCGCTCGGGCTTGCGGGCCACGAGCTTCTCGAAACTTTCCTCACGGATACCGCCGGGATAGCCCGTGTGGCGGTAGTAGATCTTGTCCTGGGCCTTGTTGCCGGTGACACGGACCTTGCCGGCGTTGATCACGACGATGTAGTCGCCGGTATCGACGTGCGGGGTGAACTCTGCCTTGTGCTTGCCGCGCAGACGGGTGGCAATTTCACTTGCCATGCGACCCAGGGTCTTGCCATCGGCGTCGATGACATACCAGTCGCGCTTCACTTCATGCGGCTTCGCGCTGAACGTTTTCATGATCTTCTTGCCTCAAAACTGGCGGCAGGACAGGGGGTTACGCTTGGGAAAGAAACGCCTGGCGCGCACCTGCCCGCAACGGAGCGGCGCATTCTACTCAAGCACCCCACCTTTGACAACGTGGTTTTTGGTGTTTCCCGCAGGGCCGTCCCGGGGGCCTTGCTGCTACTATCCGGGCCCTCCCGGCACATCGCCGGATACCCTTGTTTATCAGGTAGATGGAGCCGCCCGACCGATGGAGACCCGTGAACTCGGCCGTACCGGCCTCAAGGTGAGCGCCCTGTGCCTGGGCACCATGACCTGGGGCGAGCAGAACACCCAGAGCGAGGCCTTTGCGCAGATCGACCACGCCGTCTCGCAGGGCATCAACTTCATCGACACGGCGGAAATGTACGCCGTTCCGCCCACCGCGAAGACCTATGGCACCACCGAGACCATCATCGGCAACTGGTTCCGGGCCAACCCCGGCAGGCGCAGCGGGCTGGTGCTGGCCAGCAAGGTCGTCGGCCAGGCCGACTGGCTGCCCCATATCCGCGGCGGGCAGCCGCGACTCAACCGCGCACAACTGGAAGAGGCGATCAACGGCAGCCTGCAGCGCCTGCAGACCGACTACCTCGACCTCTACCAGATGCACTGGCCGGACCGGAACACCAACTACTTCGGCAAGCTCGGCTATCGCCACGATGACGCCGAAACCAGCACGCCGATCGAGGAAACCCTGGCGGCGCTCGCCGACATCGTGAAAACCGGCAAGGTACGCCATATCGGGATTTCCAACGAAACCCCCTGGGGCACGATGCGCTACCTCCATGCCGCCGAAACGCGCGCCCTGCCGCGCATTGCCAGCATCCAGAACCCGTACAACCTGCTCAACCGGACGTTCGAGATCGGGCTGGCCGAAATCGCGCACCGCGAGCAGGTCGGCCTGCTTGCCTACTCGCCACTGGCCTTCGGCGTGCTGTCGGGCAAGTACCTCGGTGGCGCACGGCCGGAAGGGGCGCGCATTTCCCTGTTCAGGCGTTTTTCGCGCTACACCAATCCGCAGGCGGAAATCGCCACGGCAAAATACGTCGCGCTGGCGCGCGAGCACGGCCTCGATCCGGTACAGATGGCGCTGCAGTATGTGACGACGCGGCCGTTCGTGACGGCAAACATCATCGGCGCGACGTCCATGGAACAACTGCGCAGCAATATCGCCAGCACTGCAGTGAAACTCAGCGATGAGTTGCTGGCGGCAATAGAGGCCATCCACGTGGAGCAGCCCAACCCGGCGCCCTGATGCGCCGGCTGCTCACGATAAAGATGCAATGCGGCCTGATCGACGGCACACGACACGGAAGTCACGGGTTGATCTCACTTCCGATCAAGGCCCGCGCGGGTTCGACGCAGCCCCTCATGCAGCGGCACCCGGGGCCGATACCGCAGCTCACGCCGCGCCTTCGCGCTTGAGAAAACCAGATCGCCCCGAAACAGGCTGATGCGGTAGCGCGTCAGCACCGGCGCCGAACGAACCCGCAATAACCGGTAGACCGTCTCCAGCACCGTCGCCGCGATCCAGGCAATGGCAAAGGGCACGCTGCGCCGCGCGCGCGGCAAGCCGAACGCGTCGGCCACTGCATCGATGAACTCATGCCAGGTCATGACGTCGTCGGCCATGACGTAGGCAGCGCCGCTCTCGCCATGGCGGCAGGCCGCCAGGATCATGCCGTCGGCGAGGTTTTCCACGTACGACAAGCAGACCCGCGTCCGACCCGCGCCGACATGCGCGTAGATGCCCCGGGACAGCGCATCGACAAGTCCCGGCAGACTGAGACGATCACCCGGGCCGTACGGAACCACGCCGGGACGGATAATCGTCACCATCAATCGCCCGCGGAAAGACTGCACGATGTCTTCCGCAAGATTCTTGGTCCGCGTGTAGGCATTGATGTTCCAGCCGCGCGGCGTGTTTTCATCGCCTGCAACATGGCCGGTGTACGGATGCACGGCCAGCGAACTCATGTGCACGACATGCATCACGCCGGCAGCACAGGCCGCTTCCAGCACATGGCGCGTGCCGTTCACGTTGACCCGCTCGAACAACTCGCCAGGCCCCCAGTCCAGGGCGATCGCGGCAAGGTGGAACACATGGCTGACCCCGGCGAACAGTCCGGGATCCAGCGGCAGGGCGATGTCCGCCGTCACCACCTCGACGCCCAGCGCAACGATGGACGTCGTGTCCGTGCCCGCCAGCACCAGGCCGCGCACGGGAATGCCCTGCTCGCGCAGTGCCGCACAGAGGTTGCCGCCGATGAATCCGTTGGCACCGGTCACCAGGGCGCGCGTGATCACGCTCACCGGTTCAGCCAGCAGAAAAGCGTGTTGAGGATGCCGATGTAGAAGTGGAACAGCAGCGGCCAGAGCAGCGAACGCGAGCGCAGCGCGAGCACGCCCATCAATACGCCGCCAACGATGGCGCCAGTCAGTTCGGCATCCGGCTTGCCGATGTGGATCAGGGTGGACAACGACACCTGCACCATCATCGCCAGGAATGGCGTATAGCCGAGGCCGGTCATGCCGAAGCCGATGAAGCCGCGGAAGAAGGCCTCCCAACCGATGTAGTACAGCAGGTAACTGGCCAGGAACAGCGCGAACAGCCAGCCATCGTCAAAGGCGCGCATCGCCAGCGGGTACTCCAGCTGCATCTGCGGGTCATGGGACGAAATCCAGGTCGGCACGGTCACCACCGCACAGGCGATGAGCGTCCACCTGAGTCCCCAGCGCCAGTCGCCGGGACGGAACAGCGAAAGCCCCTGCGCATGGATGCCGAGCCGCCGCATCAGCAGCAACGGCAGCAGGAACACCAGGAAAGTGCCGCCGTGGTGCCAGAGAATGCTTTCCCAGGCAGCCAACTGCGGATCCAGCCCGGCGGCGGCGAACACATCCAGATAGACCCGGCGACTGGCCGGAATGACCTGCAGCACCAGCGCCGCCAGCAGCAGCCCCCAGAACCACCATTCGGCACGACGTACCGGCGAAAAAATGGCGCGGATGTCGCTGGCAGGCGGGTTCATCGGCTGGCCCTCTCCGGCGTGCGAACTACTTTTCCTGCACCGCCATCTGCATGCTGCGCTCGACCAGGCGCATCTTCAGCGGTCGCGGCAGGAAGCGCGCCAATGCCGACACCTTGTTAAGCAGCCCGGGCACGCAGATCACCTCGCCGGCGAGCATCGCGTCCACCGAGATGCGCGCCACCACCGGCGATTCCATCATGCCGACGTCCTTCTTCAGTTCCTGGCCGGCCAGTGCGACGAACTCGGTCTTCACGCCGCCGGGACAGATGCAGGTCACGGTGACCGGCGTATCGCGCAGCTCGTAGGCCAGGATTTCGGTGAACTGTTTCACGTAGGCCTTGGTGCCCGAATACACGGCGTAGCGCGCGGTCGGCAGGATGCCGGCCAGCGAGCCGATGTTGAGCACGTAGGCGCGCTGGCCGTGGGTTTTGGCAACGGCGAGGAAGTCGTGGGTCAGCGTGGTCAGTGCGGTGACGTTGAGGTCGATGTCGCGCTGCGCGATCTCGCGCGGCACTTCGTCGAAGTGGCGCCAGACACCGGAGCCGGCGTTGTTGACCAGCGCGGCGAGCGTCAAGCCCTCACCCTGCGCCCAGCGCGCGGCATCGGCGACCACCGTGCCCAGTTGTCCACGGTCACCCAGATCGGCCGCGAGTACGTGGCAACGAATGCCGTGGCTCCGGGCGAGTTCCTCCGCCAGCGCCGACAGCCGCTCGCGGCGACGCGCCACAAGCACGATGTGCCAGCCGCGCGCCGCCAGATCGCGGGCAATGTCGGCGCCGATGCCGCTGGAGGCACCGGTAACCAGGGCAACAAGCTTGGTGTTCATGGGCAACCCTCCAGAATGGGACGAGAGTACCACTCTGGAGGGTTGCCGCAAGGTGTGGCGAGAATGCGCGGGAAAGAGCGGCCCCCCCCCCGCCCAGCCGTCAGCCGTTGAGGATGGCGCGGCTGACGACCAGCTTCATCACCTCGTTGGTACCGCCGTAGATGCGCTGCACACGGGCATCCGCCCACATGCGCGGCACCGGGTACTCCCACATATAGCCGTAGCCGCCGAACAACTGCACGCACTCGTCCAGCACTTCGCACTGCAGGTCGGTGATGATGTATTTCGCCGCCGACGCCGTAGCGGCATCCAGTTGCTTGTTCATGTGCAGTTCGAGGCAGCGGTCGACATAGGCGCGGCCCATCTCGATCTTCGTGTGCAGCTCGGCAAGCTTGAACTGGGTGTTCTGGAAATCGGCGATGGCCTTGCCGAATGCCTTGCGCTCCTTCACGTAGTCCAGCGTCAGCTTGAACGCGCCCTCGGCCATGGCGATGCCATTGACCGCGATGCCCAGGCGCTCCTGCGGCAGTTCGGTCATCAGGTAGATGAAGCCCATGCCCTCCTTGCCGAGCAGGTTTTCCTTGGGCACCTTCACGTCGTTGAAGAACAGTTCGGAGGTGTCCTGCGCCTTCATGCCAACCTTGTGCAGGTTGCGGCCGCGCTCGAAGCCGGCCATGCCGCGCTCGACCAGCAGCAACGAAATGCCCTTGGCACCGGCGGCCGGATCGGTCTTGGCGACGACGATGACGAGATCGGCATTCTGACCGTTGGTGATGAAGGTCTTGGAACCGTTCAGCAGGTAGTGGTCGCCCTTGTCGACGGCCGTGGTCTTCACGCCCTGCAGGTCGGAACCGGCTCCCGGCTCGGTCATGGCGATGGCACCGATACACTCGCCGGTGATCATTTTCGGCAGGAACTTCTGCTTCTGCGCCTCGCTGCCGTGGTGCTCGATGTACGGCGCGACGATGTCGGTGTGCAGGCCCCAGCCGATGCCGGTCAGGCCCATGCGCGAAACTTCCTCCATCACGATGGCGCTGTACAGGTAGTCGGCACCGGCGCCACCGTACTCCGGCGACACGCACGGGCAGAGGAAGCCCTGCTCGCCGGCCTTCAACCAGAGCTCGCGCGAAACGACGCCTTCCTCTTCCCATGCCGCGTGGTGCGGCACTGCTTCCTTCTCCAGGAACTTGCGCAGCGCATCGCGGAACATTTCGTGGTCGGAATTGAACAGGGTGCGCGGGATCATGGGCGTACGTCTCCGGGTGGCTGTTGGCGGGCCGGAATTATGCGGCGACGCTCCGTACCAAGCCACTATCACCAGCGGGTGAATGCCACCAACGGGTGAATGTCACCAAAGCGTGAATATCGTCATCAGCAGCGCAGTTGTTTACCCATGGAGGATGACCAGCCGGTCACGGCCGGTGCGGGCGCGCCAGGTACTCGTGCGACTGCATCTCCAGCAGGCGGCTCTGCGTACGCCGGAACTCGAACACCAGCCGGCCGCCGGCATAGAGCGATTCCAGCGGCACCGCTGCCGACAGGATCAGCTTCACGTTGCGGTCGTAGAACTCGTCGACCATGTTGATGAAGCGGCGGGCCGCATCGTCCGTCGACGCATCCATGCGCGGCACGTTGCTGAGCAGTACGGCATGGTACTGGCGGGCGATCTCGATGTAGTCGGCGGCACTGCGCGGGCTGGCACACAGCGGCCCGAAATCAAACCAGGCCACGTCATCGGCCAGCTTGCGTGCGGGAATCTCCCGCTCGTTGATGTCGATGCGGCAATCGTTCTCGCAAAGCTCCATCGCCGGCGCCAGTTCGCGAAAGCTGCGGTCGAGGCCTTCGTCGGCCGCCGCATCGAGCGGGCAATGGAAAATCTCCGCCTTCTCCAGCACGCGCAGCCGGTAGTCGATGCCGCTGTCGACATTGAGCACCTGGACGTTGCGCTTGAGGATGGCGATCGCCGGCAAAAAACGTTCGCGCTGCAGGCCGTCCTTGTACAGGTCGTCCGGCACGATATTGGAGGTGGCGACCAGCGTCACGCCGCGGTCGAAGAGCTTCTCGAAGAGGTTGCCGAGAATCATCGCGTCGGTGATGTCGGAGACGAAGAACTCGTCGAAACAGATGACCAGCGCTTCCCGGGCGAAGCGGTCGGCCACCGTATCCAGCGGATTGCGCTCGCCGGACAGGGTACGCAACTCGGCATGCACCCGCTGCATGAAGCGGTGGAAATGCGAGCGCATCTTGCGCCGGAACGGCAGGCTCTCGAAGAAGATGTCCATCAGGTAGGTCTTGCCGCGCCCGACACCGCCCCAGAGGTAGAGGCCGGTCACCGGGTCGCGCCCGCCGATGCTTCGCGAGAGGCGGCTCATCACCCGTCGGTCGGCCTGCCAGCGCGACACCAGCGTCTCGTGCAGCGCCTGCAACGCATCGACGGCCTGCGCCTGGGCCGCATCGTGCTGGAAACCCGGACGCACGAGGTCCTGCTCGTAGTGGGCACGCGGCGACAGTGGCATCAGGGGCTCTTCCCGGCGGAATGACGGCGCGGCAATTTACTGCCCGGCTGCGGCGCGGGGAAGGCTTGCGCGCAACCATTCGGCGGTCGCGTCCTTCACGGCGGACAACTGGCCATGGAAGAAGTGCGTTGCCGGGAACCGGCGCAGGTGGGGCGCCGACGGTGTCGACCGGACCCAGTCCCGCACCGCGGCCGCGTCGACCACCTCATCGTCATCACCCATGAACACCTCGACCGGCAGCGGCAACGCGGGCAGCGAGTCAAAGCCGGGGTAGAACACCGGCGGCGCAACCAGCAGCAGCGCAAGTGGCGGTCGCCCGGCATCCGCCAACCGTGCGGCGGCAGCAGCCGCTATCCAGGCGCCGAAGGAAAAACCGGCCAGCAGGCAGGGGCGACCGGCTTCACGCGCCAGCCCATCGACAACGGCCAGCAAGTCGTCTACCTCGCCCACCCCCTGATCATGTGTCCCTGCACTCCTGCCAACACCGCGAAAATTGAAACGCACCGCGCGCATGCCTTCGTCGCGCGCCGCGCGCGCCAGGGTGTGCACCACCTTGTTGTGCATCGTTCCGCCGTGCAGCGGGTGCGGATGGCAGATCACCAGGTCGGCGCCCATGTCCACACCGGCCGGCAAATCGACCAGCACTTCCAGCGGACCAGCAGGACCTTCCATCCGTGAAGACCCTGCTGCTTCGGAGACTACCTGCATACAATGCGTGGCCGTTGCGAGAGGATTCGGGCATGGTAAGCGTGCCCCGCGATAAGGAACAACGATCCAGGACCCTGCGATGACCTTTCTGCTGATGTTTGTCGTGATCGCCTTTTTTGCCGGCCTCGCCTGCGGCTACACGTTGCGTCCCCATGTGGATCGCCGGCGCCGCATCCGCGCGGCGATTGCCCAACTGCGCGCCAGCCAGCTGGCACCGCCGGGCAGCCAACCGCGGCCTGCCGACAGCGCGCAGGAACTGCCCATGCCGCGCGATTACTACGCAGCCGGCGCCCGCGAGCGCGGGTCGCTGGCAGAAGGCTTCGGACTGAAAGGGCAACCGGCAGGCAAACAGAATTCCGCCGAGCCGGACCTGGCGACCGCGCCCATGCCGCGCGACTACTATGAGCGGGAAACGCCGGACGACGAGGGCATTCTTTCCGAGGGTTACGGGCTGCGCCGGCGCACACCGCCGACCGATCCCGCCTGATTCCCGGGCGGGAAAAGGCCACAAAAAAGCCGCGAATCATCGCGGCTTTTTTTGTGTGCAGGGTTTGTGTGCAGGGACGCAGCCCCGGTGAAGCCGCCGCTGGGCGTCAGCGGGCCGAGTGCCCCTTCAACTCCACCTTCACCTTTTCATGCGCTTCCAGCGCGGCGTAGTACTTCTGCAGCACCTTCAGTACTTCCGGGCGCGAGAAGTTGTCCGGCACCGGCTGGTCTTCGCTGAGCAACTTGCGCAGCTTGGTGCCGGAAACCTTCACGTGGTTCGACTCGTCGTGCGGGCAGGTGCGCGCCGAGGCCATGGTGCCGCAGGCGTTGCACCAGTAGGTCCAGTCGATCTTCAGCGGCTTCGTTTCCAGCGCGTCCTTCGGGATCTCGTCGAAGATGTGCTGCGCGTCGAACGGGCCGTAGTAGTCACCCACGCCGGCATGGTCACGGCCGACGATCAGGTGCGTGCAGCCGTAGTTCTGGCGGAACAGCGCGTGCAGCAACGCCTCGCGCGGACCGGCATAGCGCATGTCCAGCGGGTAGCCAGACTGCACCACGGTGTTCTTCACGAAGTAGTTGTCGATCAGCGTGCCGATCGCTTCCTGGCGCACTTCGGCCGGGATGTCGCCGGGCTTCAGCTTGCCCAGCAGCGAGTGGATCATCACGCCGTCGCAGATCTCGATGGCGATCTTGGCCAGGTATTCGTGCGAACGGTGCATCGGGTTGCGGGTCTGGAACGCCGCGATGGTCTTCCAGCCCTTTTCCTCGAACAGCGCCCGCGTCTCGGCCGGCGTCATGTAGATGCCGGCGTACTTGCTCGGGAACTCGCCCTGCGAAAACACCTGCACCGGACCTGCCAGGTTCACCGCGCCCTGCTCCATCACCATCTTCACGCCCGGGTGCGCCGGATCGGTGGTGCGGAACACTTCGCGACACTCGAGTTCGCGGTCGATGCCGTACTTTTCCTGCAGGGTAAGCACACCCATCAGCTCATTGGTCTCGCCGTCGACCAGCGCCACATCCTCGCCGACCGCCAGCCCGCCCGCGGTTGCCTCGTCGGTGGACAACGTGATCGGGATCGGCCAGAACAGGCCGTCGGCCATCTGCATCTTCGTCACGACGCCGTGCCAGTCGGCCTTGCCCATGAAGCCGGCCAGCGGGGTGAAGCCGCCGATGCCGAGCATGATCAGGTCGCCGGTTTCCCGCGAACCCATCACCACCTTCTTCAGTGATGCAGCGCGTTTCTTTGCAGTGGCGAGCGCGTCGCCTTCGAGCAGGAGCGGCTTGAGGACGTCGCAGCCGTGCGGCTTGACCAGTTTCGACATGGGATCAGGTACCGGAATGCAGGTGGGCGGGAAAAGCGCGCGGATTATAGCCACCGCACCCGGCCACCGTTACACCGGGTTGGGAATATCGATATGCCGGTGTTCGATGCCGAAGTGCGCGGCCAGCCAGTCGCCCACCGCCTGCACGCCGTAGCGCTCGGTGGCGTGGTGGCCGCAAGCCAGGAACTGGATGCCGGTCTCGCGGGCAATGTGCACGGTCTGCTCGGACACCTCGCCGGTGAGGTACAGATCGACCCCGGCGGCCACCGCCTGCTCGATGTAGCCCTGCGCCGCCCCGGTGCACCAGGCAACGGTGCGCACTGGCGCCCGGGCGTCGCCGACATGAAACACCTCGCGACCGAGCACCTGGCCGACACGCGCGGCGAACCGCCCCGCCGCCTCGGGCGCGGCCAGTTCGCCGGTATTGCCGACGACGCGCTTGTCCTGCGGATCCAGCGGGCCGGTGACCACCAGCCCCAGCCGACGGGCCAACTGCACGTTGTTGCCCAGTTCAGGGTGGGCATCCAGCGGCAGGTGGTAGGCAAACAGGTTCAGGTCGTGCGCCAGCAGCGTCGCCAGTCGGCGCCTCTTCAGGCCGGTGACGCGCGCGTCCTCGCTCTTCCAGAAGTAGCCGTGGTGCACCAGCAACGCATCGGCCTCCGCCTCGACGGCCGCATCCAGCAACGCCTGGCAGGCGGTGACGCCGGTGACCAGCCGGCGAATTTCGCCCCGGCCCTCGACCTGCAACCCGTTCGGGCAGTAATCGGCGAACAACTGCGGCGACAACAGCGTATCGAGCGCGGCGAGCACGTCCTGGCGACGGGCCATGGGGGTACCTGGCATGGGAGAACCCTGGGAGACGGGGCAACGGGAAATTCCGGGAAATACGTTACCCTGTGCACCCTCCCGGCACTACCCTGCGACGCCCATGTCCCGCCTGTTGCGCTTCCTGTTGTGGCCCGTGATCGGCGGCGTGGTTGCCGCGCTGATCATCATCCGCTTCCTGCCGGATGAGCCGGTGCCCCCCCCGGCGCCGGCAGTCATCGTCCAGTCGAGCCCGGCACCGGCAACGGAACCGGCGGGCAGTGACGGTCCGGTGTCCTATGCGAAGGCGGTGAACCGCGCGGCGCCGGCGGTGGTGAACATCTACACCAGCAAGACGGTGGAAACGCCGATCAACCCGCTGTTCGCCGACCCGCGCTTCCGCCAGTTCTTCGGAATCGACCGGGTGCCGACCCGCAAGCGCATGGAGTCCAGCCTCGGCTCCGGCGTGATCGTCAGTGCTGACGGCTATGTGCTCACCAACCACCATGTGGTCGCCGGCGCCGACGAGATCGTCACCGCGCTGCGCGACGGTCGCGAGGCGCGCGCCCGTATCGTGGGCAGCGACCCGGAGACCGATCTCGCGGTGCTGAAGATCGACCTGCCCGAGCTACCGACGGTTGCCCTGCGCGATTCGGCCACGCTGCAGATCGGCGATGTCGTGCTCGCCATCGGCAACCCGTTCGGCGTCGGGCAGACGGTGACCATCGGCATCGTCAGCGCCGTCGGTCGCAGCGAACTGGGCATCAACACCTTCGAGGATTTCATCCAGACCGACGCCGCGATCAACCCGGGCAACTCCGGCGGTGCGCTGGTCGATGCCACCGGCAGTCTGGTCGGCATCAACAGCGCCATCTTTTCCCAGAGTGGCGGCTACCAGGGCATCGGCTTTGCCATTCCCACCCGCATCGCCCAGCAGGTACTCACCGACGTGCTGGCCAGCGGCCGGGTCATCCGCGGCTGGCTCGGCGTCGAGCCGCAGACGCTCACCCCGCAACTCGCCCAGGCCCTGGGCATCACCGCGCCGCGCGGCGTGCTGATCAGCGGCCTGCTGCGCAACGGCCCGGCACACCGCGCCGGCGTCCAGCCGGGCGACGTCATCGTCGCTATCGGTGACACGGAAGTGAATTCCCCGCGCGAGCTGATGGACCGCGTTGCCGCGGAAAAACCGGGCAGCAAGGTCGCGCTGCGGCTGCAACGCAAG